>JALUVF010000087.1 GCA_027020915.1 bacterium
CCCTCTCCCTGACCTTTTCGGCCACCTATCCCTACATAGCCTCGGGTAGCTACATAGGAAAAGAGGGCATCGTCCTTCCAGGGGACTGGTTCCCCCGGCCCGAGGGACTGGCCATGTACAGCCTCCGGGTCACCCTGCCCCAGGGCCTGGTACCCGTATCAGCGGGGGAAAAGGTGGTGCTTATCAAAAACAAAAGAGCCACAGGCTACTCCTTCGTCTTCCCCCATCCCACGGATAACATGCCTCTGGTAGCCGCCCCCTACAGGGTCTTCAGGGCCAGGGTCCAGGGGGTCACCCTGGCCGTCTATCTCCTGGAAGAGGATGAAAACCTGGCCCAGCGCTACCTCCTGGCCATGGCCCGATATCTGAAGGAGTACAACAACCTCATAGGGACCTATCCCTACCGGCGCCTGGCCGCCGTGGTGAATCCCATCATGGAAACGGGGTATGCCTTCCCCACCTTCACCCTCCTGGGTCGTCACGTCATCCGCCTGCCCTTCATCCTCACCACATCCCTGCCCCATGAGATCCTCCACAACTGGTTCGGCAATGGGGTCTACGTGAAAGGAGGCAACTGGTGCGAAGGCCTGGTGAGCTACTTGGCCGACGAGCGCATGGCCGAAAAGAAGGGGGAAGGCTGGCGATACCGCCACCGCCTCCTGGCCAACTACCAGGCCTATGTCACCCCTGAGAAGGAGTTCCCCCTGGCCCGGTTCCAGGGCAGATACGACGCCGCCTCCCAGGCCATCGGGTACGGAAAGGGAGCCATGGTCTTCCACATGCTGAGAAGAGAGCTGGGAGACAGGGCCTTCTTTACAGCCATCACAGATCTCTACAAGAGTTACCTGTTCAAGAGGGCCGGATGGCAGGAGATAGAGAGGCTCATGGAGAAGGCATCGGGCAGGAACCTCCGGACCTTTTTCTCAGTATGGCTCCAAAAGAGAGGAGTGCCCCGGCTGAAAGCCAGGGTCCGCACAGCCAGGGCCACAAAGAAGGGCGAGTATCTCATACACATCTCCATGGTTCAGGAAGGTCCCCTCTTTCCCATCCAGGTACCTCTGAAGGTGGTCACCCCTACAGGAGAAAAGAGGCTCACTCTCACCATGGAAAAGCAAAAAGCCGAGCTTGAGGCAAAGGTAGAGGGAAAGCCCAGGAGAATCCTCATAGACCCCGATTACGACGTGATGCGCCGCCTCTCACCCCCCGAATACCCTCCCCTGGTGGCCCGACTCCTGGGGAAAGGCGGTTACATGGTGGGGGGAGATTCCCCGGCCTACGCCCCCCTCAAGGCCTTTCTATCCCGAAAGGGCTATAAAGAAGTGGCTCCCCATCTCATCTCTCCCCGGGATACCCGGGTGAACCTGGTGTTTATGGGAGATCCCCCCGGGAGCTTCCCCTATCTCTTCCACCCTCCTCCCCAGGGGGCCGGCCTCTACCTGGAGGTCCAGGAGAACCCCTACCATCAGGATGTCACCGTCACATGGATAAGAAGCTCCTCTCCCCAGGAGACCCAAAGATTCCTGGTCAAGCTCCCCCACCTTGGAGCCTACCAGATCCTGGCCACGGCCCGGGGAAGACTGGTCAAGATGGAGAAACCCCCGTTTCAGAGAGGCATGGCGATCCCCATGAGAAACAAGACGGTGGGGGTGAACCTGAAAGGGCTCCTCTCCTTAGACCAGGTGGCCAGGGGTCTCTCTCCTGCCCGGGTCATCTTCCTGGGCGAAGAGCATCCCGACTACGGTCAACACCTGGCCCAACTGGGGATCATCAGGTGGCTGGTGAACCACGGCCACAGAGTGGCCATAGGCATGGAGGCCTTCCAGAAGCCTTTCCAGAAAGTGATAGATCAGTACCTGGCGGGCAAGATAGACCTGGGCCAGTTCCTCAAAGGAACGGAGTACTACTCCCGATGGGGCTACGACTATAAACTCTACAAGCCCATAATAGACTATGCCAAAGCCCACCACCTCCCCATTGTAGCCCTGAACATACCCAAAGAGATCACCCGCAAGGTGGCAAAAGAAGGGCTCAAGTCCCTCACTCCCGAGGAGAAGAAGGAGATCCCCCGGAACCTGGATCTCTCCAACGAGAGTTATCGTCAGTATTTGAAGAAGGTCTTCCAGGCCCACGGAAACAGCCTGAAAGACGTGAAGGACTTCGAGACCTTCTATCAGTCCCAGATCCTCTGGGACGAGGGCATGGCCCAGTCCATTGTGGACTACCTAAAGGACAGGCCCCAGACCCAGATGGTGGTCATTGTGGGCAAGGGCCACGTGGCCTACGGCTACGGCATCCCCTCCCGGGTGGAGAGACGGGACATCAAATCATGCTCCATAGTGATCCTGGGTAACGACCAGGAGATGGACCCCGAC
>JALUVF010000088.1 GCA_027020915.1 bacterium
CGAACCCACGGCGGGAGAGGGGAAGGGCTTGCTCTTGGGGTTTCCCGCCTTGAGGCACTGGATGTGGACCACAGCCTTGGCCACCTTCTGGTATATCTCCACGGTGTTCCTTTCATCGGGGGTGAGGCCCCCTTCCTGGACCTTGGCAGAGGCAAAGACCCGGGGAACGAGGAGGGTTGCCAGGAGCACTATGGTGGGGATGGTTAAAGATCTCTTCATGGTTGTTGACCTCCTTCCTTCTCTGGATTCTGGTCCATGGAGCCCTGGAGGGGCAGGTAGTTGTATGGGTAGATGAAGGGTCTTTCCGCTACAGAGGGGGGCCAGACCTGGTAGAGCTGGCCCTCCTGCCACTGGTAGAGGGCTGTCATCTGGGAGGCCCTGTTCTGGTGGGTGTAGCCGTTAAAGTCCTGGAACTTTACATGCCCGAAGACGGTTTCCATGTCGGTTTGGGCCAGGGCCCGGGTGAGTTCCTGGCGTGCCGTCTCCGGATCGTTCCAGCTCTTCACCTCTTCCAGGGCCTGGGCCAGTACGTATATGGCGGAGTAGGCCTCGGCCTCCATCTCCCCAGGGGGTTCTCCGTACCTCTCTTCCCATCTCTGGACCCATTCTTTCCACTGGGGTGACGAAGGGTCTCCCCTCCATGGGGCCGAGGTGAAGTAGCCCTCTCCTGCCTCCCGGGCCCCTTCTATGAACTCTTTGACAGAATGGCCCCCTGCCACTCCCGAGAAGAGGAGGGGGGATATTCCCACTTCCCTGGCCTCTCTGGCCAGGAGCACGGCATCCCTCAGGAAGGAGGTGAAGATCACCACATCGGGATGGGTGGCCTTCACCTTCAGTAATAGGAGGCGGAAGTCCAGGGCCACTCCCTGGTAGGGCTCCACGGTGACCAGCTCGAACTGGTTCCTGTGGCTCTTGAAGAAGGGTTTCAGGCCGTATTCCCAAACCGACTGGGCGAAGGGGTTGTCTATGTAGAGGTAGGCCACCCTCAATGGCCTGTTCTCCTGGGGATAGACCACCTCCAATAGGAAGTCTTCCAGGGCCCGGGGATACATGCCCCAGGTGGGCTGGAGGCGAAAGAGGTACTGGAAACCCTGCCGGGTGAGCCTGTCCCAGGACGGATGATCCAGGAGATAGGGCACCTTCTTCTCCTGGGCCACCTGGGCCACCGCCCAGGCTATGTCACTGGACCACCCTCCCACCAGGGCCAGGACTCCATCCCCATCTATGAGGGCCCTTGCCTCCTTGACGGCCCTCACGGGTTTGCCCTGGGAATCCTTTATCACCAGCTCCAGCCTTCTCCCCCCGATTCCCCCCTTTGCGTTGATCTCCTCCACGGCCAAGGAGTATGCCTTTTGAAGCCTCTCGCCGTAAGGTGCCCCCCACCCTGTGAGGGGAATGAGGGTGCCGATCTTTACGGTCTCCCCTCCTTGGGGCACCTCCTCCCCCTGGGCCATGGAGGGGATGAGCATGAGAAGGAGGGCCATGATCAGCACTTTTCCCTTCATCATCCCGGTCTCCCTTTTTGTGGCAGTTTAGCAGGACTCACCGTGGGGTGTGAAGACCACTTTGAGCCCCTCTCCCGTTGCATAGGTGTGGAAGGCCCGATCCCAAGCCTCCAGGGGGAAGGTGTGGGTGACCAGGGAGGAGAGGTCTATCTCCCTCTCCTCCACCATGAGGGCAGCCTCTTTAAAGAAGGAGAGGGTGGTGCTGTGGGTCCCCGTGAGGACCCTCTCCCCGTAGTGGAGGAGGTTGGGTTCCAGGGAGATCCTGGCCTCTCCGGGGTACCCTGCAAAGAGGTTCAGGGTGCCCCCCTTGCGCAGTATGGCCAGTCCCTCCTCCACCAGTTCCGGGGCCCGGGCGCAAAAGAAGGCCCCGTCCACCCTTTCCTCTCCCAGATAGGCTCTGAGTCCTGATTCTTGGGGGTTGAAGACCACCACCTTCCCATCCCCCAGCCTCCTGGCCATTTCTGCCCGATGGGGGTTGCGTTCCGCCAGGAAGATCTCCCCGGCCCCATCTTTCAGAAGGACCAGGAGGTGCATGAGACCCATGGGGCCTCCTCCCAGGATGAAGAAGGCTCCTCCCCTTCCCGCCGTGGCCACGGAGTGGAGGACGCATGCCAGGGGCTCGATGAGGGCCCGGCTGGGCCAGTGGACCCCGCCGTGGAGCTTCACCACGGCCCCTTCCTCCACCATCTCCGGGGCCACCGCCATGTACTGGGCAAAGCCCCCGTCCACGGCGTAGCCTATGGACCTCTTGTTGATGCAGAGGTTGGTGAGGCCCCGGGTACAGTAGAGACAGTGACGGCAGAAGAGGCTGGGAAAGAGGGCTACCGCCTCTCCTTTTTGGTAT
>JALUVF010000089.1 GCA_027020915.1 bacterium
GGGCAGGCCTCCCCTGAAGCTGGGCATCTGGATAGGGGATTACACGGGGGCCCTCCTTTCGGCCATGGCCATCATGGCCGCCCTCAATTACCGGGAACGCTCCGGCCGGGGCCAGTTTATAGACGTCTCCCAAGCTGAGTCCCTCATCAGGACCATGGACTGGACCTGGGCCTTTGTCTCCCTCACCGGGGAGGACAGGGGGAGGGAGGGGAACCGGGATCCTCTCTTTCCCCCCACGGGCATCTACCCCTGCCGGGATGGCCTGGTGGCCGTGGGTTATTCCACCGGGGAGGGCAGGAAGGCCCTTTATGAGTGGCTTGGACTGGACGAGGGAGTGGATCCTTCCGTGGCCCAGAGAAGGCTGGAAGAGAAGCTGGCTGATCTCTCCCGGGAAGAGGTGGAAAGGGATGCCGCTTCCTGGGGCTTCTCCGCTTCTGTGGTCATGGATGCCGGCCATCAGTACCACTCCCTCCGGCTGAGGGAGAGGAGGGCCATATGGAGCCTGGATGACCCCCTTTACGGCGAGGTGGTGGATTATGGGCCCGCGCCCAAAATGGAGCATACCCCTCCCAGAATGAAGTGGTTTCCCAGGCCTGTGGGATTCCACAACGAGCTGGTCTTGAAGGGTGTCCTGGGGCTCACAGAGGAAGAGATCAAGACCCTGGAGGAAACGGGTGTGATAGGCGGGTGGCTGGAGCGCCCCGGAGCCATGCCCCCGGACGGATGGGATGGAGACAGGGAGAATTTTTAGGAGGCCGTCCATGGACTGGAAGACCTGGTGTCTGGAGAACCTGGATCCCATGAAAGATTACGGCAAACCCGAGGCCCTGGAGGGTATCAGGGTTCTGGATATAAGCGAAAACTCCTTCCCTGCCATGGTGACCACCTCCTTCCTGGGAGAGTGGGGTGCCGAGGTGATCAAGGTGGAGCCTCCTGGAGGAGAGGAGTCCCGGGAATGGAGCCCCCGGGGCCTCACGGTGGAGGGAACGGGGCTACCCTTCTGGGTGGAGGGGAGGAACAAACATTTCATCACCCTGGATTGGAAGAGACCCGAGGGAAGGGCCCTTCTGGATGGGCTCATCTCCCGGGTGGACGTCCTGGTGGAGAATCTCCCTCCCGGGGCGAGAGAGGCTAATTCCCTGGAATACCGGGAGCTGGCCCGTATCAACCCAGGGCTTATTCAACTCTCCCTGGTGAGCTGGAATGAAGAAGGTCCCATGCCCCCCTGTGACGTGTGTGAGCAGGCCCTCTCCGGTGTGGTGAATGTGACGGGAGAGACCGAAGGGCCTTTCGGTGTACCTACCAAGGCGGGAAACTGGCTGGCCTGGTATGCCGGAGGGATGTGGGGGGCCTTTTCCGTCATGGCGGCCCTCTTCTACAGGGGGCGGAGGGGAGAGGGGCAGTTCATAGACCTTTCCCCTGCCGAAGGGCTCATGCGCTTCGTGGACTACAACATCACCTGGTACCATATGCACGGCAAGAAGAGGGAACGGGTGGGCAACCTGGACAAGGCGGTCTTTCCCTACACTTACATAAAGACAAAGGACGGTTACACCTTCCTGGCGGCCTACAACGAAGACGCTTTCAGGACCCTTTGCCACATTATAGGCAGGCCCCATCTGGCCGAGGACCCCCGCTTCTCTTCGGGATCTGCCCGGGTCCAGTTGGAGAACGAGAGGGCCCTTCACGCCATTCTGGAGGAGTGGAGCACCCAGTACACCTCCAGGGAGATCTTCCAGATGGTGAACGCCTATATCCAAAAGGTGCAGGGCCCGGGGGCGGCCGTGGTGGTGGGTCCCGTGAGCACAACCAGGGAGGTGCTCCACGAGGAGAACTGGTGGGACAGGGGGGCCTTCCGGAGGTTCAGGACCCCTGAAGGCGAGGTGACTCTCCAGAACTCCGTGCCCCGCATGTCCCTCACCCCTCCCAGGATCAAGTGGACCTGCAAAAAACCCGGGGCCGACAATGCCCACATCTATGCCAGGTTCCTGGGCTACGGAAAGGAGAGACTCAGGGAACTGAGGGAGAGGGGAATCGTCTAGCCTGTGGGAAAACCCGCTGTTGTTTTCTGCCATCCACCAGGATGGGTGGTACTTTTTCTCTCGGTTAGATCTTTTCCGGGGGACCTGTGTTCGGATCACCACCCGGACTTGGTCCCCTGTGGTTTCTGTCTCGATAGATACCCATCCCCGGTGGGTCTAGTTGATGGCCTTGCTCGGTAGGGTGGGAATGGGAAAAAACCCGGTTCTTTTATTCTTGCCTGGGGCGTT
>JALUVF010000090.1 GCA_027020915.1 bacterium
TTCTCTTCACCCCGGAGTCCGGGGGTGACATAGAGTCCGAGCTCGTCGATGCCAACTCCGGCACTTCCACGGAAGAGATCTCTCTGGGGCTGGGTTGTAGGTGATTAGCGGGTTTCTGGTTTGAACCTGTCGAGGCCCCGGGCATTGCCCGGGGCCTTTTTTATGCCTGTTGCCTTGGGGTCTCCCAGCCGCTATAAATATTTTCTATGACGGAGAGACCGGACAGGCAGAGGCTTCTGCGGTCCATTCCCAAGGTGGACCTTCTCCTGGAACATCCTCGGGTGGAGGCCCTCCTGGGGAGCTACCCCCGGTGGCTGGTGGTGGAGGCTGTTCGTAAGCTCCTGGATGAGCGAAGGGCCCGGATTTTGGCAGGAGAGGCTGGTCCTCGCCTGGTGGACGGGGAGTCCATGGTGGATGAGCTGGAGGAGCGCATGGAGGAGCTGGCTTCACCCAGCCTTCGCAGGGTGATAAACGCCACGGGGGTGGTCCTCCACACCAACCTGGGCAGGGCCCTCTTGTCCCGGGAAGTGTGGCGCCAGATGGAGGAGGTGGCCCTCAACTACTCCAACCTGGAGTACCACCTGGAGAGGGGGGAGAGGGGCCTGCGATATGTCCACGTGGTGGACATCCTCAAGAAGGTGACGGGGGCCCCGGCGGCCATGGTGGTGAACAA
The DNA here is from genome assembly GCA_027020915.1 of bacterium. Lineage (GTDB taxonomy): Bacteria > Thermosulfidibacterota > Thermosulfidibacteria > Thermosulfidibacterales > B14-G1 > B14-G1. The sequence continues at coordinate 674 of JALUVF010000090.1, forward strand.
CAACGCCGCCGCCGTGCTTCTGGTCCTGGCGGCCCTGGCTCGGGGAAGAGAGGTGGTGGTTTCCCGGGGGGAGCTCATCGAGATCGGGGGGAGTTTCAGGATTCCAGAGGTCATGGCCGCCTCGGGGGCCGTTTTGAGGGAGGTGGGCACCACCAACAAGACCCATCTGGGGGATTATGCAGAGGCCATCAACGATGATACGGCCCTCCTTTTGAAGGTCCACCCCAGCAACTACCGTATTTTAGGTTTCACCCAGTCGGTGCCATTGAAGGATCTGGTGGCCCTGGGTAGGGAGGCGGGCGTCCCCGTCTATGAGGACCTGGGTTCGGGAAGCCTGGTGGATCTCAGGGCTTACGGGTTGCCCCACGAGCCCACCGTCCAGGAGAGCCTGAAGGCGGGGGTGAGTGTCCTCTCCTTCAGCGGGGACAAGCTCCTGGGAGGTCCCCAGGCGGGTATCGTCCTTGGGGAGGAGGGGATCATCGAGAGGGTGAGGAGGCATCCCCTGAACAGGGCCCTGAGGATAGACAAGCTCACCCTGGCGGGTCTGGAGGCCACTTTGCGTCTCTACATGGAGCCCGAGACCCTGGCCCGGAGACTGCCCACCATGGCCTTCCTGGCCACATCCCTGGAGGTCCTTAAGGAGCGGGCCTGCCGGGTGAAGGGGGTACTGGAGGAGAGGTTGCCCTCCAGCTTCTCCGTGAGGGTGATAGAGGATGTCTCCTATGTAGGGGGAGGGGCCCTGCCCCTGGCGGAGATGCCCACGGCGGCCGTGGCCTTGATCCATGCCGGTCTTGCGGCTTCAGAGATTGAGGAGAGGGCCCGGCGGGGGTATCCCCCGGTCATAGGCCGCATAAAGGACGAGGCCTTTCTCCTGGATATGAGGACGGTGAGGGAAGAGGACATGGGTCCCATGTTGGATTCCTTGGGGAGGAGTTTGGCGTGAAGCGGGTGGTGATAGGCACGGCGGGACACATCGATCACGGGAAGACCCAGCTGGTGAAGGCCCTGACGGGCATAGACACCGACAGGCTCAGGGAGGAGAAGGAGAGGGGCATCACCATTGACCTGGGGTTCGCCCACCTGGATCTCTCCCCCGACTTGAGGGTGAGCATTGTGGACGTGCCCGGCCACGAGCGATTCGTCAAGAACATGGTGGCGGGGGCTTCGGGGATAGACCTGGTTCTCATGGTGATCGCCGCCGACGAGGGTGTGATGCCCCAGACCCGGGAACACCTGGCCATATGCCGGTTTCTGGGGGTTGAGAGGGGGCTGGTGGCCCTCACCAAAGTTGACTTGGTGGACGGGGACTGGCTGGAGATGGTGACCAGCGATGTCCGGGAGTTTTTGAAGGGGAGCTTCCTGGAGGGAGCGCCCATTGTGGCTACATCGGCGGTGACGGGCCAGGGACTGGAGGAGTTGGCCAGGGAACTCGAGGCCCTGTGCCACGGGGTGCCCGAAAGGAGCCCGGGGATCACCTTCAGGATGCCCGTGGATCGGGTCTTCACCATCAGGGGGTTCGGCACCGTGGTGACAGGTACGGTCCATTCGGGCCGGGCCGGGGTGGGGGACACCCTGGAGGTATTGCCCCGGGGGCTCTCCGTGAGGGTGAGGGGGCTCCAGGTGCACGGCAGGGACGTGGAGGAGGTGGGACCCGGGGACCGGGCGGCCATGAACCTGGCGGGGGTGGGCAAGGAAGAGTTGGAAAGGGGGGACGTACTGGTCTCTCCCGGAGCCTTTGTCCCCTCGGAGTTCGTGGATGCCAGCCTCTCCCTGTTGCCCCGGGCCCGTCCTTTGAAGAACTGGGCCCGGGTGCGCTTCCACTGGGGCACTGCAGAGACCATGGGGAGGGTGAAACTCCTGGACCGGGAGGTCCTCAATCCCGGAGAGGAGACCCTGGTGAGGATTCACCTGGAGGAGCCCGTGGTGGTGGCTCCGGGAGATCCTTTGGTGGTGCGTTCTTTCTCTCCAGTGGAGACCATTGGGGGAGGCCGTATCCTGGACAGCAATCCCTCTTCCAGGTCCGTGAGGCGCGGGCAGCTCCACCATCAACTGGTCGCTCTCAGAGGTATGCCTGATTGGAAGCGCCTGGAGTTCTTTCTCCTGTGGGCCGGGGACAGGGGACTCACTCCCCGGGAGGCCTTTTTGAAGACCGGCCGGGGGGTACCCGTGGAGGAGGTGTTCAGGGAGGTGTTGCTCAAGGGCAAGGCCCTTCCCCTGGGAGGCAGGTACTTCCACAGGGAGGCGGTGGTCTCCCTCAAGAGGCGTCTGGAGCGCACGGTCCTGGCCTACTTCCAGGAGAACCCCCTGCGCCTCCACGTCTCCCGGGAGGAGATCCAGGCCCGCATGGGAGAGATGGACCAAAAGGTCTTTGATGCCCTGGTGGAGGAGGTGGCGGGGGACGGAAAGATCTCCCTTTCCTCCGAGGGAATGTCCCTCAAGGCTTCCGGGCCTTCCCTTTCCCCCCGGGAGGAGGAGTGGCTGAAATTCATCCTCCAGGAGTTTGACAGAGGGGGGTGGACGCCTCCTTCCGAGGAGGAGGTCTTCAAGAGGGGGGCAATTCCTCCCCAGAAGGGCAGGGCCCTGGTGAAGCTCCTTTTAGAGAGGGGAGACCTGGTGCGTGTTTCCCGGGAGATCCTTCTGGAGCGGCGGTGGGCCATGGAGATGGTGATGAAGGTCCAGCATGCCCTGGCCCAGAAGGGGGAGATCACCGTGGGGGAGTTCAAGGACCTCCTGGGGATCTCCAGGAAGTATGCCGTGCCCTATCTGGAGTTTCTGGACTCCAAAGGGATCACCCGCAGGGTAGGGAACGTGAGAAAGGCCAGGGGAAGGTGACAGGTCGAGGTTAGGGGAGGTTCAAAGTTCAAGGTTCAACCTTCCAGGTTGGAGTCTCCAGGTTCTGCAACTTTGAACTTTGAACATGGAACCGTTCCTGGCCTTGACCTCAGCCTTAGCCTCGGTATTGGGGGTGAGTATGGATATCAAGCAACTTGAAGCCTTTGTCCAGGTGGTGGAGGCCAGGAGTTTCTCCCGGGCCGCCGAGAGGCTCTTTCTCTCCCAGCCCACGGTTAGCGTCCACGTCCAGAGCCTGGAAGAGGTCTTGGGCACCCGTCTTCTGGATCGTCTGGGTAAAGAGGTGGTGCCCACCCCAGCGGGGGAGATCCTCTATAAGTATGCCAGAAGGATTATAGCCTTGAGGGATAGGGCCGTTCAGGATGTTCACCATTATCTGGGAGAGCTGGCGGGTAGTTTCGATATGGCCGCCAGCACCATACCCGGGGAGTACCTCCTGCCTCCCATCCTGGCCGAGTTTCAACGGCGCCATCCCAAGGTGAAGGTGAGCCTCAACATATCCGATACGGGGAGGGTGATAAAGGAGGTGGTCAGGGGCGCCTATCCCCTGGGAGTCGTGGGGGGCAAGGCCGAGGAGAAGGGCATCTCCTTTGTTCCCCTCTGTCGGGAGGAGCTGGTCCTGGCCTTTTGTGCTTCCCATCCCCTGGCCCAGAGGGATGGGGTGACCCTCCGGGATTTGCGCAACATACCCCTCATCCTGAGGGAGGAGGAATCGGGAACCCGAAGGACCTTCGAGGATGCCCTGAGGCAGGCGAAGGTGAATCTGGCCACTCTCCCCGTGGTGGCGGAGTTGGGCTCCACCACGGCCTTGAAAGAGGGGGTGAAGGCGTGCATAGGGGCGGCCATCATCTCTCCCAGGGCCGTGGAGGATGAAGTCCACTGCGGCATCATCAAGACCTTCAGAGTCCAGGGGCTGGATCTCAGTCGCACCTTTTATCTGGTGAAGAAGAGCAAGAGGACCCTTCCCCCTCCTGTTGAGAGGCTGGAGTCTTACATCCTCTCTTCCCTCTCAGGGGAATCATGAGATAGGCGGGTAGGCCCAGGACCACGGAGAAGAGGAGCAGGGTCATGTGGAAGAGGAAGGCTGTGGCCACGGCTTCTCCCCTGGCCATGCCCATGAGAATGAAGGCTCCCGTCCATCCCGCCTCGTAGGTGCCCACGCCTCCTATGGAGTGGATGGGGAGTACCGTTGTCAGTTCCGAGGCCGATGTGCCCACCACCACCTTCCAGTAGCTGAGGGGGTAGCCCAGGGGCCTGGTCATTTCCAGGGCCAGGAGGTAGAAGGCCAGGAACTTCACTCCCCATATGACCAGGGAGAGGAGGTTGGCCATGGCCATTCTCCTGCCCTTCCATTGCTCCTGGATCTCTTGGGAGAAAGATTCCAGGGACCCCAGGGATGGAGGTGGTTCGGAGCCCTGGGCCTTGCGCTGGAGCCTCCAGCCTCGAATCTTGAACCTTGAACACTTCTGGATGAGGGGGAGGATCCTGGCCAGCAGCTTGGGGGAGAAGAAGAGGATGGCCATGAGGGCGGGGACCACCAGGGCCAGGGTCTTCTCTCCCGGGAATCCCACGGCCACCAACCCTGCCAGAAAGAGACTTCCCAGGGCCAGCATGTCCGAGACCCGGGCCAGAAAGAGGCTGGAGAAGGCCGAGGGGAGCTGAACCTTGTGGAATCTGCCGAGAAAGTAGGGGAAGGTGAGCTCTCCCGTCCTGAAAGGAAAGAGGTTGTTGGCCAGGGTGTGGAGACACACAATGTGGAAGAGGGAGGAAGTGGAGATGGGTAAGCCCAGGAGGATCCGCCATCTTATGGCCCTCAGGAGGTAGGTGAAGGTATAGATGGCGAAGGAGAGAAGGATGACCAGGGGTGAGGCCTTCTTGAGGAAGAGCCCCACCACTTTGTAGTCCATCTGGGACAGGATGATACCCAGGAGTACCAGGGTGACAAGGACCACCAATGTGAGCGACTTGCCTTTCAACTCCCCTCCTGGGGCGGGGCAGTGTACTTTATCACGTAGGGTTTCTTGTTTTGCCCTTCATAGTAGATGCGGGTGAGAAACTCTCCCAGGATGCCCAGGGAGAGGAGCTGGATGCCCAGTATGATGAGGAGGACTGCCAGGATGAGGAGGGGGCGGTTTCCTATACGATGATGGAAGAAGAGCTTCACCACTGTCAGATAGGAACCCAGGATGAGGCCCAGGAAGAGGGACAAGAGCCCTCCCCCTCCAAAGATCCTGATGGGTCTCGTGGAGTAGCGCAGGAGAAACTGGACCAGGATGAGATCCAGGATCACCCTGAAGGTGCGGGTGAGGCCGTACTTGGACTTGCCGAAGCGCCGGGGATGGTGGTTCACGGGAATCTCGGCGATCTTCACTCCCATCCAGCTTGCCAGGGCGGGGAGGAACCGGTGGAGCTCTCCATAGAGATTGAGTCCTTTGACCACCTCCCGGCTGTAGGCCTTGAGGGTGCATCCGTAATCGTGGAGTTCCACCCCTGTCACCTTGGATATGAGCCAGTTGGCCATGGTGGAGGGGAGGATACGGCTGACGTAGGGGTCTTTGCGGTCCCTGCGCCATCCACTCACCACGTCGTAGCCTTCATCCATCTTGGCCAGGAGTCTGGGGATGTCAGCGGGGTCGTTCTGGAGGTCTGCATCCATGGTGATCACCACTTCTCCCTGGGCCAGGTCGAATCCCGCCGCCAGGGCTGCCGTCTGGCCGAAGTTTCTCCTGAAGTGGATGACCTTCACCCGGGGGTCTTCCCGGGCCAGGGAGTCCAGGATCTGGGGGCTCTGGTCCTGGGACCCGTCGTCCACGAAGATCACCTCGTATTCCTTTTCCAGAGGCTCCATAACCTCTTTGATCTTCCGGTACAGAGGCTCTAGGTTCTCCTCCTCGTTGTAGACAGGGATCACCAGGGAGATGTCCACTTGCCCTTTGCCTCCTCTTTTCTGGACTTTCAGGCCCAAAGCATACCCGTCTGGAATAGGTTTGTCACCCTCAACTAGAGGACCAGGCTGAGGTTGAGGTCAAGGTTGAGGAAAGGGGTGCTCAGCCTTAACCTTAACCTAGACCTGTCTTTGTTGTTAGTCCCAGTAGTCTTTCTGGAGAGGGGGTTCTCCCGGCTCAGGAATGATGACCACCTTGTCAAAGTACTCCCCGCAGTCCTCGCATATCCAGTGATAGATGATCCACAGCTCTTCTTCGGCCTGTATCTCTGTGGGTTCGGCTGCCAGGAGGTTGGTGCCTCCACAAAAAGGGCAGAAGTAGGGCTTAGCCACCCGTTCCAAGGGTCTTCCTCCTCATTCTCCTGGCGGGGAAGTGGAAGAGCACCAGGTAGGTCAGGGGGTTGATGAGCATGGAGAAGAGAAAGTTGGGGCTGAAGATGCCGCCCTGCCAGGTTTTCTGAAGGAACTGGGTGACACCCAGATAGCCTATGCACCCATCAATGGCGACATAGAGGACCAGGAGGGCTATCTGGACGGGTAGAAAGTCTTGGACTTCCAGCTTTTCGTTGAGGTAGATGACCAGGTAGGCCACCACCAGCTTGGCCAGGGCGTTCACCCCCAGGGCGTTGCCCGAGAAGAGGTCCTGGAAGAGCCCCGTGGTCCAGCCCATGAGAAGGGCCCCTGTGGAGGGATAAAGGCTGGCGTAGAAGATGGTGACCAGCAGGGGGAAGTCCATGAAGGGCCGGGAGTAGTGCCACATGGGAGAGAGGAGGCTCTGGAGGCCGTTGGCGGCCAGGGCCATGAACAGGGCCAGGGTTGTCTGCCTCCAGCTCCAGCGCATCATTTCTCCCTCTGGGAGAGGACCACCAGGAGGTAGCAGATGCGGGAAAATCGGGCCAGGGGTTTCACCCGGGCCTTCATGAAGAGGGCTCCCGGTTCCTTGCGGATCTCCTCCACGGTGCCCACGGGGTAGGCCTTGGGATAGAGCCTCGCTATACCACTGGTCACCAGGAGGTCACCCGGTTTCACATCCCTGTCTGCCACCACGTATTCCAGGGTGCACCACTCCTTTCCGGCGCCCTTCACAATGCCGATGACTCCGCTTCTGGAGTCCACCACGTGGACAGCAAAGGAGGGGTCGGTGATGAGAATCACTTTGCTCCACTCGTCGTAGACCTCGGTCACCTTACCCACCACTCCGTACTCGTCGAGGACAGGATCGTCTTTGGCCACTCCATCTTTTCTTCCCACGTTGATGAGGATGGTGTTGGACCACGGCGATGGGTTACCCCCTATGACATAGGTGCCTACGGTCTTGTACTCCAGCCTCTCCTTCACCTTTAGCAGGGCCTTCAGCCTTTCGTTCTCTTTGTAAGCCTCCTGGTAGAGGACCAGCCGCCTTGTGAGCTCCTGGACCCTCTTTTGAAGGCGTTCTTTTTCGAGGCTCTCTTCCCGGAGCCTCTTGGCCGATACGAAGTGGCCCTTGATGCTCAGATAGAGGTGTTCAAACTCCTGCCTGCCTCTCTCTTTGATGGTGTCTGCAATGAGGTAGACCTTCCCTGCTGTCCATTCCAGGGGAGGGAAGGCCTTGAGGATGGCTTCTCCTTTGATATCGGACATGATACCCGCCAGGGAGAGGAAAAAGAGGAAGAAGAAGACGGTGAGCCTGATCCTCTTTTCTCCCAATGGCCCCTTCCTTTCAGGCTATGGAGACCTTTTTGAGTAGCTCCAGTTCCTCCAGCACTTTCCCTGCCCCTCGAGCCACGGCGGTGAGGGGGTCTTCGGCCTGGATGGCGGGTAACCCCGTGTACTCCGAGATGAGGAGGTCCAGTCCCTTGAGAAGGGCTCCTCCCCCTGCCAGGATTATGCCCCGCTCGGCCAGGTCTGCGGAGAGTTCGGGAGGGACCTTTTCCAGGGCTTCCTTTATGGAGGTGAGGATCTCGTTGACGGGTCCCTGGAGAGCCTCTCTTATCTCCTGGGCTGTCACCTCGATCACCTTGGGCACTCCTTCCCTCAGGTCCCGGCCCTTCACTTCCATGGAGCCGTCCTCCAGATCCTGGATGGGGTAGGCGGACCCCAGCTCGATTTTCACCCGCTCGGCGGTGCGCTCTCCGATGAGCAGGTTGTGTTTCTTCTTGATGTAGGAGATGATGGCCTCGTCCATCTCGTCTCCGGCCACCCTGAGAGAGTGGCTGTAGACGATGCCCGAAAGGGCTATGACGGCCACCTCCGTGGTGCCGCCCCCTATGTCCACCACCATGTTGCCTACGGGCTCCTGGACGGGGAGACCCGCTCCAATGGCCGCTGCCATGGGTTGCTCGATTAAGTATATCTCCCGGGACCCCGCCGATTCTGCCGAGTCTTTCACGGCCCGCTTCTCCACCTGGGTGATGCCCGAAGGAATGGCTATGACCACCCGGGGCCTGACGAAGCCCCGGCGGTTGTGGACCTTGCGGATGAAGTAGTTGAGCATGGCCTCCGTCACTTCGAAGTCGGTGATGACCCCGTCTCTCAGGGGACGGATGGCCACGATGTTGCCCGGGGTCCTGCCCAGCATCCTCTTGGCTTCCTCCCCCACGGCCAGGACCTGGCTCTTGCTCTTCTCCACCGCCACCACCGAGGGCTCTCTCAGGATGATGCCCTTGCCCCTAACGTAAACCAGGGTGTTGGCCGTGCCCAGGTCCACGGCCAGATCCTTGGAAAATAACCCCATGATTCTGTTGATCATTTAATCCTCCCTGTTTATCCTCTCTTAACGGAGTGAGGACGGAGCTTGAGAACTGGCGCCCCCGGGGTGATTCGAACACCCGACGCACGGCTCCGGAGGCCGTTGCTCTATCCTACTGAGCTACGGGGGCGCTCTTGAAAAAGTATACCTGGGGATTGTAGGGTGTCAAGGAACCTTTTCCCAGGAGAGATCAGTGTTTACCGGACTCATAAGGGAGTTGGGCAGGGTGGTTTCCGTGGCCTCCATGGCAGGGGGAGTGAGGCTGGAAGTGTCCGTGGAGACTCGGAGGGAGCGTCCCCTGCAGGTGGGAGACAGCGTGGCCGTCAACGGAGCCTGTCTCACGGTGGTGGAGGTGGGGCCCGGGAGGGTTGTTATGGAGGTCTCCCCTGAGACCCTGGCTAAAACCAACCTGGGAGGGCTCAAACCCGGAGGGGTAGTGAACCTGGAACAGGCCTTGAGGGTGGGGGATGCCCTGGACGGTCATCTGGTTCTGGGCCATGTGGACGGTACCGTGACCCTCCTGGAGGTGAGGAGAGAGGGAGAGTTCTATCTCTTTCGTTTCTCCCTTCCCTCCCATCTGGCCCCTTACGTGGCTGAGAAGGGGTCTGTGGCCCTGGACGGAATCAGCCTCACGGTGAGCAGGGTGGAGGGGGACTCCTTTACCGTGGCCGTCATTCCCCATACCTACACCCACACCAACCTCCAGTTCAGAAGGACCGGGGAGAAGGTGAACCTGGAGGTGGACGTCATTGCCCGGTACGTGGAGCGCCTCCTGGGGAGGGACAGGGGAGCCCTCTCCGTGGATACCCTCAAAAGGGCGGGGTTTCTCTGAGTACCGTTCAGTGTTCCAGGTCTGAACTTTGAACCTTGAACCTGGAACTTTGAACTTAGAACCGTTCTACCTTCTTCGGTCCCGGTTGTCTCTTCTGGGCGGCCTGCCCGACGGTCCCCTGCCCCTGTCGCTCCTTTCCCCCCTTTCCCTGGGTGGCCTGGAGGGCTTGTCGGGGCGAGGCTCCATCTCTTCTTCCGCCTGTCCGGGCAGGGGTTCCATACCCTTCCTGGTGAGT
>JALUVF010000091.1 GCA_027020915.1 bacterium
GAGAGGCCCGGGTTGGCCTTAACGTCCAACACCCTGTGAAGCCTGGCCCTCCTCAGGTCGCAGTCCAGGAGAATCACCTTGGACTCCATCTGGGCATAGGCCAAAGCCACATTCAAGGCTACCAGGGTCTTCCCTCCCCCAGCCTGAGGGGATGTGACCAACACCGCTTTGGGAGGCTGACCAGCAGCCGCCAGCATGAGAGAGGTCCTCACCATCCTGAAAGCCTCGGCGGCAGGGGACTTGGGCGAGTTAACTGCATAAAAGTCTATCAAGACCCCTTCGGCCTTCTCGTCTTTCCTCCTCTTTTTCAGGGAAATGGAGGGCACCACCCCAAGAACGGGCAACCGGAGAAGCCTCTCCACTTCGTCCGGTGTCTTGATGGTATTGTCCAGGTACTCCAGGAAGAAGGCCAGGAATACCCCCGCCATGAGCCCCACTATGAGGGAAAGCAAAAGGACCCTGCCTTTCCGGGGGGAGAAAGGAGCAAAAGGCACATCTGCAAAGTCTACCGGCTTGATACTGCTTATCACCGCCCCCGCCTCGACCTCCATCTCTTTGGCCCTCTGAAGGAGCATCTCGTAGATTTTCCTGTTGGTTTCCACTTCCCTCTTCAAAATATTGTAGTCGATGGCTTTCCTTTTTAGTTCACTTGCCATTTTCTTCTGGTTATCCAGAGACTTCTTAAGTAGCTCCTCCTGCTTTAACACAGCCATATACTCGGCCTTGATGGAGTCCAAGACCCGCTTTTTCTCGTTGGCTATTTCCTTTTTCACAGCGTTGATCTGGCTTATGAGACTCTTCACTGCGGGATATTCCCTGGTAAAGGTAGCCGACAGATTGGCATACTTGGATTCCAGGCCTGCCAGCTCCCGCTTCAAAGACGAAAGCATGGCATCGTTCCTCACCTGGGAAAGAGAATCAGGGTCCTTGAGGCTCTGCCGGTAGAGGGATTCCAGCTGTAACCTCTTGGCCTGGATTTTGCTCAAATCGTTTATGATATTTGCCAACTTGGCCGTGATCAGGTCCTCTCCCTCGCCGGTAGAAGTGATCTTGTTCAGGAAAACTATGTTATTTCTCTTTGCGAAATCGTTGAGCTTCTCCTCGGAATCCTCCAATCTGGCCTGGACCTTGGCTATCTCCTTCTCCAGGTACATCTTACCCAGACGGGCAGCCTCTATATTCCTCTCCAAATCCAGCCTGACAAACTCCTTCACTGTCGCATTCACTATCCTGGCCGCCACATCGGGACGGGGAGATACAAAACTTATGGCAATAACATTGCTGCCTTTCCTTATTGGCTTGGCCTCCAGCCTCCCTCTGATCATCAAGGCCAGCTGCTCCTTCTTGCTCAGGGGGGCCCCCTTGAACCCCATTTTCTCGCCATCCCCCTGAGCAAGAGACTTCTCCTGGGTGGCGAAAACGGCATTCAGCACCCTGCCAACCATCCTCCTTGCCCACCCAACCACCTTCATGGTCAGGGTAACAGGATTCAAAAAACTAAATCTCTTCCTGGACACCTGGAAATACTCGGGATGATTCTCCAGGTCCAGCCTCTCCACCACCTTCAAAGCCAGGGCCCTGCTCTTAAGGACATCGATCTGGGACCCTATGAAATCCCGAGCCTGGTACCAATACTGGGGTCTCCCGTAGCTGTCCCTGAAAGGCGTTACATTGGGCTTCACACTACTTATCTCCACGGTGGCCGTGGCCTTATAGAGGGGTACCTGGGTAAACACGTAGAGAACGGATGTAAAGAGGACCACAGAAACCACGGCCAGAATAACCCATTTCCTCCTGAGGAGCACAGCAAGGTACTGCCTTATATCCAGCTCTTCCTCTTCCCATTCTCCGTATGGAAAAGGATAAGGCTCATCCACAGCAGGAACCCTGTCCCGGTAGATATCAACTTCCTTCCCCTGCCTGGGTGAAACAGGATGCAGCATATCACCGTCTCTATCATCCATGACTCACAACTCCCACGTTTTCCTTAAGGAAAATTTCCTTGCCCCTACCCCCATATCTACCATCCACTAGTGTGCTCGCACTCCCAGGGTACACTGGTTAAGCAGCTTCACCAAATTCTCTAACCTTTTTCAACGCCTCACCATCTAACAAAAAAGAACTCGTTTCAATACAAGGGGTACTATGATCCCCTTCTGGAGGAGAGATTCCTGAGAATTAGGAACCAAACTCAGAGAAGCCATCCTGTTTCTACTTACCCACTCCAACGTTGTATGAGGTCCCGCCAGCAGCCGTGGA
>JALUVF010000092.1 GCA_027020915.1 bacterium
TATCCCACAGGGGCTATCGTTAAAGACTTTTAGGTAAAAGGAGCTTTTCATGTTTTTTTCGACTAAAGCCCGTTACGGTCTCAGGGCCATGGTGGAGCTGGCCATGTACCATGGAAAGGGTGCCCTTCAGCTCAGGGAGGTGGCTAGGCGCCAGGGGGTCTCAGAGAAGTATCTGGAGCATCTCTTCCGCTTTCTGCGTATGGCCGGGTTGGTGAGGAGTGTGAGGGGGGCCAGTGGGGGTTACGTCCTGGCCCGTCCCCCCGGGGAGATCACCGTGTTGGAGGTGGTGGAGGCCCTGGAGGGAGTGCTGGACCCTGTGGAGTGCGTGAGCAACGAAGAGGTGTGCCAGAGGTGGGAGACCTGTGTGGCCCGGGACGTATGGTGCGGTGTGAAGGAGGTGCTCTCCGACTACTTCTCCTCCATAACCCTGGAGTCCCTGGCCGAGAAGGCCCTTTCCAGAAGAGGGGACCAGGGGCTGTGAAAGGGCTTTGCCGGGTTTTACTCCTTGTTTCTCTCCTATCACTCTTCAGAGGGGGGGCTATGGCTGAAGTGTACAGACTGGATGTGAAGAGTAAGGTGCTGGAGAACGGTTTGAAGGTCCTGGTGCTGGAGGATCACTCCACCCCTACGGCCACCTTCCAGGTGTGGTACAGGGTGGGATCGAGAAACGAGGTGAGTGGCAAGACGGGCATCTCCCACCTCCTGGAGCACATGATGTTCAAAGGCACGGAGAAGTACGGCCCAGGGGAGTTCTCCAAGATAGTGGCCCGTAACGGGGGGGTGGAGAACGCCTTCACCAGCAGGGATTACACGGCCTATTTCGAGAACTGGGCCAGGGACAGGCTCAAGGTGAGCATGGAGCTGGAATCCGACCGCATGGGCCATTTGAGACTGGATCCCCAGGAGTTCCAGCGGGAGAAGCAGGTGGTCATGGAGGAGAGACGTCTGCGCACGGAGGACGATCCCGTCTCCCTTCTGGTGGAGGAGGTGTATGCCACCGCCTTCAAGGTCCATCCCTACCACTGGCCCGTTATCGGGTGGATGAGCGATATCCAGGCCATCACCCTGGAGGACCTGAAAGAGCACTACCGCACCTACTATGCCCCGAACAACGCCATCATAGTGGTGGTGGGGGATGTGGACGCTCCCCAGGTCTTCAAAGAGGTGGAGGAGTATTTCGGTTCCCTGCCCAGGGGGGAGAACCCTCCCCCTGTCAACAGCGTGGAGCCTCCCCAGAGGGGGGAGAAGAGGGTTACGGTGGTGAGCCCCGAGGCCCGTCTCTCTTTTGTTATGCTGGCCTACCACACCCCCACCATTGCATCGGGGGAAGAGTACGCCCTGGCGGTTCTCACCAACATCCTGGGCGAAGGCAAGAGCTCCCATCTTTACCAGAGGTTGATCTATGAGGAGAAGGCGGCGGTCTTCACCAGTGCCCACTATCAGGGGATGTCCAAGGATCCCGGTCTCCTCTACCTCTACGCTGGGCTGGTGCCCGGGAGGTCTCCCAAGGATGTGGAGGTTCTCCTCCGGGAAGAGGTGGCCAAGATAAGGCGGGGAGAGTTCACCCACCGGGAGCTGGAGAAGGCCAAGAATCAGGTGAAGGCCTCTTTCATCTATGGAATGGACTCCAATTTCTATCGGGCCATGAACATGGGTAGGCTGGAGGTGCTGGGTGTGGGTTGGCAGTACATGCAGACGTACGTGGATAGAATAGGGGCCGTGTCCCGGGAGGATGTGGTGCGGGTGGCCCAGAAGTATCTGGGAGACACCAACCTCACGGTGGGGATCCTGGTGCCCGAGGGGCGTCCATGAGGAGGGGAGTCTCCATTCTTCTAGCGGGGGTGTTGATGATGGCTGGATATCAGGCCAGAGGAGAGATAGTGCCCCAGGTGTTCAGAGACCAGAGGGGTGTGGTGGTGTGGCTGGCTTCCAGGCCTACATTGCCCTTTGTGGTGATCAAGGTCCTGGTGAGGGCGGGTTCCGTCTATGACACCGATGCAAAGGCGGGTGTGGCTTATATGGTCTCCCAGCTCTTGCCCGAAGGGGCGGGAGGAATGACGGGTCCCCAGATCTCCCAGACCCTGGACTACATGGGTTCCGAGCTGGATACGGGGTGTACCAAGGAGTACGCCACCCTCACCCTGGTCAGCCTGAAAGAGCATCTGGAGGAGAGCTTCCGGATCCTCTCCACGGTTCTCACCCGGCCGGACTTCAGGGAAGAGGACTTCCAGAGGGTGAAGAGGGAGGTTTTGGGAGAG
>JALUVF010000093.1 GCA_027020915.1 bacterium
GACGTACCAGTGGCGAAGGTGGAAGGAGAAGGGGTCTTTTCTTCCTGCCGTGGCCCATGGGATGACCACACAGAGGAGGGCGGTGAGGATGTCTATGCCGGTGTGGATGAGCCAGGAAGGTATGTCCTCTCTGTGGAGGACGGTGAGGAAGGCCATGATGATGCAGAAGGCAATTGTGAGCAGATCCTCTATGCGAATCTTCTCTCTCATCAAGGGCCCATCTTTACGTCCCCAAGTCCTGGTGGTCAAGGATGGAGGCGTCGGGTTTGAGGGTCCCGCCCTGGAGGTCTCATGAAAAGCGAGGTTTTATTCTTGAAATGCTCCGGCGGATGTGCTTAAAAGTGAAAAGAAGCGGAAGGAGGGGGAGGCGCCGGTGGGATTTCTCAAAAGGCTGAGATCCAGAAGGTACTCTCTCTTGCTCTTCTCCCAGTACGAAAAGAGAAAGGAGATCCATTTCACCCTCCTCACCCCTTTTCTCCTCTTGGTCTTTTTCTTGGTGGTGATAGGGGGCAACAGCCTCCTGGTCAGAGACTACCTCCAAAAGCGGCATCGGGCCCTCCAGGCCGACAGGTTTGAAGAGGAGCTGGCCCAGTGTCAGCTGGAGTTCCGGAAGCTGGCCTCCGAGTTGGGGGAGATGGAGGACAGGATGGTCCGCCTCCAGATCATGGATTCCCGCATAAAGAGGCTGGCCCACCTCGATTCGGGGAACAAGGTCCTGGCTCTGGGTGGTCCTGAGGAGTTCTCTCTGAGGAAGCGGATGCGGGGTCTTCGTGAGAATACCCAGAGACTCATCATGGAGGTGAAGAGGGACCTTTTCAGGGTGAGACGGGTGGCGGCTGAGCAGGAGGAGAGCTTCCACGTCTTGGAAGAGTTTCTCCGGAGCAGAGAGGCCCTCTTGATTCATACACCCCTGGGATTTCCCGTGCGGGGGTGGATCACTTCTCCATACGGCTATAGGAAGAGTCCCTTTACCGGTCGGCGGGAGTTCCATGAAGGTGTGGACATAGCCGCCCCCGTGGGTGCCCCTATCAGGGCCGCCGCCGACGGCGTGGTGGTTTTTGCAGGGAGAAACGGGGGCTACGGGAAGATGCTGGTGATAGACCACGGCTACGGTTACTCCACGGCTTACGGCCATTGTCACAGACTCCTGGTTCGGGTGGGGCAGAAGGTGAAGCGGGGACAGGTGGTAGCCACTGTGGGCAACACGGGCAGGAGCACGGCTCCCCATCTCCACTACGAGGTGAGGGTGGGCAAGGTGGCCGTCAATCCCTACTACTACATGAAGCTAGGACGTACTTTCCTTGCCTATAGAAATTGATATTCCAGGTTTGGGTCTGTTGAGGCTCTCCCATCTGGTGTCCGACTACAACGGCACCCTGGCCAGGGATGGTATTCTCCTGCCAGGGGTTAAGGAGGCCCTGGCAGAGCTTTCCCGGTGTCTCACCATTCATGTTGTCACCGCCGACACCTTTGGAATGGCTTCGGGTCAACTGGAGGGCTTGCCCATCCGTCTCACCATTCTAAAGGGAGAAGGGGAGAGGGAGGCCAAGGCCCGGCTAGTCTCTTCCTTGGAAGGGGGGGTGGCTGTGCTGGGGAACGGGGCCAACGATCTGGCCATGATGGATACGGCCCAATTGGCCATTGGGGTGTTGGAGGGAGAGGGGATTTACGCCCCCCTCCTCACCAGGTGTCACATAGTGGCCCGAGGAGCCCTGGACGCTCTGGGTCTTCTTTTGAACCCCGTAAGGATCAAGGCCACCCTCAGGTTTTAATAGATCACCACCCCGGCGTAGCCCACCACCTGGGAATAGTCTCCTGTGATGTCCCCCGAGGTCATGTAGCCGATGAGCCTGGCTTCCTGGGCTCCCAGGAGGAGGGATGCCACCAGGGCGGCCACAGTGGGGATGACCCCGCACATGGAGATGTTTCTCTTTAGTACCGTATTGTAGAGGGCCTGGGGGTCCAGGTTGAGGATGGCCTCTATGGCCTCTTTGTCCTTCTCCGCCGCCCTTTCCTGGGGTTCGTAGTGGCTCATATCGGTGCTGGAGATGATGAGGGCGTCCTGTCCTTTCAGGGCCTGGGCTATGGCCTGGCCCACGTCTTTGGCCAGCTCCAGGGAATGTCCCATGAGAACGATGGGCACTATGGTGATGTCGGGCCTGAAATACTGGAGGAAGGGGAGCTGGACCTCCAGGGAGTGTTCTGCCAGGTGGGCCTGGGTGTCGTCTTTCAGGAACTGGGAGTGGCTCAGGACCTCCCGGGCCAGGTCACTCTCCACCTCCACCTCTCCTAGGGGCGTCACCCAGGTGCCGTGGGTCATTATGGAGGCCTGGGCCCCCAGTCCCGTGTGGTTGGGACCCACCAGGACCACTCTTTGGGGGATGACCAGGTGGGAGTAGAGGGCCCCTGCCACGGGTCCCGAATACATGTATCCAGCATGGGGGGAGACAGCGGCTAGGGCCTTGATCCTCTGGGCCTTGGGCAGGAGGTACTGTTCGATCTGCTCCCGGAGACGGAGGGGGTCCTTGGGGTAGAAGTAGCCTGCCACTGCCGGTTTCCTGATCATTCTTCTCCCTCCAGGATTCTTCTCCACCTGGTTAAGAATTTATTCTTCAGCTCTGGAGGTGCAAACTGGAGGGCGGTCCTGGTGAGGTACTGGGTGCCCCGGGCCAGGGGTGACCGTTTAACCATCTTCCCCCCCCAGGGTACGAGGGAGACGAGGATTATGACGATGAAGGCGTTGAGGAGGAAGGCCTTGAGGAGGCCGAAGGCCCCACCCAGGACCCGATCCATGACGTTCAGATTCCCCAGGACGAGGAGTTTTCGGAAGATCACTCCCAAAAGGGCCATGAGAGAGACCACTGCTATGAATATGAGAAAGAAGGAGAAGACACTCACCAGGGCCGGGAAGGATGGGAACCACTGGAGGGCCCATTTGGCCAGGGGTGCGTAGTAGTAGGCTGCCAGGTAGACACCAGCCACGAATCCGATGAGGGAGAGGATCTCTCTGAAGAGCCCGCGATAGACTCCCAGGGAGACAAAGAACAGGATGATAAGGGCCATCAATACGTCCAAGGGAGTGATGCTCATCTCTCTTCACCCCTTTAGAAGAAGATGAATCTCTTCCTCTTTTTCCCCTTC
This sequence comes from bacterium, assembly GCA_027020915.1. Lineage (GTDB taxonomy): Bacteria > Thermosulfidibacterota > Thermosulfidibacteria > Thermosulfidibacterales > B14-G1 > B14-G1. The sequence goes on from JALUVF010000093.1 coordinate 3,142, forward strand.
TTCAGGGCTTCCAGTGCCTCTTCCGCTTTGTCCACATTCCCCCACATACCGTACTGTTTCACCACGGTATCGTAACACTCCATGGCCTTTTCTTTGTCACCCAGCTTTTCATAAGTCTTGCCCAGCCAGTAGAGGGCTTCGGCCGCCGTCTCTCCCTCTTTCAGCCGATTGTAGGCCGACAGGAATCGGAGTTTGGCTGCCTTGTACTCCTTCACCTTGTAGTAGAACCTGCCCACGTAGATGTCGTGCTGGGCCAGTCGCTGCCTGCACTCTTTGAGGATCTGGCTGCCCCTCAAGGCCCATGGACTGGTGGGGTAGATCCTTATGAGTTTCTCGAAGGCCTTTATGGCCTTCTCCGTGTAGCTCTGGTCCCTGTCTGGGGGTAGCATGAGTTTGTAGTAGCACATGCCCAGCTTGTACTGGACGTAGTCGGAGTTGGGGCTGAGGGGGTGGAGCTCCAGATAGTCTTCGTAGGCCTGGGCAGCTTCTTCGTAGTCTCCGTCCCGATAGTAGGCCTCGGCCAGTCCCAGACGAGCTGTCCTGGAGAACTCACTCTCGGGGGAAGTTTCCAGGAGCTTCTTGAATCTCTCCTTGGCCGTTCCGAACTTCCTGCTGAAAAGGGCCTGTTCGCCGGTTTTATAAAGCTCCTCGGGAGATTCGGTAGTGGTCTCCTTCTTCTTTCCCCAGAAGAGACAGCCGGAGATAAGGGGCAGGATGAGGAGCAGGAGGATAAGCCTTTTCATATTCTGAGTCTCCTTTTCCACTCTTCTTCAAAGAACCGCTCGTACAGTGCCTTCCATTCTCCGCTCCCCTCGGCTATGGGCTTGGACATCCTGCCGATCTTGGATCTCACCTCGGCGTCGATGGTCTCCAGTACCCTCAACTCGTCGGAGAAGGCCTTGGTGAGCCTGCTTCTCAGCTTTTCGGGATCTGTCAAGGTGAAGCCCTCTTTTTCCAGTTCCTCCAGCATCTTGGATACCAGATGGAAGACCCTCTCTCTGCTGAAGCTCATAGTACAAGTCCCCTTTCCCTGGCCAGCTTCTCTTTAACCTTCTGGAACATCTTGTGGTAGCTGATGTGGTGGGATTCTATGTCTTTGACGTGGGCCTTGAGGAGGCGGTGGGCCTCTTCTTCCAGGGCCCTTTCTTTGTCCACGTCGGTCTTAATAACCCTGAAGATGATCTTGCCCACTTCCTCTTCCAGGGGCCCTTTCCCCTGGACCAGCCCGTCTCGCACCACCCTCCTGGCCAGGACCTTGGCTATCTGTTCAATGTGTTCGTCTTTCAGCTTCATCCTCACCTCCCGAGGAGTCCAACCTTAGTGCCTGGGAACCCCCTTTTCAAGGCGGCCCTGTGCCCTTGAAGAACTCTCTTTTATCCTATATGGGAAAAAGGCTTATCCATCAACCTTGGGAGGTTGGTCATTAACCTGGTGGTGGCTACCAAGAATCCCGGCAAGATTCGTGAGATCAGAGCCCTTTTGGAGGGTTTGGGTTACCGGATACTCTCCCTGGAGGACTTTCCCCAGTTCCCCCCTGTAGAAGAGAGGGGGGAGACCTTCCTGGAGAATGCCTTGGAGAAGGCCAGGGCGGCGGCCCGTTACACGGGAGAAATGGCCTTGGCCGACGATTCCGGTTTGGAAGTGGAGGCCCTGGGAGGTGCTCCGGGGGTGAGGTCGGCCCGTTTCGGTGGCCAGGGTCTCACCGATGCCGACAGGAACCGGCTCCTATTGGAGAAGCTCCGAGGGGTGCCCATGGAGGAGAGAAAGGCCCGCTTCAGATGCGTTATGGCCCTGGTGACCCCTGGGGGTGAAGAGTATGTGGTGGAGGGGACCTGCGAGGGTTACATCGCCATGGAGCCCCTGGGAGACCATGGCTTTGGTTACGATCCTGTCTTTTATCTTCCCCGGTATGGCAAGACCATGGCCCAGCTCCCGCCCGAGGAGAAGAACAGGATCAGCCATAGGGCCAAGGCCCTGGCCGGGATAAGGGAGGTCTTGGAGAGGCTGGCCAGGAGGTGACCATGAGAAGAGGAGCCCTTCTGTTGATCCCCTTTCTTGTCTTTGGCTATGGGAAGGCGGTTTTGGCCTCTTCCATTCCCATGGTGAGCACCGTGGGAGAGGCCAGGGTGGTTCTGGAAGGAAACGACCGGGCGGCGACCTACAAGAAGGCCGTGAGGGAGGCCTTGTTGGATGCTGTGCGGAAGGAGGCTGCTCTTTTGGTGGAGAATCCGGAGGACCTCGCCTCCGTGGAGGGGGAGATAGAGGATAGACTCAAGGATTTTGTGGTGAAGTACCAGATCCTGGAGGCCCGGTTCATCCAGCCCCAGACCCCGGCTTCGGAGGAAGGTGGTGTCTCTGGCGAAGGGGAACCGGGGGACTACGGTGCCTGGGATGTGAAGGTGAAGGCCTTTATAGATTCGGACCTCCTCCAGAGGACCATCATGGGCGGTGGACCCGTGGAAGGGGGGTAGAGGGTGGTGATCACTATACCCAATCTTCTCACCCTTCTCCGGCTCTGCTCCGTTCCTTTTCTCATCACCGCTCTCATATACAAGAGGGTGGGGGTGGCCATTGCCATCTTTCTCCTTGCTTCGGTGACGGACGTCCTGGATGGTTATATCGCCAGGCGGTACCATCAGAGGAGCTACCTGGGAACCCTCCTGGACCCCCTGGCAGACAAGGTCCTCCTGGATGGTTCCTTCATCACCATGGCCTTCATGGAGTACAGTCCCCCGTGGCTTGCCGTCACTGTGGTGTCCAGGGATCTCCTGCTGGTGGGGGGGGTGGTCCTGGCGGCCGTCTTCTTCGGGGGGGTGGTGGAGGTGAAACCTACGGTTCTGGGGAAGGCCACCACCTTTTCCCAGGTGATCACGGTCTTTGCCACCCTGGTCATTCATGGTCTCTCCCTCTCCACGGATCATTTCCTGGGGGTGCTGGAGGTGTCCACCTTTCTCATTACCCTGGCTTCGGGGCTGGACTATATTTACCGGGGGATAAGGGCTCTGTCCGAGGAGTTCTGATGAGGGGAGTGCTCATAGAGGGTGTGTTGCCCCGATCCATTGCCCAGGATGTGGGGCTGAAGCCCGGGGACCGGCTCCTGGAGGTGAACCGCCGCTCCGTGAGAGACCTCTTGGACTATCGGTTCTACACCTCCGGCGAGGACTCCCTCCTCCTTTTGGTGGAGAAGGGGGAGGGTGAATACTGGGAGGTGGAGATAGAAAGGGATCCTGAAGAGGATCTGGGATTGGTCCTGGAGGGCATAAAACCTCGGGGATGTGGGTGCAGGTGCATTTTCTGCTTTATGGATCAGATGCCCCCGGGTATGAGGCTCTCCCTCTATTTCAAAGACGACGACTATCGTCTCTCTTTTCTTCACGGCAATTACATCACCCTCACCAATCTCACCGGGGAGGACTGGAAGAGGCTGGAGGAGCAGCGCCTCTCCCCTCTCTATGTCTCTGTTCACGCCACGGACCCTGAAGTGAGGGCCTTCATGATGGGTTCTCCCCGGGCCTCCAGGGGTTATGAGGACCTCAAGAGGCTGGTCTCCCTGGGTATAAGGGTCCATGCCCAGATCGTCCTCTGCCCCGGCATCAACGATGGCCCCGTCCTGGAGAAGACCCTGGATGACCTCTTGGCCCTCTATCCCGGGGTGGCTTCCGTGGCCTTGGTGCCTGTGGGCCTCACCAGGCATAGGGAGGGGCTTTTCCCCCTGGAGCCGGTCACCGGGGGGTACGCCGGGAGAGTGGTGGAGGAGGGTCACCTCTTTCGGGAGAGGGCCGTCTCCCTGGTGGGAGATCCCTTCCTCTATCTGGCCGATGAGTGGTACCTGGCGGCGGGGTTTCCCCTGCCATCCAGGGGCTATTACAGGGACTTTGCCCAGCTCGAGGATGGCGTGGGCATGGTCGCCCTCTTCCTGGAGGGGTGGAGGGAGGCGGTGCCCTCAGGGTCAGTGGAGATGGAGACTCCCCTCCTTCTGGTCACGGGAGAGGCCTTTGGCCCTTACTTGAGGGAGTGTATCTCCTCCTCCCCCTGGATGGACAAGGTGGAGGTGTTGCCTGTGAAGAACGGGCTTTTTGGACCCCGGGTGACGGTGGCGGGGCTCCTCTCTGCCGGGGATATCTTGAGGGCCCTGGAGGAGGCCCCTCAGGGAGGCGTGGTGGTTCCGGCGGTGATGCTCAACGAAAATGGGAGGTTTCTGGACGATCTTACTCCCCGGGATGTGGCCCGGATCTCAGGGAGGGAGGTGAGGGTGGTGGACCCCCACCCCGCCGCTCTGGTGGACGCACTGGCTGCCCTGTCCAGGGGAATGACCCCTGCTAAATGAGCTCTCCCACGAAGGTGCTGATCTTTTTCCCTATATCGAAGCCCAGGCGCTGGGAGATCTCTTCCCCTGCATCCACGGCAACGGGAATGAGTTCGCTCTCCAGGCGTTCGGGAGTGAAACGGGTGATGGGCCCCGAGATGGAGAGACCTCCTATCACTTTGAGGGTATAGTTGAACAGGGGCACTCCCACGCACCTCACCCCCTCTTCCTGTTCCTCCATGTCCAGGGCGTATCCCCTCTCCCGCACCTCCTCCAGTTGTTCAAAGAGCTGGGACCTTTTGGAGATGGTGTTGGGAGTGAAGACGGGGAGGTCTTCCTCGGGGAAAAGGGACTCCAGCTCTTCCTGGGGTAGGAAGGCCAGTATAGCCTTGCCCAGGGCGGTGGAATGGGGATAGAAACGGGTACCCACCCTGGAGACAACCCTTACGGACTGGGTGGTCTCTTCAGACATGAGGTAGACTACGAAGCCGCCCCTTAAGTCCCCCACGTAGGTGGTCTCGTTGCACAGCTCTTTCACCTTCTCCAGGATGGGGCGGGCCTGTTTGAAGAGGTGGAGCTGTTTGGTGTAGACCTGGCTCAGCTCGAAGACCTTGAGGCCCAGCCTGTAGTTGCCAGAGATTTTGGACTGCTCCACGTATCCCCGGTACTCCAGGGTGGCCAGGAGACGCTGCACGTTGTTTTTATGGAGCCCCAAACGCCTGGCTAACTCGGTGATGCCCAGTTCGTCTTCCTCTATGGTGAAACACTCCATGATGTCACAGGCGTTGGACACGGACTGGATGAGATAATCGGATTTGGCCCTCTTTCCCATGGTCTTCTCCTTCCAAACATTATTTATTTTTATGCCTTGATACAGGGTTTGCTCTCTCAGTGTCAAGGCCTTTTTTCTCGAGTTCCCAGGCCCTGGAATACTTGACCATGACGTAATAGGCGGACAACAGGGCAATAATGAGTCCGGGGAAACCATCCAGGAAACCTAGTTTCATAAAGTAGAGGCGCAGGAAATCCCCCAGGGGCCTGATGGTGATATGGTACCACCTCACCGGTTTCCCTTTGTTGGTTATGTCCAGGGCCGCCCATCGGGTATAGCGCTCCATCTTTCTGAAGTACTGGTCCAGGCTCTTGTAGGAGTGGTGGATGAGGGGGTGTTTCAGGTGGCCCACGGTGCCCTCCACGATGACGTCGGCGTGGACCTCTTTCTCCTCGTAGCGCCCCCTGTCCCTCATGAAGAGGCGAATGTTCCTGTCCTCCTTGGGGCCCCATCCCCCGTGGCGCAGGGGGTATCCCAAGAAGTGGTTGAGGCGACCAATGGAGTATCCCTGGTGACCGGGGGCCTGGAGGGTCTTCTCAATCTCTTCTCTCAGCTGGGGGGTTACCCTCTCGTCGGCGTCCACGATCATCACCCAGGGATGGGTGGCCTGGGGAATGGCCCAGTTCTTCTGGGTGGCAGAGTTTATATATTCGTGGACCAGGATGCGGTCTGTGAAGCGCCGGGCGATGTCCAGGGTGGTGTCGGTGCTCCCCGAGTCCACCACCAGAATCTCGTCGGCCCAGGTGATGGTCTCCAGGCACGCCTGGATGTTTTCCTCCTCGTTGAAGGTGGGCACTATGATGGTGAGTTTCTCTTTCATGGGAGGGGACTTATATCACCCTTTCATTCCCAAATCCACCCAAAGGGTGATCCATTGCCGGGGTGGGGGTGTCAGGGGAATAATTTTTTTTCTCGCCCGGGGCCTGTTTTCTCAGGGCCTTAGCTTCGGGTGGATTCCCCGGGGGGACAAAGAGGCCATTTTTTTGTTGACAACCCCTGTGGGGTGTGTTCAACTGCCGCCAGCTTTAGGGAGAAAGGAGAGTTTTTGGAACACCGGAAGTACATTTCTGTTGATTCCCCCCTAAAAACTATCAGGGTAGGGTGGGGTCTGTACCAAAGCAAGGAGGAGAAAGTAGCATGAAGTACACAGGAACAGTGAAGTGGTTCAACGACAGCAAGGGTTATGGGTTTATCACCCGGGACGATACAGGCACCGACGTGTTTGTACACTACACCGCCATCCAGGAAGATGGTTTCCGCTCCCTGGCCGAGGGAGAAAAGGTGGAGTTCGAGATCGTTGAGGGCGTGAAAGGCCCTCAGGCCTCCAACGTCCAGAAGTTATAAAATTAAGGAGAGGTGGAAGGGGGCGGACCAGCTCCGGTGAGGTTTGCCTCCTCTCCTTTCTCCCTCCCCTTTCAAAAGAGGAGAATCAAAATAGCGCTGCAGTAACCCTCGCCTCTTTTATCCCCTCTGGGAGTTTTCAAGTGGGTCGTGGTGCAAAAATTAGGAGGAAAGTAGCATGAAGCACACAGGAACAGTGAAGTGGTTCAACGACAGCAAGGGTTATGGGTTCATCACCCGGGACGACACAGGCACCGACGTGTTTGTACACTACACCGCCATCCAGGATGACGGTTTCCGCTCCCTGGCCGAGGGGGAAGAGGTGGAGTTCGAGGTTGTGGAGGGCATGAAAGGCCCCCAGGCCTCCAACGTCTCCAAACGATAGACTGGATCCAAGCTGTCAAAGGCGGGCCCCTGAGGGCCCGCCTTTTTTATTGCCTTCCCACCGTTCTTGCTTTCCCCTCTCCCTTAATTTAAGTAAGGCCCCATTAAGGGGGTGAAGAGATGGGTGGATTACTGGTGGCCATTCTCCTTCTGGGGGTTCTCATCTTTGTCCATGAACTGGGCCACTTTCTGGCTGCAAGGATGCTGGGGGTGGGAGTGGAGCGGTTCTCCGTAGGTTTCGGCCCC
>JALUVF010000094.1 GCA_027020915.1 bacterium
GTCGTTGACGTAGATGATCTCGTACTCCTCCCCCAGGGAGTCCATGACCCCTTTGATCTCCTGGTACAGGGGCTCTATGTTCCCTTCTTCGTTGTGGACGGGGATGACCAGGGATATCACGCCCTACCTCCGAAGAACTCTTTAACGGCCCTTATGACCCTTTCTATCTCTTCATCTTCCATTTCGGGGAAGAGGGGAATGGCCAGGCTTTCCCTGGCCAGCTTTTCGCTCACGGGGAAGGAGCCCGAAGGGTAGCCTTCCCTCTGCCATGCCTTTTGGAGGTGGAGGGGTACGGGATAATAGATGCCCGTGCCTATGCCCTTCTCCTTCAGGTATGCCATGAGCTGGTCCCTCAGGGGTGTTCTGATGATGTAGCGGTGATAGACGCTCTTCTTTTCGGGGCCATCCTGGGGTGGGGTGGTGAGGCCTTCTATCCCCTGGAAGGCCCGGGAGTAGATCCAGGCGATCTCCCTTCTCCTTTCGTTTTTTTCCTCCAGTCTCTTGAGCCTGGCCCTTAGGATCACGGCCTGGAGCTCGTCCAGGCGGCTGTTGAACCCGTAGAATTGGTGGTCGTTCTTCTTCACCTGGCCGTGGTTTCTGAGGTAGTTGAGCCTGTGGGCAACATCCGGATCATTGGTGACGGCGAAGCCCGCATCTCCCAGGGCGTTGAGGTTCTTCACCACCCCGCAGCTAAAGCATCCCACCTGGCCCAGGGTACCCACCTTTTTGGACATGTATTCTGCTCCATGGGCGTGGGAGGCGTCCTCTATGAGGATCAGGTTTCTTCTCCGGCAGATCTCCAGGAGTGGGTCCATGTCCACGGGATGGCCGTACATGTGGACCACCATGAGGGCCTTGGTCTGGGGGGTGACGGCCTTTTCCACCTGGTCGGGATCCGGGCCGAAGTCCGACTCCCTGGCATCCACCAGGACGGGCCGGGCCCCTGCCCATTTGATGGTCTCCACGTCGGCGGCGAAGGCGTTGGCGTGGAGGATCACCTGGTCTCCCGGGCCTATGCCGCAGGCTATTAGGCCCAATAAGAGGGCATCGGAGCCTGAAGCCGTACCGTATGCGAATTGAACGCCCAGGTACTCTGCCACCTCCTTCTCAAAGGCCAGGAGGTTCTCCCCGTTGAAGAGGCGCATGGTGGCAAAGACCCTTTCCCACTCTTCCTTTACTTCTTGGGCTACCTCTTCCCATTCCCTTTTCAAATCCAGCAGTGGAACGCTCACTTTTGGCTTCCTCCTTGGAAGTCTTTATTGGAAAAGAGGGTAAACCTGTGGCCGCAGGGCTGCTGGGCCAGGGGTTTCAACTCCAGTTTTTTGCAGTAGCGTTGGAAGTACCTTCCCTTGGTGATGAGATATACCTTGTCTTGGGTTTCCAGGACCTTTTGCAGGTTTCTTTCTCCCCTTCGTACAACAGGCAGCGGGGCCATGCCGGTATAGAAGTTGAACTCCCCCGCATGGGGGGTGGTGATGCCAAAGAGCATGAGGGGGGCCTTGTCCCTTTTGGAAAGCTCCACGGCCTTCCGGCAGACGGCCTTCACCGATTTGCAGGGGTCGGCCCTGGGTATGACGAGAAGGAAGGAGAAGAGGAGGGTGATCACCATCATGACGGTAATGTACTCCCTCAGGAGAAGGGGCTTCTTTTTCAGTACTGCAAGGCCCAGAAGGGCAAAGACCAGGAGGACGCTTCCCAGGGCCGCCAGGGGAGCAAAGAGCATCCTCACCTTGAGATAGGCCGCCAGGGGTGCCCCTATGGCCACCAGGGGAAGGGTGAAGAGAATCAGATAGAAGGGGTACTTCACCCCGTTGATTATGGAGGAGAGATCCAGAAAGTCGGCCTCCCTCAGGGTCTCCTGGAGATAGAGGGCCACCATGAGGGCCATGGCGGGATAAAGGGGCAGAAGGTATGTGCTTCTCTTGGTCTTGGCTATGGAGAAGAAGACGAAGTTGGCCACAAACCACCAGAAGAGGAGGAGAAAAGACCTTCGCCTCTCCTGGGGCAACCTGAGGCCGTAAATGAGGGCGCCGGGGATGAAGAGAACCCAGGGAAAGGCGTCCAGGGGGAGGTGGTAGAGGTAGAATAGGGGACCGTGGCGATGGACCTTGGTGTGTAAGAAGAGGGCCGATGTCTTGTAGTAGATCTGGTCCAGGGCGTACTTTCCTCCTAGCTTGATGCAAGCGGGCACAAGCCAGGCGAAGTAGAAGAGGA
>JALUVF010000095.1 GCA_027020915.1 bacterium
GATCATGAGCCCGGCATAGATCACACCCTTGAAGGGATGACCCATATCCTTCATCCCCTCCACCACGGGTTTCATGATCCGCTCCATCACCCTCTCATAGACGAGGGGAGTGATGACAGGGGCGGGGGAATAGGCCCCCATCCCCCCTGTATTGGGTCCCTGGTCGTTGTCGTAAACGGGTTTGTGGTCCTGAGAGCCAGCCAGGGGAAAGATGTGCTCCCCGTCGGTGATGGCCAGGAAAGAGGCCTCCTCTCCCGTGAGAAACTCTTCCACCACCACCCGATTGCCTGCATCTCCAAAGGCCTTCTCCACCATGATCCTGTCCACGGCGGCCAGGGCCTCCTCCAGGGTTCTGCACACCAGGGCCCCTTTCCCTGCCGCCAGCCCATCGGCCTTGACCACGATGGGAGCCCCCTGGGCCTTGATGTAGTCTTTGGCCTCATCAGGGTGAGAGAAGACCCTGTACTGGGCGGTGGGAATGCCGTAGCGTTTCATGAAGTCCTTGGAGAAGGCCTTGCTTCCCTCCAGCCGGGCCGCATCCCTGCAGGGGCCAAAGATCCTGAGCCCCCGGGCCTGGAAGATGTCCACCACACCCTGGGCCAGGGGATCCTCGGGACCCACCACGGTGAGATCCACACCCTTCTCCTGGGCCAGATCCGCCAGGGCTTCCAGGGACCCGGGCCAGGGCAGGCACCGGGTCTTGGCCTCCCGGCAGATACCCCCGTTGCCTGGAGTGGCGTATACCTCCTTCACCAGGGGACTCTGGGCGATCTTCCACACCAGGGCGTGCTCCCTGCCTCCACCTCCCACCACTAGAACCTTCATAATGACCTCCGCTCTGGTCTATTTGGTTTGTCTGGTCTATCTGGATGTCTGGCCTGTGTGGTTCGGAGAGACCGGACAGCCAGATAAGGACTGAAACATTGCCAATCTATCTATTCCCCTCTCCAGATCCTGGAGACAGGGTCTCTTCCGCCAGTTTGTAAAAGAGCTCCATGGCCTCGCCCACCTTGCCCACATCCTTGCCCCCCGCCTGGGCCATGTCGGCACGGCCGCCGCCACTGCCCCCCACCACCCTTGCCACCGTTTTAACCAGTTCTCCTGCATGGAGCCTCTTTCCAGCGATGTCCCTGGTTACGGCACACAGGAGGGTCACCTTACCTCCGGAAACGGAGGCCAACAGGACAGCAGCCCTTCCCAGCTTCTGGCGGAGGCTGTCAGCCATGCTCCTCAAGGCATCCACATCGGTACCATCCATCCTCACTGCCAGGAGTTTCACCCCCTCCACCTCTTTCACATCGGAAAGGATGTCCCCTGCCACCTGGGAGGCCAATCTGTCCTTGAGGCGGGCCATCTCCTTCTCGAGCTCCTTCACCTGAAGCAGGAGTCTCTCCACCTTGGGAAGCTCCTCCCCGGGCTTGGCCTTGAGAAGGTCCCCAATAGCCCTCATGGTGGAGTCTTCCTTGCGGATGTACTCCAGGAGGGCTCCCCGGGCCAGGGCCTCAATCCTGCGAACCCCGGCGGCCACGCCTCCCTCGTGGACTATTCTGAACATGCCTATGTTGCCCGTACGCCTCACGTGGGTACCGGCACAGAGCTCCTTGCTGAAGTCCCCCACCATGACCAGGCGCACCTTGTCTCCGTACTTCTCGTCAAAGAGAGCCATGGCTCCCATACGGATGGCCTCCTCCAGGTCGGTGACAACAGTCTCCACAGGGTGATCCTCCCAGATGCGCTGGTTCACCAGGTCTTCCACCCACCGGAGCTCCTGGGGAGTCAGGGGAGCAAAATGGGTGAAGTCGAACCTCAGACGATCAGGCGCCACCAGGGAACCCGCCTGTTTCACATGATCCCCCAGAACCTGGCGCAGGGCCCAATGGAGGAGGTGAGTGGCCGTGTGGTGGGCCATGGTGTTCTTCCTCTCCTCTTCCGCCACCCGGGCCAGCACCTCGTCCCCTACCTTCAGAGCCCCTCTCTCCACCCGGCCCCTGTGGACAAAGAGGTTCGGCAATGGCTTCTGGGTATCCTCCACCAGGAAACGGGCCTCCACGCCCTCCAGATAACCCCTGTCTCCCACCTGGCCTCCCGATTCCCCGTAGAAGGGGGTCCTGTCCAGGACCACCTCTCCCTCTTCCCCCTCCCCCAGGGCATTCACCAAATCCCCCTGCCTGATGATAGCCACCACTCTGCCCCTGTCTTCCAGGGTCTCATAACCCGTGAAGACTATGGGCCCCCGGCTCTTCTCCAGCTCACCATAGACAGGGGGGATCTCCCGGGTCTCTCCTGCCCAGCTCGCCCTGGCCTGCTCCCTCTGGCGCTCCATCTCCCTGTCAAAACCCTCCAGGTCCACCTCCAGCCCCTCTTCCCTGGCCACGTCCTGGGCTAGGTCCACGGGAAACCCATAGGTGTCGTAGAGCTTGAAGAGGGCCTTGCCAGGCAGGACCTTCCCTCCCCTGGCCTTCACCTCTTCCACTATCTCCCCCAGGACCCTGAGACCGTACTCCAGGGTGGTGGAAAAGCGCTCCTCCTCCATCCGGGTGATCTTGGCCACCAGTTCCCTGGCCTCCACCAGCTCGGGATAGACCCCCTTCATCATCTCCACCACCCGATCTGTCACCCGGTATAGGAAGGGGTCCCCCATGCCCAGGATACGTCCGTAACGGGCAGCCCTCCGGAGGATCCTCCTGAGGACGTAGCCCCTTCCCTCGTTGGAGGGGAGGACCCCATCGGATATGAGAAAGGCCGTGGCCCGGGCATGGTCGGCTATGACCCGAATGGAGACATCGGTGGCCTCAGAGGCACCGTAGGCCACCCCCGACAGATCCTCTATAAAAGAGATGAGGGGGCGGAAGAGGTCCGTGTCAAAGTTGGATCTCACCCCCTGGAGAACCGCCGCCAGTCTCTCCAGGCCCATTCCCGTATCTATGCTGGGCTTGGGCAGGGGGGTGAGCTTACCCTCCCTGTCCCTGTTGAACTGCATAAAGACCAGGTTCCACAGCTCCAGAAACCGGTCGCAGTCACAGTAGATATCGCAACCGGGACCGCAGGCCATGTCCTCTCCCTGGTCTATGATGATCTCGGAGCAGGGACCGCAAGGTCCCGTGTCTCCCATGGCCCAAAAGTTGTCCTTCTCTCCCATGCGGACAATGCGGTCCTCGGGAAATCCCACCTCTCTGGCCCAGATCTCAAAGGCCTCGTCGTCGTCCTGAAAGATGGTGACCCACAGGCGGTCCTTGGGCAGCCTGTACACCTCGGTGAGGAGCTCCCAGGCAAAGAATATGGCCTCCCTCTTGAAGTAATCGCCGAAGGAGAAGTTGCCCAGCATCTCGAAGAAAGTGTGGTGGCGGGCCGTATAGCCCACGTTCTCCAGGTCGTTGTGTTTCCCCCCGGCCCTTACGCACTTCTGGCAGGAGGTCGCCCGGGTGTACGGTCTCTTCTCCTTGCCCAGGAACACGTCCTTGAATTGAACCATGCCCGCGTTGGTGAAGAGCAAGGTGGGATCGTCATGGGGCACCAGGGAAGAGCTGGGCACCCGGGTGTGACCCTTCCCTTCAAAGAAACTGAGAAACGTCTCTCTCACCTCCTTGGCCGTCATCCGCCTCCCCCTCAAAATCTCTCTATCTTCAGCTTGGTACGCCCCGTCCCCCTGTCTTCCTCCTCCACCTTCTCCATCTCCAGCTTGGTCATCTCCGCCGCCGACAGGATACCCCGAATCCTCAGTTTGAACTCGTCGGGATTGCTACACTGGGCCATGGCCTCCTCCAGGGTGATGAGCTCCCTTTTGTACAGATCGAAGAGGGACTGGTCGAAGGTCTGCATACCGTACTGGGCGTATCCCTCGGCAATAAGGGTCCTCAGGGTCTTGAACTTCTCCGGTATGAGGATGGCCTCCCTGACGGCGGGGGTTGCTATGAGGATCTCCATGGCCGGTACCCTGCCCCCGTCCTTGCGCCTCACCAGCCTCATGGATATGACCGCCTTGAGTACGGAAGCCAGCTGGAGCCTGATCTGCTTCTGGTGATAAGGGGGGAAAACGGAGATGATCCGGTTCACCGTTTCGGGGGCGTCCAGGGTGTGGAGGGTGGAGAGGACCAGATGGCCCGTCTCAGCCGCGGTGAGGGCCGTTTGCATGGTCTCCAGGTCCCTCATCTCTCCCACCATGATAACATCGGGGTCCTGACGCAGGGAGCTCCGCAGGGCCGTGAGAAAGTCCTTGACGTCGTTACCCACCTCCCTCTGGGAGATGATGCTCCTGTCATCCTTGAAGAGAAACTCTATGGGGTCTTCTATGGTGATGATGTTGGTGATCTTGTTCTTGTTGATATGCTCTATCATGGCCGCCAGAGTGGTGGACTTTCCGGAGCCCGTGGTCCCTGTCACCAGGATGAGCCCCCTGGGTTCCATGGCCAACTCCTTGATTATGGGGGGAAGATTGAGCTCCTCCATGGATGGCACGCCCATGGGCACGTGTCTCATGACGATAGAGACACTGCCCCTCTGCATATAGACGCTCACCCTGAAACGCCCCAAGCCCGACACCCCGTAGCCGCACTCGGCCTCCATCTCCTCTTCCAGTCTCTTCTGGCGCCGGGGAGGCAGTATGACCCGGGCCAGCTCCATGGTGTCTTCGGGAGTGAGGGGAGGATACTTGTCCTGGCGACGCAACACGCCGTCGATCCTGAAAACGGGGGGGTTCCCTGCCTTGATATGGATATCGGAAGCCTTGGCCTCTACGGCCTCCCCCAAAAGGGTGTGAAGATCTACCGAACCGCCTCCAGCCATCTACCTCAAGCCTCCTGCTCTGAAGGCACCGGGGCCTCAAGGCCCAGCTTGATCCTCAGATCCTTCTCTATCTTCTCCCTCACTTCGGGACTGGTGCGGAGAAACTCCCTCACATTCTCCTTGCCCTGGCCCAGGCGCATGTCCCCGTAGGAGAACCACGCACCGCTCTTTTCAATGATGCCCTGCTCCAGTGCCATATCGATGAGGCATCCCTCCCTGGAGATCCCCATACCGTACATGATCTCGAACTCCACCTCCCTGAAGGGCGGTGCCAGTTTGTTCTTAACCACCTTCACCTTCACCCGGTTCCCCAGGACATTGCCCTCCCTGTCCTTGATGGAGCCTATACGCCTGATCTCCAGACGCACCGAGGCATAGAACTTGAGGGCCATGCCTCCCGTGGTGGTCTCCGAAGGACCAAAGCTGAAGGTGGAGATCTTCTGCCTCACCTGATTGATGAAAACGAGGGCTGTCTGGGACTTGCTCACGGCCCCTGTGAGCTTCCTCAGGGCCTGGGACATGAGTCGGGCCTGGAGGCCCACGTGGCTGTCCCCCATGTCCCCCTCCAGCTCGGCCTTGGGCACCAGGGCTGCCACCGAGTCTATCACCACCACATCCACGGCCCCGCTGCGCACCAGGGTCTCGGCGATCTCCAGGGCCTGCTCCCCCGTATCGGGCTGGGAGATGAGGAGATCCTCAGTCTCCACCCCCAGCTTCCGGGCATACACGGGATCCAGGGCATGCTCGGCATCTACGAAAGCCGCCACCCCTCCCCCTTTCTGGGCCTCGGCCACCACATGGAGGGCCAGAGTGGTCTTCCCCGAGGCCTCGGGACCGTAGATCTCCGTGATTCTACCTCTGGGTATGCCTCCCACCCCCAGAGCCAGGTCCAGGGGCAAGGCCCCCGTGGAGATCACCTTCACGTCCAAAAGGCGCCCCTTCTCACCCAGGCGCATGATGGAGCCTTTACCAAACTCCCTTTCTATCTGGGCTATGGCGCCCTCTATGGCTCTCTCTTTCTCCTTGGAAAGGGACATAACTCTCCTCCCACAGAGGATTTGGAAGAAAAGGCTACCATAGGGACCTTCCCATGGCAACCCGGTTGCTCCACCCTCCCCCCTCCTCCACCCTTAGAGGACAGAGCAATGTTTTGGACCACCGGAGCACGGGTTGAGAGGACCCGGACCGCCTGCCAATAGCCGGTGAAGATATACCCGGGGCCATGAGCGGGAGAAGGGACAAAGGCCCCAAACAACTACCACAGGCGAATCACCCTGATCCCCCTCTCCTCCAGAACCCGGGCCATCCTCTCCATCAACTCCGGGGGATAGGTGTTGGTGCTCTCGTACTGGGGATCCAGGGTCACCCTGCTGGAGAAAGGCTGGAGGTGGTACTCGGGGACCCCCTGGGCCAGGGCGGCCAGCTCCTCCAGGTCCCTTTCATCCACCAAACCAGGCACCAGGGTGGTACGGAGGATGTAATGGGGGGCCTTCTCTTTGATGATCTCCAGGCTCTCGGCCACAGGGGCAAACTCGCCCCCTCCGGTGGCCACGGGATACCTGTCGGGGGAGGTCTTGAGATCCAGGGCCACCACGTCCGCCAATCCCCCGTCCAGGACCCTCTCTATCACCCGGGGGCGGGACCCGTTGGTGTCCAGCTTGGTGGCCAGACCGAGGGCCCGGGCCCTCTCCAGGAGTTCCATGAGCAGGTCCTCCTGGAGAGTGGGCTCCCCCCCCGACACCACCATGCCCGTCACGAGCCTCCTCCGCTTGGAGACCTCTTCCAAGACCCGATTCAAAGGGACCTCATCCCCCAGGGAGAGGCGCCTGGAGAGCACCAGGCTGGGATTATGGCAGAAGGGACAGCTGAAGTTACAGCCCCCCAGGAAGACGAGGGAGGCCACCCTTCCGGGGAAATCCAGAAGGCTGATTCCCTGGAACCCTCTGATACCCCAGCCGTTCTGGGATGAGCGGACCCCTTTCATGTTACAGCTTGATATACTTGCGGTCCTTGAACTCCTCTTTCTTCCCGTCGTTCCAGTTCTGTACAGGCCTGTAGTAGCCCACAATCCTGGAATAGACCTCCACGGGGACGGCCTTCACTCTCACCCTGCTGGCCGCCCTCTCCGCCCTTCTCCTCTCCACTATCATCCTCTCCTGCATCCTCCTCCCTCCTTCACTCCGCCTCGATATAGGCCCCGGAAGCGGCATCTTCCAGGACCCTCTTGTCCAGATCCAACTCCTCCCCAAAAGACTCCAGCTCCTCCAGAGTGTGGGGATAGGGACAGATGACGTGTTCCCCGGGGATGTATCCATGAACGGGACACACGGAGAAAGTGGGGGTGATACTGAAGTAGGGCATGCGGTAGTTGGTGACAATGGCCCTCACCAGTTCCCTCACCGCTCTGTAGTCCCTTATGGCCTCCCCCAGAAAGAGGTGGACCACCGTACCCCCTGTAAAGAGAACCTGGAGATCGTCCTGGTGTTCCAGGATCTCCCACAGGTCTCCCGTATAGTCCACGGGGAGATGAACAGAGTTGGTGTAGTAGGGGTAATCCCTTCCCCGGGTGACGATACCGGGGAATTTCTCCACATCCTTCTTGGCCAACCGGTAAGTGGCCCCCTCGGCAGGTGTGGCCTCCAGATTGTAGAAATTGCCCGTCTCTTCCTGGAACTGGGTGAGCTTCTCCCTCATGAAGTTGAGGACTTTTACGGCCCACTCCCGGGCCTCAGGCTCATAAATGGGAAGGCCCAGAAAATTGAGGCAGGCCTCGTTCATGCCTACCAGCCCTATGGTGGAGAAGTGGTTGCGCCAGTACTTGTCGTGGCACTTTTTCACACTGGCCAGGTAGACCTTGGAATAGGGATAGAGCCCCTTTTCGGTGTAGTCCTCTATCACCTTGCGCTTGATCTCCAGGGAGATCTTGGCCAGCTCCATATACCGCTCCAGCCTCTCAAAGAACTCCGACTCGTTCCTGGAGAGGTAAGCCATACGGGGGAGGTTGAGGGTGACCACCCCAATGGAACCCGTTAGAGGAGATGCCCCGAAAAGCCCCCCTCCCCGCCTGTAAAGCTCCCTGTTGTCCAGGCGGAGACGACAGCACATGGACCGGGCATCCTCGGGTTTCATGTCGGCGTTCACAAAGTTGGCGAAGTAAGGGATGCCGTACTTGCCCGTCATCTCCCACAAAGGCCTCAGATCCTCGTTATCCCAGGAGAAGTCCTTGGAGATGTTGTAGGTGGGAATGGGAAAGGTGAAGATGCGTCCCTTGGCGTCTCCCTCCAGCATAAGCTCGGCGAAGGCCCTGTTGATCATGTCCATCTCTTCCTGGAACTCTCCATAGGTGGCATCCTGTTCCTCCCCTCCCCAGACGACCCTCTCGTCCTTGAGGTTGGACGGGGGTACCAGATCCATGGTGATGTTGGTGAAGGGGGTCTGGAAACCCACCCGGGTGGGGACGTTGAGATTGAAGAGGAACTCCTGGAGACACTGCTTCACCCCCCTGTAGTCCAGGTTGTCGTAGCGAACGAAGGGGGCCAGAAGGGTATCGAAGTTGCTGAAGGCCTGGGCTCCCGCCGCCTCACCCTGAAGGGTGTAGAAGAAGTTGACTACCTGCCCCAGGGCCGTCCTGAGATGGCGGGCGGGCCGGGCCTCGATCTTCCCGGGGACACCGCCGAAGCCCCTCCTCAGCAGGTCCCCCAGGTCCCAGCCCACACAGTAGGCCGCCAGAATACCCAGGTCATGGATGTGAAAATCCCCCTCCTCGTGAGCCTCCCTCACCTCGGGGGGATAGAGGCGGTTCAGCCAGTAGCGGGCCACCACGGATGAGGCGATATGGAAGTTGAGACCCTGGAGGGAGTAGTTCATGTTGGAGTTCTCCCTGACCCTCCAGTCCTCCTTTCCCAGGTAGTGATCCACCAGTTCCATGCCGTCCACCAGGGCCCTTTTGAGATCCCTGGCCACCCGGCGCTGTTCTCGGTAAAGAATGTAGGCCTTGGCCACCCGGGCATGGCCGTTCTCTATGAGGACCTTCTCCACCAGGTCCTGGATCTCCTCCACATGGGGAATGGAACCCTTCCTGAAGAACCTCTCGTAGAGGGTGAGACCCACCTGACTGGCCAGCTCCTCGGCCTTCAGCCTATCGCTGCCACCCACGGCCTTGGCGGCCTTGAAGATGGCCGAAGCTATCCTCTCCTTGTCAAAGGGCACTATCTTGCCGTCCCTCTTTCTCACCAGATACTCCATGGTCCCACCTCGCTCTTATTCGTTGGAAGGAGTCTCCAAGAGAGGGGATAGCACCCTTTAAAGGCAAGGTCAACACTATATATTGTGGTTTTCTTGTGGATAAGTCACTATATATTGATTTAACCGGGGGTTAAAAATTTTTCATTATTTCAGGGCCCCAGCCGGGCCAGAGTCTCCACCAGAAACTGGCTGCCTTCCAGCCTGTAGAGAGAGGGCAGGGCCCGATAGGCCTCGTAGGCCGTGTTGATGAGCTGGGCCGTCTCCTCGGGGGACGGAGAAATGACATCGCCCTCCCTGGCCATGGCCACACCCAGCCCTTCCATCTCCCGGGCCATGGCCCTCTCAGGCTCCCTTCCTCCATGGAAGAGAACACAAGGGACCTCCCCTCGAAGGCCGAGGACAAGGGAGTGGTAAGAAGGCCTCAGATAGGCGATCTGGGCGGCGGGGAGGTCCTCAAGATCCCGCAGTACCACCACCTCTCCCCAGACCTCCCGGAGTCCCCGGGTCACCCCATCCACCCCCTCATCCACGAAGACAGGGATGCCTCTGGCCAGGGCCTCTCGCCTGGCCCCTTTCACCCTATCAATCTCCGGCTCCCCTCCCACCAGGGGCACCTCCTGGACCAGGGTGAAGATCCCCTGCCCCCAGGAAAAGGGAGGGACAAAGGCCACATGAGCAGCCTCATACGCCAGGGCCACCTCGTCCAACAGGCCCGAGACCTCCATGAACTGGGAAAGGTAGGAGAACCAGTTGAAATGGCCCAGAAACCACCCGGGAACCCCCATCTTTCTGGCTAAAAGGAGGGGTTGGGGAGCCATATCGGAGATGATCACCGTGGGCCTCAACTCCTCCACCACAGGGACCTCCCCCTCCAGCCACAGGGACCAACCCCTCACCCACTCCCTGATCCACTCCCGAAGCCTGTCCTCACCAAGGGAGGGGGAAGGTTCGGGCAGGGGGATCCTCTGCCAGGACAAACCGGGTTGAGGCGCCCAAGGAGACTCCAAGGGCGTCCT
>JALUVF010000096.1 GCA_027020915.1 bacterium
CACCTACTCCAAGGTGATCGGTTTAAAAGAGATGGGAATCAACTATCTCATCATCATGGCTTACGGAGCGGCCCTCTTCTGTCTGGGTCTTGTCTTATTCAGAAAGAGGGAGGGCTGATGGGGACCGTTCAAGGTTCTAAGTTCAAGGTTCAGGATTTCCCGGGCCCCCTGGAAGACCCTGGCCATGGAAGGTTGTGCCCTGGAGGGAGGGTGTAAAGGTGAGGCTGCTCTTCTTCCTGAAAAAAGAGGCCCTGCAGTTCTTCAGAGACAAGGCCATCTTCCTCTTCGTCCTCTATGCCTTCACCCTGGATGTTTATATCGCAGGCAACGGCTTCATCCTCACCCTGAAGAACGGCGGCATGGCTCTTTTCGACCAGGACAGAACCATGGTGAGCAGGGAACTCGTCCGTCGCATCCGGGAGCCCTACTTCCAGTGGGAGAGAAGGGTTTCGTCCCCTTCCCAGGCCTCCCGCCTTCTGGACCAGGGTAAGACCCTGGGGGTTCTCACCATCCCTCCCGACTTCCAGAGGCGCCTCTTTCAGGGGAGATCAGCCCCCCTTCAACTCCTTCTGGACGGTACCCAGATCACCTCCAGCACCCTGGCCTCGGCCTACATCGCCCAGATCTCTGCAGAGTACGGACGGGAGTTCGCCCTGAAGTACTACGGCATCTCTTCCCCCACCCTGGCCCACATGCCCCAGGTGGATGGACGGGTCCGGGTCCTCTTCAATCCCAACCTGGAAGACCCCTACTTTACGGCCCTGGACGAGCTCTTCATGATGATCACCGTCATATCCATCATTCTCCTTTCCACCGCCCTGGTGAGGGAAAGGGAGTACGGGACCATAGAACAGCTCCTGGTCTCTCCCATAAAACCCCGACAAATTGTCCTGGCAAAGATCATCTTCACCCTCATAACCCTCATCCTGACCTCCCAGATCACCCTGGCCCTTGTCATCAAAGGGGCCTTCGGCATACCCATGAGGGGGTCCTATCTCCTCTTCATGGGAGTGACAGCCCTCTACATCTTTTCATGCTGTGGGATCGGCCTTCTCATCGCCACCATGGCCCAGCGTTTAGGGCACATCGGTCTTCTCACTCTCCTCTTCCTGGCCCCCATCCTCTTCCTCTCAGGGGGATGGGTGCCTCCCGAGGCCATGCCCTCCTGGATGGTGCCTCTCACCTACCTATCCCCTCTCAAATACTACACGGAGCTGGGCCTGGGGATATACCTCAGAGGGGAGACGCTGCTCCTGGCATGGCGGGAGATCCTGGCCCTGGCCGCCGTGGGCAGCGGCTACTTCCTTTTCGGGCTGGTGAGGTTCAGGAAGACCTACAGATAAAACCTGCGCCCCACTTCTCCCTGGCATCTTCCCTACTAACTCTATAGAATATTTCCATAATCCCTGTTGGAATGGAGGAGACAAGGTTTTGGAGAGAGTCGCGATCATAGGAGGAGGCCCTTCAGGCTCGGTGTGTGCCCTCTCTCTATTGAAAGAAGGAGGAAGCCACCCTCTGGAGGTGGTGATCTTCGACAAAAAACCCTTCAGCCACTATGGTCCCCTGGGTTGTAACATGTGCGCCGGGCTCATATCCCATTCGGTGCTGGAGACTCTGGACTCCCTGGGTGTACCCGTCCCCGCCAATGTGATTCAAAGGAAAATAGAGAAACACTTCTTTGAGACGAGATGGGGAGGGGTCTCCTTCGAGAACGCACCGGGTGCCATGCTTTACACCGCCTACCGGGGCATGGGTCCCCTGGATCCCAGAGGAGATGAGGGCACCGGCTTCGACCATTTCCTCCTCAACAGCGCCGTGAAGAGAGGTGCCCGACACATCAAAGAGATGGTCACATCCCTGGAGATTCCATCTCAACCCACCAGGCCCATCAGGGTGAGGTACGGAGACCATAGGGTTATGGATGCCCACGTGGTGGTGGTGGCATGCGGTGTGAACAGCAGCTTCCCCCAGGTACTCCAGGGATTGAACTTCGGCTACATCCCTCCGGTCACCTTTCACGCCTGTCAGGCGGAGATACCCCTGGATGAGGGGGAGGTGAACCTCTGGTTCGACAACTCGGTGAAGGTCTTCTCTCTGGGACTGAAGGGCATCTCCCTGGGGGCCATCACACCCAAAAAGAGATTCGTCACCGTCACCGTTTTGGGAAGCCACGTACGAAGGGCCGACCTGGAGAGGTTCCTGCTGAACCCCATTGTCACCCGTCACTTCCCGCCCCACTGGGAGTTACCCACCCAGTACTGCCACTGCCATCCCAAGGTGGCCATCAGCACGGCCAAGAACCCCGTGACCCACAGGTTGTTAGTGGTAGGAGACGCCTTCATCTCCCGTTACCTGAAGAACGGCATCGAATCGGCCCTGTACACCGGTACCAAGGCAGCCCGGGCCATACTGGAGGGGAAAGTCTCCAGGGAGGAGCTCATCCGTCACTACGTGAGACCCTGCCGGGAGAGGTATCACAGGGATAACTACTACGGCAAACTCCTCTTCAAAACTCACGACATGATCGCCAAACATCGCTGGCTTGTGGTACCCCGACTCCACATGATCTCTAAAGAGGCCAAAAAGGAGAGGTGGGAAGAGAAGACAGAGACCCAGGTACTCTGGCACCTCTTCACCGGAAGTGCGCCTTACAAATCCATATTTCTCCGGGCCTTCACGTCCTTTGCCAAGTCCTTCGCCAAGGAGTACTTCCTGATGGTGAAAAGAATACTGAAAAGAGACTCCATGGAGGAGGAGTAGGGATTCATCATGGGAGAAAATGTCCTGGAGAGAGACAAGGGAGTGGCCATCATAGGGGGTGGCCCCGGGGGAGTGGGATGCGCCCTCACTTTGAAGAGTATGGCCCGGGAGAGAGGTGAGGACATCAGGGTGGTGGTCTTCGAGGGAAAGCGCTTCGGGGAACACTACAACCAGTGCGCCGGGGTCCTCTCCCATCCCCTGGGGGAGATCCTCAAAGAGAGTTTCGACCTTGAAATACCCCAAACCATGATCCAGAGGGTGATCCAGGGGTATGTCCTCTACGGAGACAGAGAGACCATCGTTCTGGAGGAAGACCCCTCCAAACCTTCCCTGGCCGTCCAAAGGGTGGAACTGGACAGGTTCCTGCTGGGGGAGGCGGAAAAGAGGGGAGTGGAAGTGATCCATAGCAGGGTGACAGACGTGGAGTTCCACTCCCACGAGGTTGTGGTCTACAGCTGGAGCGGAACCTGCAGGGCCTCGGCGGTGGTGGGAGCCTTTGGTCTGAGCAAGGCCATGTCCGCCTGCTTCTCCCGCAGGGTGGGGTACGTATCCCCTCCCCACCTGGAGACCCTGGTGGCCAAGTTCTACCCTCCAGACTCCTGGCTGCCCGGGCTACTGGAAGACATGATCCACGTATTCCTACCTCCCTTTCCCCGGACAGAGTTCGGGGCCCTCATTCCCAAGGGAGACCACATAACGGTGATCCTGGCAGGCTGGAACATCACCACCAATGACATGGAGGCTTTCCTGGCCCTGCCAAAGGTCAAGAATCTCCTCCCTCCCAAGGGCCCCTCGGACTTCTTCAAAGGCAGGTTTCCCACAGGGTTGGCAAAGAGGTTCCACGGCCACAGATACCTTCTAGTGGGAGACGCCTCGGGCCTGGTGAGACCCTTCAAGGGGAAAGGAATAAACACCGCCGTCATCACTGGTAGATGGGCTGCGGCCACCCTTCTGGACCACGGTCCCTCCCTGGAAGCTTCCCACCACTATCGGGAGTTGTGCAGGGAACTCATGGACGACATGACCTACGGAAGAGTGGCCCGGACCCTGGCCAGCCTCACACGCCGCTATTCCTCCCTGGATCCTGTCATCAGGGAGGCCAAGAGGGACGAAAGCCTGAAGGAAGCCCTCTTCTATTGCGTCTCGGGCCACGCCCCTTTCAAAAAGATCATGAAAAACCTGGGCCATCCTGGGACCCTCGGCCGCCTTCTTCCTCCCCTTCTGTCATCCCTCCACCTGAACCGCCAGTAGATAACCCCGGCTCCGTCATCCTCCAGGGGTCCAGGACCTGCTCCAGTTCCCGGGAGGTGAGCAACCCCTTCTCCAGGCAGATCTGGCCCACGGTTTTGCCCCTCTGGAGGGCCTCTTTGGCTATCCCCGCCGCCCTGTCATAGCCCACCCTGGGGACCAGGACTGTGGCCAGGGCCAGGGAGTTCTCCACAAAAGCTCTGGCCCTTTCACTGTTGGCCTCCATGCCCCTCACCGCCTTCTCCGTGAAGACCGTGACAGCCTTACCCAGGTAGGTGATGGATTCCAGGAGGGCCTTGATCATAACGGGCATCATGGTGTTGAGGTCCAGGTTTCCATGGGTGTTGGCCACCTGGACCGTCACAGAGTTTCCCAGGACCTGGGCACAGACCATCATGAGAGCCTCACTCATGACGGGGTTCACCTTGCCAGGCATAATAGAGCTTCCCGGCTGGACGGGGGGAAGGGTGATCTCACCCAGGCCACATCGGGGTCCGCTGGAGAGCCACCGGATATCATTGGCCACCTTCATTAGACCGGTAGCCACAGTACCCAGCTGTCCCGCCAGTTCCACGGCTGTATCCCTGGAGTGTTGGGCCTCAAAATGGTTCTCCGCCTCCCTGAAGGGGAGGCCAAACCACTGGGAGAGCCTCTTGGCCACCCGGTCTCCGAACTCCGGGTGGGTGTTGATCCCCGTTCCCACCGCCGTGCCCCCCTGGGCCAACTCGTACAACCTGGGAAGGACCGACCCCAGCCTGGCCACGGAAAGCTCCACCTGCCGGGCCCATCCCCCAGCCTCCTGGCCCAGACGAATGGGAGTGGCATCCATCAGATGGGTGCGACCGATCTTCACCACCCCGTCCCAGGCCCTGGCCTTTTCCCTCAAGGCCTGGGCCAGTTCCCTCAATGCAGGAAGGAGCACTCCGTGAAGCTCAATGGCCGTTGCCACGTGGAGGGCCGTAGGTATGGTGTCGTTGGAGGACTGGCCCAAATTGACGTGGTCATTGGGATGGACGGGCGTCTTCCCGCCCCTCTTTCCCGTGAGGATCTCATTGGCCCGTCCGGCTATCACTTCGTTGGCGTTCATGTTCGTAGAAGTGCCGCTGCCCGTCTGGAAAACGTCCACCACAAACTCACGGTCCAATTTCCCCTCCATCACCTCCATTGCCGCCGCCACTATGGCCCTGGCTCTGGTCTCGTCCAGGAGCCCCAGCTCCATGTTGGTTTCGGCAGCAGCGCCCTTGATGGCTCCCAAAGCCCTGATGAAGGAGGAAGGGAAGACCACGCCGCTTATGGGGAAATTTTCCAGGGCCCTGGCCGTCTGGGCACCGTAGTAGGCATGGGAGGGCACCCTCACCTCCCCCATGGAATCCCGTTCGATGCGGTACTCCATCTCACCCTCCAATATAAGGTTTTTGGGTAAAAGGTTTTTCGCTCCCATCCCCAAGCCAGGGAAGACAGGATTGGAACCTCATAAGACCAGTGGACCAAAGGGAAGGCCGTCTCCCCTTCTCAAAGGTACTTCCCGGTCGGGCAATCCGCAATGAGGCGGGAAAGCAACCTTTTGGGTCTCCTGGGACACACCCACCGCTGTGGACACGGAGGGTGAAGAAAGCTAAGCTTCCATCATGAGATGCATTATGGTGTTGCTGGACGGGCTGGGAGACCAGGGACAACCTGTCCTGGACGGGCACACTCCCCTGGAGGCCGCCCATACTCCCCACCTAGACCTCCTGGCCGGAATGGGCATGAACGGCCTCCTCCATCCTCAACTCCAGGGTATGGCCATGCCCAGCGAGCTGGCCCACTTCCTCATCCTGGGCTACGAAAGGGCAGATTTCCCCGGGAGAGGGTACCTGGAGGCCCTGGGACTAGACATACCCGTGAAAGAGGGAGAAGTGGCCCTTTTGGCCAGGTTGCTCTCCGTCATACCCAGGGGAGACCACATCATCCTGGAAGAAGAGAACCCCCCGGTAGACCCTCAAACATGCAGGGTCCTCCAGAATGAGATCCAGCGCTACTCCCGCCTGGGGGTAGAGATAGAATTCAGGCCCACGGGAGGAGTCCAGGGCATACTCCTTCTCAAGGGAGAGGTCTCCTCCGGAGTGACAGACTCCAACCCCCTCTACCCGGGTCGCCCCCTTCTTCAAGTCCTGCCACTGGAAGGTCACCAGGAGGACCCCAGGGCCGTGAAGACCGCCAGGGTCCTCAACGACTACCTGGTGTGGTGCCACCGGAAGTTGGACACCCATCCCCTGAATCAGGAGAGAAGAAAGGGTGGGCTGCCGCCCATAAACGCCCTGGGCACCCAGAGGGCTGGCGAGAAGAGGGAATTGACCCCCTTCCGGGAGAAATGGGGGCTGCGAGGCATGTCCCTGGCCTCCTCTCCCATCTACTGGGGCCTAGCCAGGGCTCTGGGAATGGAGGCCGTCCCCGTGGAAGACTCAGGGGACCCCGAAAAGGACCTGAAAGATAGACTCATCCTGGCCTATGGTGCCAGAGATTTCGACTTCATCCACGTCCACACCAAGGCTCCTGATGAAGCCGCCCATACCAAGGATCCCTGGCATAAGAAAGAGGTGATCCAGGCCCTGGACAGAGCCATGGGAGTTACCCTGGAAACCATGGTTGGGGATCCGGATGTGCTTCTGGTCGTCACCTCGGACCACTCTACACCAAGCTCTGGAGCCATGATCCATTCGGGGGAGACGGTGCCTCTCACCATGGTTGGGGAAAGGGTGCGGAGGGATAGAGTGGAAAGGTTCAACGAAGTGGACTGTTCCCAAGGTGCCTTGGGCCTGGTGAGGGGCCGGGAACTCATGTACCTTATCCTGAGCTTCATGGACAGGGCCCAGCTCCAGGGCCTCATGGACTCCCCATCTCCCCGGGCCTACACCCTGGGGCTTTCCAGACCTCTCACGGTGAAGGGGTCCCGGGAGGGGAACCATGGATCCTAGGATACTGGGACTCCTGGCCAACAAACCTCCCCTCGTCACCCACTTTCCCCCGTGGATGCTCTCCCCTGCCACCATAAAAGAAATGAAGGGCACCAGAAGCGCCATGGTAGAGACGGCAGGACGGGACAGCTTCGCTGCCGCCATTGCAGCGGTCCAAAAAGAGTCATCCAGACCCTTCTACCCACTATAGCCTATACAGGGACGGAATACGGAAACTGGGAGAACACCCTGGAAAAGTGTCGGTGGCTAAAAGAGAAGATGGAAAAGGAAGGAGTCCTGGTCTTGCCCCCCCTCTTCCTGGGAGACCCCCGGCTCTGGCACATGCTGTGCGGAAGACCCCTCACCACCCTCTTCAAGACTTACGGCTTCTCTGCCCTCTGTATCAACTGCCACCTCTATTTCCACATTATAAGGATACCCCTGGCCAAAATCCTCGGCTGCGGCCTCCTTGTCTCCGGGGAGAGGGAGAGCCACGACGGGCGCGTAAAGTTGAACCAGATCCCTCCCATCCTGGACGCCTTCAAGGGGTTCATGGGCAAATACGGCGTTGATCTCCTCCAGCCCATCAGACACCTCTCATCAGGCCGGGAAGTGGAAGAACTCTTGGGCCACAGATGGCAAGAGGGTGAAGAGCAGGCCCAGTGCGTCCTGAGGGGCAACTACCGTGACCCCGGGGACCTCGCAATCATCCCAGAAGAGGCTGCCATGAGGCTCCTCAGGGAGCACGCCTTCCCCCAGGGAGAGAGGGCTATCAGAGAGAGGTACGGCATCAGTCCCCGGCCAGATCCTTGAGGGTGACGGGCACCGCCCCCAGGGCCCTCATCTCTTCAATGGCCCGCTCCCCATCCCCGGGATTCACGTCCACGGACCTGACGGCGTCCAGGAGGAGAAAGACTCGGTAACCCAATTCAAGGGCGTCCTTCACCGTACTCAAGACGCAGTAGTCTGTAGCCAGGCCGCCCACGAAGAGCCTCTTCACCCCCAGGGCCTTCAACCTGCGGTCCAGGTCAGTGCCTTCAAAGCCCGAATAGGCCTCCTCCTGGGGTTGGCTGGCCTTGGAAATGACAATGGCGTCTGGGGGTAACTCCAGCCCCGGGGCGAACTGGGCTCCAGGTGTCCCCTGGACACAGTGTGGAGGCCACAACCCTCCCTGCTCCTTAAAAGAGCAGTGATTGGAAGGATGCCAGTCCCGGGTAGCCACAATGGGAAGTCCCGCATCTCTGAAAAGACGGATATAACTGTTCATCACAGGTACCACCTGGTCCCCATGGGGAACGGGGAGGGCCCCCCCGGGGAGAAAGTCCCTCTGAAGGTCTACAATGACCAGGGCATCGCCCTTTTCTGCTTTAACGGCCCCTTCCTTCACCTCTCACCTCCAAAGCTCAATAGACTACGTCAACTCCAATGTTCAGCTTGCTCTCTGTGCCTCCCATCTGGCCAAATCTTCCCCCTTCCACTCTGTAAACCTCCCGTCTTGAGGTGTCGATCCTCCAGTAGTATCCCCTCC
Organism: bacterium; assembly: GCA_027020915.1. Taxonomy (GTDB): domain Bacteria; phylum Thermosulfidibacterota; class Thermosulfidibacteria; order Thermosulfidibacterales; family B14-G1; genus B14-G1. The sequence goes on from JALUVF010000096.1 coordinate 8,473, forward strand.
AGGCTTCTCTCTTTAAATGAAAGAGGTAGGGTTTTAATCTCCTTATCTTCCATCCCCTTCCCCTACCTATAGCCTTTCCCAGAGCAAAAATCCTGATATCTTTCAGTATCCGGGGCCTTCTGCCAGGCCGGACCACCATATAGGCGTCGGAGAAATGCAGATACAACCGCCTGGGGTGCTTGGGTTTGCCTATCACTTCCACCTTCACTTCCATGGGAGTCCGCCGTCCTCCGGGGTGTCCGAACTCCCCTCCCTTCACTTTATAGACCACTCCCCGCCTGGTGTTCACCTTCCAGAAGAAGTTTTCCCAGGCCAGGCGCTTCATATGGAAGATGTAAGGCTCCGTTCTGACTACCCGCCATCCGTAACAGCTAGAAAGCACGCTCCCAGCAGCCACCAACTTCAACTTCAGATCCTTGACCTTCAAGTCAAGGTAGGCCTCGGAGAAGCGTAGATAGATTTTCTTGGGCACCCGAACCCGGGAGAAAGCCGAGGTGGAAAGCAAAAGTAATACGCCCAAAGCTGCCACTACAACTCTCAATCTCCCTTTTGACCTTCCCATAACCACACCTCCAAAATCCCCCATACTCCAGAAAATCTAAGAGTCCACCCTCTTTCAACATTTCTATTGCCCCGCAAGAAGCAGTGCAACCGGGATTTCTCCCCTTTCCCCGTCCCTCTACCAAGAGGGAGGCACAGCGGGTTTCAAGGCTTGCACTGGTGCTTCAAAAGGCGACCCAAGAAGGACGGAACACGAGGAGTATAAAAATGGTGCCGAAGGCGGGATTCGAACCCGCACGGCCTGTTACAGCCACTGGATCCTGAGTCCAGCGCGTCTCCCATTTCCGCCACTTCGGCACCTGCCACAAACCGTGGGAGCAAGGGAGTTTATAGGCCTCCTTCCCTCTTTTGTCAAGAAAGCGAAAATGGGCGGAAATAGGAGAAATTGGGCCGATTTCGAGCTGGAAACTCAGCTTCTCCTAGAACTTCAGTTCTATGGCCCGGAATGGACAGACCGATATGCAGAGCTCGCACCCTACGCACTTCTCCTTGTCGAACATCACCTCCATGGTCTCCCTGTCTATATGAAGGGCTTGGGTGGGACAGATGGCAGTGCAAGCGCCACAGTGGGTGCACCTGTCCTCATCCCGGGTGATGTCTGCGGCCAGGTAGCGGACCCGAACTCCAAGGTTCTTGAGGAACTCTATGCCCCTTTCGAAGTCTTCCTTCTCTCCTGACAGTTCCAGGATCATGAGTCCTTCGGATTTGGGGGTGATCTTGGCCTTGAGTATATTGAACATGAGGTGATGCCTGGAGTGGAGGGTGTATATGATGGGCTGGTCCCAGGTGTGCCTGGGAAACTCCAGGATCACCTTTTTGGAAACCTTCAATCCTCTTCCTCCACCAGAAGGCGGATCACTCGGGGGATGACCCACGTGGCCATCTCCCTCAGGGCGCCACCTGCCAGAACCACTTGGATCCTTCCCCCGCTGGCCTCTCGGGCGATCTCCATGCAGGCCTCCCCTAT
>JALUVF010000097.1 GCA_027020915.1 bacterium
GCGGAACTGGCGTCCCTTGGCCTTCGACCCCAAGGAGATAAAGGCCCTCCTCCTCACCCACGCCCATATAGACCACAGCGGCTTCATCCCGCGTCTGGTGAAGATGGGCTTCTCGGGCCGGATCATTGCCACCAGGGCCACCCTGGACCTATGCGAAATCATGCTCCTGGACTCGGCCCACATCCAGGAGATGGAGGCGGAGCACCTCACCAGGAAAAACCTTCGCAAAGGCAAACCCTCCGTGGAGCCCCTATACACCACGGCCGATGCCGCCCAGGCTTTCCCATTATTCCATCCCGTAGAATACGGAGAAGAGGTGGAAGTGATCCCCGGAGTGAAAGCCACCTTCGTGGATGCCGGCCACATCCTGGGATCATCGGTGGTACAAGTCCGGGTCCGGGAAGGAAAAGAGGACCTACGGCTTGTCTTCTCGGGAGACCTGGGCCGCTATCACGGCCTCATCCTCAAAGACCCCACCCCCATGGAGGAGACCCACGTCCTCCTGGTGGAATCCACCTACGGGAACCGACTCCACAAAAGCCTGGAGGAGAGCCAGGAAGAGCTCATAGAGATCATCAACAGGGCCTACAAGGAGAGGGGCAAAGTCCTCATCCCCTCCTTTGCCGTGGAAAGAACCCAGGAGGTCCTCTACATCCTGAACAAAGCCCACAACGAAAGGCGTATACCCTCCATTTCCGTCTATCTCGACAGTCCCCTGGCCATAGCCGCCACGGAGATCTTCCAGCAACACCCCGAATGCTTCGACCGGGAGACCCTGGACCTCATGAAAACCGACCCCCATCCCTTCTCCTTCCCGGGCCTCAAAATGGTGCGAAGCGCCGAAGAATCCCGGGTTCTCAACAGCATAGAGGGAGGCGTCATCATAGCGGGTTCGGGTATGTGCACAGGGGGGAGAATCAAGCACCACCTGAAACACAACCTGTGGAAAGAGAACACCCACGTGATCTTCGTGGGCTTCCAGGCCCAGGGCACTCTGGGCAGAAGGCTGGTGGACGGGGCCTCCAAAGTGAAGATCTACGGCGAGGAGATAGAGGCCAGGGCCCAGATCCACACCCTGGGAGGCTTTTCCGCCCACGCCGACCAGGAGGAGCTCCTCCGGTGGCTGGGACAGTTCAAAAAACCTCCCGCCATCACCTTCGTGGTCCACGGAGAAGAGCACAGCTCCACCGTCTTCTCCCAGAAGATCCAGGAGACCCTGGGCTGGAAGACCCACCTGCCCACCCTGGGAGAGAGCGTGGACCTCTCTCCCCAGGCCATAGGGCCCTTCCATCCCCCCAAGGTGGAGGTAGCCATACCTCCCCAACTGGAGGGAGAGTTCGAGACCCTGGAAACCCTCCTTGCCCGCCTGGAAACCCAGCTGGAGAGATGGAAGGAGTTCCCCTACCAGCCGGCCCTCAAGGAGAAGATGGAGAGGACCATCCGCCTCTTACAGAAAGTGGAGAAGGAGCTGGAGCATTAGAGGAGCAAGGCCGTGGAGAAAAAGGTCTTAAAAAGGCTGGAAAGGATCCTGGGAGAGGAGGACGTCACCACCCGCCCCGAAGATCTTTTGTGCTATTCCTTCGACGCCACTCAGGAAGAGTACCTCCCCCAGGCCGTGATCTTCCCCGAGTCTCCAAAAGAGGTGGTCCGGATCATGGAGCTGGCCTGGGAGGAGAAGATCCCCGTCATTCCCCGGGGGGCGGGATCGGGGTTCACAGGGGGCTCCCTCCCGGTGAAAGGGGGGATGGTGGTATCCACGGAGAAGATGAACCGGATCCTGGAGATAGACGAAAAAAACCTCACCGTCCTGGTGGAACCCGGGGTGGTGACGGGAGACCTCCAGGAGACGGTGGAGACCATGGGCCTCTTCTACCCTCCCGACCCCGCCAGCCTGGCCTTCTCCACCCTGGGGGGCAACGTGGCGGAAAACGCCGGGGGCCCCCGGGCGGTGAAGTACGGGGTGACCCGGGAGTACGTCCTGGCCATAGAAGCCGTGCTCCCCGGAGGCCGGACCATCACCACGGGCCGCAAGGTGGTGAAGGACGTGGTGGGCTACGACCTCACCCGGCTCCTGGTGGGCTCCGAGGGCACCCTGGCCTTCTTCACACGGATCCTCCTGAAGCTCCTTCCCCTCCCCCCCGCCACGGGCACCCTCCTGGCCCTCTTCCCCTCCAGGGAAGAAGCGGGAGAGGCTGTGG
>JALUVF010000098.1 GCA_027020915.1 bacterium
ATCCCCCATGAACTTGAGGCCCATCATCATCATGCGGGCCACCCAGAAGAAGAGGATGTCGAAGCCCTTCACCAGGCAACTGGTGGGGTAGAACCTCTTCAATGTGGGGGTCTCGTCAGGCCAGCCCATGGTGCCAAAGGGCCACAGGGCCGATGAGAACCAGGTGTCCAGGACATCGGGGTCCCTCTCTATCTCCCCGCTGCCACAGTGGAGGCAGCGGGTGATGTCCTCCCGGGAGACGCTGATCTCGCCGCAGTCCCGGCAGTACCAGGCGGGTATCTGGTGGCCCCACCAGATCTGGCGGGAGATGCACCAGTCCCGAATATTGTACATCCACTCGTAATAGACCCGGGTCCAGTTCTCGGGAACAATCCTGGTCCTCCCCTCCTCCACGGCCTTGATGGCAGGCTCGGCCAGGGGCCTGGCCCTCACGAACCACTGGGTGGAGATGTAGGGCTCTATGGCCGTCTGGCACCGGTAACAGTGGCCCACGGAGTGGACATAGGGCTCGAACTTACGCAGCAGCCCCTTCTCCTCCAGCTCCTTCACAATGGCCCTGCGGCACTCAAAGCGGTCCATGCCCGCGTACCTTCCCGCCTTCTCGTTCATGGTGCCGTCGGGGTTCATGACGTTCACCACCTCCAGGCCGTGGGCCTTTCCGATCTCCCAGTCGTTGGGATCATGGGCGGGGGTGATCTTCAGGGCACCGGTGCCAAACTCCATGTCCACGTAAGGGTCCCCGATAACGGGTATAAGCTTCTCCACCACGGGAAGGGTCACCCTCTTGCCCACCATCCCCTTGTACCGGGGATCCTCGGGGTTCACGGCCACGGCCGTGTCCCCCAGGAGGGTTTCGGGTCTGGTGGTGGCCACCACCACCTCGCCGGTGCCGTCCTCCAGGGGATAGGCGATGTACCAGAGCCCCCCCTCCTCGTCCTGGTACTCCACCTCCAGGTCCGAAAGGGCCGTGTGGCATCGGGGGCACCAGTTGACCATGTAGTCCCCCCGGTAGATGAGTCCCTCTTCATAGAGGCGGACGAAGACCTCCCTCACCGCCCGGGAGAAGCCCTCGTCCATGGTGAACCGGGTCCTCTCCCAGTCGCAGCTGGCCCCCAGGCGCTTGAGCTGCTCTATGATGTAGTTGCCGTACTTCTCCTTCCACTGCCATACCCGCTTGAGGAACTCCTCCCTGCCCAGGTCGTGGCGGGAGAGACCCTCCCTGGCCAGCTCCTTCTCCACCACGTTCTGGGTGGCGATACCCGCATGGTCCGTGCCGGGCATCCACAGGACGTTGCACCCCTCCATGCGCTTCCAGCGGCACAGGATGTCCTGGAGGGTGCAGTTGAGGGCATGTCCCATGTGCAGGGAGCCCGTGACGTTGGGGGGAGGAATCACTATAGAATAGGTGGGACGGGTATGGTCCGTCTCGTCAGCGTGGAAGTACCCCTTCTCCAACCAGAAACCGTACCACTTCTCCTCAACACCCTTAGGTTCGTAGCTCTTTGGAAGATCTTTCCCCGCCATCTCCACCTTCCCCCGAGAAATTGAGTTTCCCCGTTAATTAGCCCCTGGGCGGGGATAAATCAAGAAAGGGGAACCTGTCTCCCTCCACCTCCACCCTTGCCCCCTGCCTACCAATGCCTTTATTTTACACTACGGCCCCTAAAGAAAACGGCAAGGGAAGCCTCTCCATAAGCCCCCCTTGCAAAAGGAGGGATGGATGAACAAAAGGCTCATCATCATAGCCAACCGCCTGCCCGTGACCGTGAGCAAGAGGGAGGGCAAGATCCACTACCATCCCAGTGCCGGAGGACTGGCCACGGGCCTGGGTGCCTTCTACAGGGAGAAGAAGGGGGTGTGGCTGGGCTGGCCGGGGCTGGCCAGCGAGAAGATCCGGGGACTGGAAGAGAGCATAGCCTCCTACCTGAAGGAACTGGACTGCAGCCCCGTCTTCCTCAACCAGCGCCAGATAGAGAACTTCTACTACGGCTTCAGCAACAAGACCCTGTGGCCCCTCTTCCACTACTTCGTCCACTACACCCTCTTCGAAAACCGCATGTGGGAATCCTACAAACGGGTGAACCGCCTCTACTGCGAGGCGGCCCTGGAGGTGGCCACCGAGGAGGACGTCATCTGGGTCCACGACTACCAGCTCCTCCTGCTGCCCGCCATGCTCAGGGAGAGACTGCCCAAGGCCACCATCGGCTTTTTTCTCCATATCCCCTTCCCCTCCTTTGAGATCTTCAGGCTCCTGCCCTGGAGGGAGGAGATCCTGGAAGGCCTGCTGGGAGCCGACCTGGTGGGCTTCCACACCTACGACTACGTGCGCCACTTCCTCAGCAGCGTGAGGCGGATCCTGGGCTACGACCACAGCCTGGGCCTCATCACCACCAGAAACCGCCTGGTGAAGGTGGACACCTTTCCCATTGGCATTGACTTCCTCAAGTTCGCCCGGGCGGCGGAGCTCCCCGAGGTGAAGAACGAGATCCACCGGCTCAGGCGCCGCATCGGCGACCGGAGGGTCATCCTCTCCGTGGACCGCCTGGACTACACCAAGGGGGTGGCGGAGAGGCTGGACGCCTACGAGCTCTTCCTGGAAAAGAACCCCCAATACCGGGACAAGGTGATCCTGGTCATGGTGGCCGTGCCCTCCCGGACCAAGGTGGACCACTACATCCACCTCAAGAGGCAGGTGGACGAACACATCGGCCGCATCAACGGCCGGTTCGGCACCCTGGGCTGGTCCCCCATCCTCTACCTCTACCGTTCCGTCCCCTTCCCCACCCTCTCTGCCCTCTACAACCTGGCCGACGTGGCCCTGGTCACCCCCCTGCGGGACGGCATGAACCTGGTGGCCAAGGAGTACATCGCCAGCAAGAGGGACAACCTGGGGGTCCTCATCCTGAGCGAAATGGCGGGAGCCGCCCGGGAGATGGGAGAGGCCCTCCTGGTGAACCCCTACAACGTGGGGGAGGTGGCCCAAACCATCAAGGCGGCCCTGGAGATGGACAAGGAAGAGCAGAGGGAAAGAAACATCCGCCTCAAGGAGCGCCTCCGGCGTTACGACGTGAGACGGTGGGCAGGGGAATTCCTGGACAGGGTGAACTCCGTCAGGGCCCTCCAGGAAGAGATGGAGGAGAAAAACCTGCGGGGCATCCTCCTGAGGAGGTTCCTGGAGGACTACTCCCGGGCCCACAGGGCCCTTATACTCCTGGACTACGACGGCACCCTCACCACCTTCACCGACCGTCCCGAGAAGGCCTTCCCCGACAACGAGGTGAAGAACATCCTCAAGGGCCTCACGGCCATACCCACCAACCGGGTGGTCCTCATCAGCGGCAGGAAGAAGGAGAATCTCGACCGGTGGTTCGGAGACCTGGGAATGGACCTGGTGGCGGAGCACGGTGTATGGCTCAAGGAGTCCGACCATCCCTGGGAGCTCATCGAACCCCTGAAGCAGGACTGGAAAGAGGCCATCCGACCCATCATGGAGGTCTACGCCGACCGCACCCCCGGGGCCTTCATAGAAGAGAAAGAGTTCTCCCTGGTGTGGCACTACAGGAAGGCCGAGCCGGAGCTGGGGGTCACCAGGGCCCGGGAGCTGAAGGACGCCCTCCTCAACATCACGGAGAACTTCAACCTCACCATCCTGGAAGGGAGCAAGGTGATCGAAGTGAAACCCGCCAACATCAACAAAGGCATGGCTGCCATGAGGTGGATAACCAACATGGGCCCCTGGGACTTCATCATGGCCGTGGGGGACGACTGGACCGACGAGGATCTATTTGAGGCCCTGCCCCAGGAAGCCTATTCCATTAAGGTGGGTTTTGGTCTATCAAAGGCAAAATTCAATATGGACTCTCCCCACCGGGTGAGGGGGCTGCTAAAAGAGATGATCAAAGTCAAGACGGAGAAAGGAAGGAGCGAACCATGATCCAGGAATCCATGGCAGGAGGGACGGGAGTGGAGGTGAAGGCCTCCCCCGACTGCCCCAGTAACAACCACGTGAACAACGGTGAGAAGTGCTGCTTCTACATAAAGGACTGCGCCCTGGTCTCCATCTCCACGGGCAAGAAGGCCTATTCCCTGGCGGAGCTTCTGGACCAGCTGAGGACCATCCATCCCGGCAGCATCTACCACCACTTCTGGTCCAGGCAGTTACGGCCCAGCTTCGACCACCCCGAATTCCACAACGACTTCGCCGCCTGGGCCTACTACGACATCCACGACAAGACCCTAGCCGAGCGCCTCAACATCATAGACCCCCAGGACTTCAACACCCTGGAAGACCTGCGCCAGGAGCTCATAGACCACATAGAGGAACGCATGGACGAGAGCGAGTTCCTGCCCTGGGCCAAGGCCAAAGCCCCCTTCTACTTCGTACGCAGCCAGATCGTGGTCCTGGACACGGGCAAAAGGATACACAGGCCCCAGGAGCTGGCCCGGGCCGTAGCATCCATGTCCCTGGGCAGCATTTTCTACCACTTCATTGACGCCAGGAGGAGGACGGAGATGGGAGTGGACGACTTCAGGGCCTGGCTCATCCCCATGGAGAAGTACGACCACGTGGTGGAGAGCCTGGCCAACATGGATCCCTACTTCACCACCCTGTCGGAGCTCAAGGAGGAGTTGGTCAACCTCTTCAGCTCCCACTTCAACGGTGGAGTGAAGCCATGAACCAGGACCTCCTCACCCGCTACGCCCAGATCGCCGGCGAAGATGCCGTGGAGCAACTCCTCCAGCTGGCCTCGCCCCTGAAAGGAGCCCACATCGTCCATGTCAACTCCACCCGCTATGGGGGAGGGGTGGCGGAGATCCTCCACAGCCTCATTCCCCTGAAGCAGGCCCTGGGACTGGACGTCACCTGGGAGGTGATCACGGGAGAAGAGGAGTTCTTCCTGGTCACCAAGTCCATGCACAACGCCCTCCAGGGCTTCTCCACGGAGATTCAATCCCGGGCCCTCAAGACCTACGAGGAGACCAACGCCCAGGAGGCCGAAAGGCTCCGCCCCCTCCTGGAAGAGGCGGACTTCGTCTTCATCCACGACCCCCAGCCCGCCCCCCTCATCCGCTTCATACCCAACAGGAAGGGCAAGTGGATCTGGCGGTGCCACATAGACCTGAGCCGTCCCCAGCGCTCCGTCTGGAGGTACCTGAGAAACCTGGTCACCAGGTACGAGGCCAGCATCTTCTCCATGCCCGACTTCACCCAGCCCATGCCCCACCTCCAGTACATCATCCCCCCCAGCATCGATCCCCTGACGGAGAAGAACAAGGAACTCTCGGAGAAGGAGGTGAAGAAGATCCTGAGCCGGTACCAGCTGGACCCCCACAAACCCATAGTCCTCCAGGTCTCCCGCTTCGACAGGTTCAAGGATCCCCTGGGAGTGATCAGGGCCGCCAGGCTGGCCAGGAAGTTTGCCCCCCTACAGCTGGTCCTAGCGGGAGGAGGGGCCGCCGACGACCCCGAGGGAGAAGTGGTCCTGCGGGAAGTGGAAGAGACCGCCAAGGGTGATCCCGACATCCACATCCTCTACCTCCCCCCCGACGCCCACCACACCATAAACGCCCTCCAGAGAGGGGCCCACGTGGTCCTCCAGAAGTCCATCAAGGAGGGCTTCGGCCTCACCGTCACCGAGGCCATGTGGAAGGGCAAACCCGTCATCGGGGGCGATGTGGGGGGCATCAAGATCCAGGTGGTGAACCACCACACGGGCTTCCTGGTCCACACCCCCGAAGGGGCCGCCCTGGCCATCCGCTACCTCCTCTTCTACAAAGACAAGAGGGAAGAGATGGGCAGAAAGGCCCACCAGTTCGTGAAAGACAACTTCCTTATCACCAGGCACCTCAGGGACTACCTCTCCCTGCTTTTGGCCCTCAAGCTGGGCGCCCACGAGCGCATAGAACTGGAAACCTGGACGGGGTAAACCTTCCGGGGGTTTACCCCCTACCCTCCGGGTAGGAACTCACTCCTCTTCCCACTCCAATTCTTCTGCCCCGATTTGATTCAGGGTTTCTTTAGCCAGGGAACCCATGAGCCCTTTGCATCCAAGGATCTTAGCTATATGGCTTTTCCCTGGACCACATCCCCCATATCCGCAGCAAAAACGGAGTGGTAGTCTCTGCTTATACTGCTACCAAGTCCTTTAGTATGTGGTCCTTCAGCTCGGGCCTTATCGCCCTTTCAGATACCACATCCACCTTGATTCCCAGCTTCTCCTCCAAAAAATCGGCCAGCCCAACCAGGTCAAATAGGGAGGCCCCTTCTCTGAACCTCACCACAATGTCCACATCGCTCTCCTTTTTCTGCTCTCCTCTGGCGTGGGAGCCAAAAATCCCCACTATCTCAGCCTTGAACTCCCTCGCTATAACATCCTCGTTTTCCTTGAGAATCTCTCTGATTCTATCAAGGTCCTTCATTGCCACCTCTTTGAAAGGAGCCCATCTCTTTTAAGCTCTTCTTTCACTTCTGCCATGCTTACCATAGGCTCATCCCGTCTTTCGGCCACAACGGCCAGGTCGTGAAGGTCTTCCAACAATTCCCTGTACTCGTTTATGGGAATGACCACGGCCTTTTTCCTGCCCTTCTCGCCCACGATGTATTTTTCTTTTAAACTCTTCATCTATCCACTGCCCTCCAACTCCTTCGCTATAAGGACTTCCCTTCCACATACCCTTCTATGAGCTCAATGCTCGTCAGTATGTGGTCAAGAAACGCCTTGGCACCCTTTCTCATAGATCACCACTTGGCTGGTAAGGATTTGGTCTTCCAGCAGAGGGTGGAGGGAATTGTAGGTGACCACATCCACCTCAACCCCCAAAAGTTCTTCTGCATCCTGTTTTAAACCTATTAGGTCCAGAAGGCTCCGGTTTTCTTCAAACTCCACCAGTAAATCTATATCGCTGCTTTCTGCGGCCTCTCCCCTGGCTACTGAATCAAAAATGGCTGCCTTTCTCACACCGTATTTATAGAACAGAGGAGAGAGAGCTTGTTTTATAGTCTCCACAGTAAGAGGGGACTTCAATTTCATAACTCAAGCCTCCTTTGAGTAACCTCCATTCCCCCGGTATAATTTCCCTTACCATAAAGAACGCCCTGGAGCATCTGTTTTTCTTTGTCTCCCTCGGGCAAGACCTCGGAAATAGCCTGGCCACCCTCCAGAAGGTGTCGTTCTTGAGGTAACCGTGCTCCTCCAGGAGAGAGGCGATGGCCTTTTTGTCCTTCCTCCCCCACTGAGGCAAGTAGAGCCTTCCGGTCGAGGCCCTACCTCAAAATTATCAAGTTCCTTGGGACCATCTTTCTATGCCTAGTAACCCTTAAAAGTCGGTAAAGGACAGTTGAAAACCCCGGCATTTCCCAGTACTAAGATTACAGAAGTTTATCCCAACTAGGGACAAGAAATCTTTAAACCATTGTGATCGGGAAGAAAAGAACCTTTAGAGGCACATGTAGAGTAGCATCACATGAGAAACGAGGCGGATACCAGGGCGACCCTCATTGACCCCAAACTGAAGGCTGCCGGTTGGTCCGATACCCAGATCACCAGGGAGCACTATTATCAAAGGGATCAGATGTATACCCATGGGCGGATCATCTTGGTAGGCGATGGCGTCCGTCGAGGCAAAGCCCGGAAAGTGGACTATCTTCTGCGGATTTCGAGCTTGTTCCTTCTCCCCTCTCACAGCAATGGCGCGTCGTGGAGCATCTAGAGGCTGTGCAGGAAAAGGTGAAGGCTCTAAAGACTGCCCTGGCCGAAACAGAGGCCGAGCCCAAGCGCCTGGAGCAGTCAATCTTGGATAGGGCTTTTAAAGGTGAGTTGTGAAAGAGTTTACCACAAAAGTGCATGTATTTGAGTTTTCTTCACCTCTACAGAGGCAAATTTATGAGAAGCTATTGCGATTAGTCGGGCCAGGACCAGCAGCTTTTTGGAAAGATGCCTGCGTTCTCATGCAAGGCGAGATAAAATTGGAAAGCACTTCTCATATTGTAGCTCATTTACTCCGTGAAGTTGAAAGCGCTTTGAGATCAGTCCTTACACCGTGGAAATGGAAAGAAGAAAAAGTTAAGTACATCGTTCATTCCTTAGGCATCAAAGAAGACAACTCTGAAATGGAAATGTGGCTTAAAGCTGGAAAACAATTGCTCAGGCTCACACCTGGTTCACAGCAGAAACTAATTGAGGCGCTCCTTCCGATATTAGGTATCCCACAAGATCAAGCAAGATTGCAGAAATGCCTTATCTTTGCACAAAAGCTACAAGAAACTATCTCACATAAGGAACAAATTAAGGCGATTCTCCAAGTCTTAGATATTGAAGAAACCACACAAGAAGCGCAGATATGGTTTGAATTTGTAGAAAGTCTACACAGAATAGCGCATCGCCGGAGATTAGATAATCCGAGACCTGTTTCTGAAATTAGCGAGCTTTGGAGTAAATCAGAACTCTTATTTGCTGTTACCCTTGATAAAGTCGAGACAAATTTTTTGAAGCTTTGGTTTCCTGTCATCGAAGACCTTCTCAAGAAGCCCCAATCTACTAGGGAAGAAGTCAGGAAACTAGCAAATGAAATTCCAAACAACATGGTGACACGCAAATATTTGTTTGACCATCTGGAAAGTCCTGGATGGCTGATACCGCTGCGTGGCGTGGGCTTCTTCAGCAGCCCACCAGAGCCCAAACAAAGCGAGGAAGAAGGCACCATTAGCTTTCCTCCTTGGCCTCAGTCTTCTTATCTTGCACGAGTGGCTGCTAAAGCACCAGAGAAAGTCTGCAGAATTATTTTAGAAATACCCGAAACATCCAACATTAATATCCATGAAGATTTTATAGAAGCAGCCCTTAATATGCCATCTAACCTTGCAGCTAAAATAGCCAAAAAGGAAATAAAATGGTTGAGAAATCAGGAAAAATTATATCTTTTGCTTCCGGATAAACTAGGAGAGCTAATAAGCTATTTGGCAAGGGAAGGAGAAGTTAAAACTGCTTTAGAATTGGCGCGTATTCTCCTTGAGATTCAACCTGATTTGCCATCTCCAGACGAGGATGAAATTGTTAATCAAGTTGTCTATCCAAGGATAAAAACAAAATTTGAGATTTGGATATATGAGGAAATCTTGGAAAAACACGTTCCAATATTGGCGGAGAAGGCACCTGAGGAGACATTAGAGTTAATCTGTGAACTATTGGAAACAGCAATTGAGATAAAACATTCCAATAAGGAAGCTGGCGGAAAAGCCACAGACCTTTCCCATATATGGCGCTGTGCTATTGAGGATCATGAACAGCCCTATAGTCTAGAGAGTATGCTTGTATCATCGGCAAGAGATATAGCGGAAAGAGTGGTGCAAAAAGAGCCTAAAGATCTTCCAGAGGTTGTTAAATGGCTTGAGGAACATCGATATCCAGTGTTCCGCCGCATAGCACTCCACATCTTGAGGGTCTCACCTGAAAGCCCCCTTGAGATCATTACCAAGAGGTTGACCGACCGCTCCATCTTTGATTGTCGCCATTTGAGGCATGAGTATGCCCTTCTCTTGAAGGAAAAGTTCCATCAGCTTCTACCGGAGGCCCAACGGGAGATCCTGAGCTGGATAAAAGATGGACCTGATGTGGGGAGTTTTAGGGAATGGTATATGGAAAACAAAGGGAGCCCCCCGGCTGAAGACGAGGTGAACAGATTTATAAAGACCTGGCAGAGAAATCGCCTCTCCTGGATTAAAGACAGTCTTCCTGATGAGTGGAAGGAATATTACAGGGAATTGGTGGCTGAGTTTGGAGAGCCAGAGCATCCAGAGTTTGTCTCTGTGACCACCACCTGGGTTGGCCCTGAAAGCCCCAAAAGTGCCAATGATCTTCGGAACATGTCTGTCTCTGAGATTGTGGAGTATTTGAGGAGTTGGGAACCCCCCAAAAACCAAATAAGGGGACCATCCCCCGAGGGGCTTGGACGGACTCTGTCTCAGGT
>JALUVF010000099.1 GCA_027020915.1 bacterium
GGGTGATCACCATCATGACGGTAATGTACTCCCTCAGGGGAAGGAGCTTCTTTTTCAGTACTGCAAGGCCCAGAAGGGCAAAGACCAGGAGGACGCTTCCCAGGGCCGCCAGGGGAGCAAAGAGCATCCTCACCTTGAGATAGGCCGCCAGGGGTGCCCCTATGGCCACCAGGGGAAGGGTGAAGAGAATCAGATAAAAGGGGTACTTCACCCCTTTGGTTATGGAGGAGAGATCCAGAAAATCGGCTTCCCTCAGGGTCTCCCGAAGATAAAGGGCCACCATGAGGGCCATGGCGGGATAAAGGGGCAGGAGGTATGTACTTCTCTTGGTCTTGGCTATGGAGAAGAAGACGAAGTTGGCCACAAACCACCAGAAGAGGAGGAGAAAGGGCCTTCGCCTCTCCCGGGGCAACCTGAGGCCGTAGATGAGGGCGCCGGGAATGAAGAGAACCCAGGGGAAGGCGTCCAGGGGGAGGTGGTATAGGTAGAATAGGGGACCATGGCGGTGGACCTTGGTGTGTAAGAAGAGGGCCGATGTCTTGTAGTAGATCTGGTCCAGGGCGTATTTTCCTCCCAGCTTGAAACAGGCGGGTACCAGCCAGGCGAAGTAGAAGAGGAAGGCCAGGGGAAAGGCCAGCCAGAACTCCTTTTCCTTCAGGATGTGCAGGTCCCTGGTGTGGATGTGGTAACAGGCCAGGGCCAGTCCGGGGACGGAGAAGGCCACGGGGCCTTTACCCAGGGCCCCTATGCCCACGGCGCTGAACCCCAGGGCGTAGTAGATGAATTTTTTCTTCTTCTCTTCCCTGTCCGCCAGGTTTCCCAGGTAAAAGGCTATTATGGCCAGCAGGACCAGGAAGGTGAGGGGTATGTCCATCTTGGCCCTTCGGGCTTCCCAGGTGAACCAGGGAGTGGTGACCAGGATGAGCCCTCCCCATAGTCCCACGGTGGGGGAGAAGAGGCGGGTGCCCAGGTACATGGTGGCCAGAACGGCCGAAAGACCGGCGAGGACCACGGGGAGCCTGGCGGCCCACTCTTTGACCCCGAAAATCTTGTAGGATATGGCGTCCAGCCAGAAGAGGAGGGGAGGTTTCCTGGTGTAGACCCTTCCGTTGAGGTGGGGCACCAGGTAGTCTCCCGTCAACACCATCTCCCTGGCCACCTCGGCGTAGCGGGGCTCGTCGGGAGACCAGAGCCCCCAGCCCCCCAGGTTGGTGAATAAAAGGAGTCCCGATACTACAGCCACCAGAATCCAGGAGGTCCAGGTTTTCACCCTCAGCCTACCCCCAGTCTGGATTTTTCCGGGGTGAAGGGGAAGGTCACTTCCTCTCCCCTCTCCACCGACTCGTAGGCTGCCTGGATGATCTCCAGGGGTTTCACCCCTTCTTCGTAGAGGGCGAGACCGTAAGGGACGGTGGAGCCGTTATTCAAGATGTACTCCACCACCTTCTGTAGGTACTGGTGGTGGCCAAAGCCGTAAACGTCCGGGGGGTTCTCGTGGTACTTCTCTTTCACTATCTCATCTTCGGGCAGGGGTTCTTCGAAGTTCCAGAGGTTGATCTTGTTCATGGCGAAGCCCCCCAGCTCCACCGTTCCATGCTCGCCAATTATGGTGAGGGAGCCCTCCAGGTCTTTTGGTCTGGCACACACCGTGGCCTCTATGGAACCCAGGGCCCCGTTTTCGAACTTGAGGATGGCCACTATGGTGTCTTCCGCCTCCATGTCGATGAGGCTCCTGTTGGACATGGCGAACACACTCTTCACCGGTCCCATCATCCACTGGAGCATGTCCACGTAGTGACAGGCCTGGTTGGCCAGGACTCCCCCGTCCATGGCCCAGGTGCCCCTCCAGGGATCGGCGTCATAGTAGTCCTGTCTCCTGCACCAGTAAAGGCGGGCGGATCCCAGGACCAGCTTTCCAAACCTGCCCGCTTCCAGGGCCTCTCTGAGCTTCACCACGGGGAGGTTGAAACGATTCTGTACCACGGTGATGAGGTGCAGACCCCTTCTCCTGGCCTCTTCCACCATCTGGTAGGCCTCGGGAAGGAGGAGGGTGATGGGTTTCTCCACCAGGACATGCTTGTTGAACCGCCTCATCACCTCCATGGCCACTTTGCCGTGGGTGCCCGAGGGGGTGAGGATGTCTACTACATCCGTTTCTTCCTTTTCCAGCATCTCTCTGTAGTCGGTGTACCATGAGGCCCCCGACTCCTGGGCCAGGGCCCGGGCCTTCTCCGGGTCCAGGTCACACACGGCCACCAACCGGACCTGGGGTATGCTGGCCAGGATCCTGGCGTGCCGGGATGCGACACGTCCGCAGCCTATGAGGGCGAACTTCAAGGAGTTCATCATCTATCCTCCAAAATTGATGGATTCTCTTTTGCTCTTCCTGAAGAGGGCCATGACATAGGCAGGGATCCCGATAACGAGGGAGAAGAGGAGAATGGTGAGGTGAAGGGAGAATCCCAGGGTGACGGCCTCTTTCCGGGCCATGCCCATGAAGACGAAGGCCCCTGTCCATCCCGCCTCGAACATCCCCAGCTCAGCAAAGGTCTGGAGGGGGAGGGCGGCCACCAGCTCCGAGGCCGTGCTACCCAGGACCACCTTCCAGTAGTTGAGATGGAAGGTATCAGAAGGGAGGAGCTTCTCGGCCATGAGAAAAAAGGCCCCGAATTTCACCATCCATATGGCCAAAGAGAGGAGTATGAGGCCTGCCAGTTTCTTCCCCTGCCACAGGCTTCTGTACTGCTCCTGGGCCTGGACCAGGTGCCCATGGAGTCTCTCTCCCAGGGGCAGGTGCTTCAACAGGAACTGGAGAAGGCCCAGGACATGGGGGAGGGTGAAGGCCATGCCCAGGAATATGAGGAGAAACAGAAAGACCAGGGAGAACCTTGTCAGGGACATATTGAGGAGGAGAAGGGAGAAAAGGAAGAGGGGCCCCAGGCTGCCCAGATCGGCTATCCTGGCACTCACCAGGGTGGATGTGGATATGGCCACAGGGATGTTGTGGAACCTCTTGCAGAAGTAAGGGAAGGTGAGCTCTCCACTCCTGAAGGGAAAGACGTTGTTGGACACAGTGTGGAGGGCCACAATGTGGAAGATGGATGCCAGGGGGAGTCCGTGGCCCAGGAGGAACTGCCATCTTATTGCCCTCAGGAGGTAGGAGGAGAGATAGACCAAAAATGCCAGAAACAGCTGGCCGGAGAGGAGGGTGGATAGGTTCTCTTTGAGGGTATGGATGTCCAGTTGCCAAAGGATAAGGAGAAGCAGGAGAAAGGTGAGAAGGAAAACTCCGTAGCCTTTAATGCCTCTGTTTTGCATGGTCTCCTCCGGGTCTACCAGGGGCTTGCCGGTGGATGGGAGACAAAAGGGCAAGGGCCAGTTTTCCGTGGGGATAGAGGCTGTGACCCCTTTCCAACACCCTCACCTTTCCCTTCCAAACTCGGTATACGGCCCTCAGCTTCTTGGGCCTAGTTACTATAAAGATTCTGCTAGATCCATGGGAAGCCAGGAATTTTTTTAGCGAAGACCTTTTCCTCTCCCGGATCACCCTGTGGTTTGTGTAGAAGACCAGGCTGGGAATGGAAAAGGGGTATGTGACAATGAGATCTCCCTTTCCTATCTCCGACCGGATCTTCCGGGCGAAGGAGGGGGAGAGCTTTCTCTGTTCCAGGCGGGGCACTGTGAAATGTGGAATGGCCGTCAGCAGGACTGCCATGAGAAAGGCCAGAGTGGTGAACCACCTGAGAGGCGCTTTTTCGGTTTTTTGAAACCCCCATATGCCCAGCAGGAGGATGACTCCTGCCATCAGGGATAGGCCTGGGGAGGCGAAGGTTCCCTGGAGTCCCATGAACCCGAGAAGGATGGCGATGATGCCCAGAGAGACGAGGGTCCCCCTCATGGCTGGTCTTAAGTCTCTGTTTAGTCCCTTTTCAACACGCTCTTTTGCCTCCAGGGCCATGGCGAGGGCCAGGGCGGGGTACACGGGCATGATGTAGTTGGGGAGTTTGGTTTTGGCCAGAGAGAAGAGGGCAAAGGAAAAGAGGATCCAGAGATAGATGAAGAGATGGTTCCCCTTGCACTCTTTCGCTCTGCGGAAGAGGTGGTAAAGGGTTTGGAGCAAAAGGGGGGACCAGGGTAACAGAGCCACCAGTAGCACCAGAACGTAGTAGAATGCAGGACCTCTGTGTCCCCCGATGGGTCTCAGGAACCGGGTGACGTTGTGGTAGAGAATGAAGCCCTTGAAAAACTCGTTGTGGGTCTTCACGTCCACCACCACATACCAGGGGAGGGCGATGGCCAGGAAGAGGGAAACTCCCTTGAGAGGGAAGGCTTTTTTAACCTTTCCCTTCCCTTCAGAGAAGAGGAGGTAGAGGAGTTCGGTGCCCAGGGGGATAACGATCCCCAGGGGACCTTTGGCGAGAACGGCCAGTCCTGCCGCCCCGTATCCCAGGGTGGGCTTCTCTGTCAGAAAGAGAAGGAGACTCAAGGTGAGGAAGAAGATGAAGGCGGGATCAGGTGTGGCGGCTCTTGCCACTATGGGGAAGTGGATACTGGAGAGCATGATGAGGGAGGCCAGAAGCCCCACCTCTGTGCCCCATAGCCGGCTTCCGAAGATAAAGACAAGGAGGATGGTCCCCACTGAGAAGAGGACCGAGGGGAGCCTGGCGGCAAACTCGTTAACCCCCAGGAGGCTGTAGGAGGCCATCACGGCCCAGTATTCCAGGGGGGGCTTGTCTGTTCTTAGGCTGAAATTGAAGGTGGGCACAATGGGATCCTTTCTCTGGAGCATCTCCCGGGCGCACTGGGCGTTGCAGGCCTCGTCCCTGTCCCAGAGGGACATGCTGGCCGTCCCGGGGAGGAAGACCACCAGTGCCGTCATCCCCAGGGCCAAGGCAATTATGATGTTTTTATGCCTCAAGGTATTTCTCTATTTTCTGGGGGAGTTTCACTTGATATGCCCACTTTCCTATCACGTATCCAATGACCATGGAGATGAGGACGTCAGAGGGGTAGTGATAGAAGAGGATCACCCTGGATACTGCCACCATCAAGGCCCAGAACAACAGGGGATATTTAGCCTTGGGGAAATAGCGGGAGAAGATGAAAGCCAGGGCAAAGGCGGCGGTGGTGTGGCCTGAGGGGGTGGAAAAGAACCCGTTCATGAGGGTGGGTCCGTGGGGCCAGTAGTGTCCGGATGAGAAGAGGAAGGGCCTGGGCCGTCCCAGGAGGATTTTTATGGCCGATGTGACTATCCCCACCGTGACCAGGCCCAGGAGGCTCCTTGTAAATACCTCTTTTTTTCTGGGTATCTCCATGGGAAGGGCCAGGAAAAGAAAGATGAACAGAAGGAGGGTCTCCCCTGCCCCTAAAAAGCTGATAAAATCAAAAAGGGATCGCAATGGGGCAACCTTGTGGACCTTCAGATAGAAATAGACGTGGGCATCTATTCTACTCAGGTAGAGAAAGGCATAGGCGAAGAGGGCCAGGGTGACGAGCTTCCCATCTCTAGAGGTGAAGGCTCCATCCCTGAGAGGGGTTCTAGCGGGAGACTCTGGCCACCAAGACAAACCTCTTCCCCCTGTTTCTCTTTTGGAATACCAGGGCCAGTTTGGATTTTTCTTTTTTGTCCATTCTCTTCCAGTACCTTGCCCTTCCCATAATGAAAAACTTTTGGGTACTTTTTTCTGTGATTCTTTCCATCTCTTTAGTGTTGGAGATCTTGGGTATATACCTTCGGCCCAGATAGAACTCCAGGGCGGCGTCAAAAGGGCCCATTCTGTAAAGGGGGGCATGGTCTACTACAGCCCTTATCTCCCTGGCCAGGGGCTTGGCCGATCGGTAAAGCCGGTCGTACTCGGGTTGATAGTGGAGAAAGCAAAGGCTGTAGGCGGCAAAAAAGAGAAGGCTCAGAGATACCAGACTCTTCGTCCAGTCCTTCTTTCTAAAAAGATAAACAAGGCAAAAGAGGGGAAGGGCTGCCAGAAAAAGAATAAGGGGATTGGCGGGTAATTTGTAGTAGAAAAGTGAAAAGGGGGCCACGGCCAGGGAGAGGAATCCCAGCCCCATACCCAGATAAATGAGCAGACGAAAGGTTTTGTCTCCTTCTCCTCTGAGGAGTCTGTCTACGGACAAACCTGCCACAAGGGCCAGGGCAGGGGCCATGGGCAGGAGGTAGATCACCCTCTTGGCGGCTGCCAGGGAGAAGAGGGCAAAGGGAAAGAAGGCCCAGATGAGGGGTAGGAGCAGAGGGGATAGGATTTTCTCTTCATCTTGCTTCCAGAGCCAGACCCCGGCGGGGAGGAAGAAGATGGCGGGGGCAAAGGGGATGGGGGTGGCCTCAAAGTAGAAATACCAGGGTTTCTGGTGGTCCAGGCCCTTCAGGCCGTGCTTGAGGTTATGGAGGAGAAAGAACTTCTTGGAGAATTTGGGGGTGACGGCCAGGAACCAGGGGAGGACGATGGCCAGGAAAAGGACGAGTCCGGGCAGGATGCGCAGGTCCTTTATCTCCCTCAAATCCCGACGGGCAGCCAGATAGAGCAGGGCCACACCCCCTGGGATCACTATGGCCACGGGTCCCTTGGTGAGGAACCCCAAACCGGCGGGGATGTAGGCCAGGAGGTAGAAGAGGCCCTTCTTCTCCCGATGCGTGTATCCCTTGTGGAAGAGGAAGAGGGTGAGAATGATGAAGAAGCAGAGGGCCATGTCAGGCAGGCATCTTCTGGCTGTGGTGATGTACTCCAGGGTGAAGAGGAGGGCCAGACCCGATATGAACCCTGCCCTTGCTCCTCCCAGGGAGGTGCCGAAGAGGAAGATTACAATGACCCCCAGGACCCCCAGCAGGGCAAAGGGGAGGCGGGCGGTGAACTCGTTTACCCTCCCACGGTTCAGGAGCTTGGCCGAGACCATGATGAGCCAGTAGGTGAGGATGGGCTTGTCTGCTCTGAGTCTCCCCTTGTAGACGGGGGTGATCCAGTCTTTTGCCTCCAGCATGTTTCTGGCGGTGTGGGCGTAGCGGGGTTCGTTGTTGTTCCAGAGGGATATGGTGCCCAGGTTCACCAGGCATAAGAAGCCGCTGATGAGGATGAGAAGGGCCAGATAGGTTTTTGTGGATCTCAATGCCATTGGCTGAAGAACTTTATGAAGAAGTCCGGTTTGGCCAGGAAGGAGAGGATCCCCACTCCCATCCCCGCCAGAAAGCCCAGGAGACATGTTCTCCATATTCCTTTGAATAGGCCTCTTGTCTTCATGTTTTCCCCTCCCCGACGGAGGATACAATCCCCTGAAGGGGACAATCAACTTGCCATAATGGAAAAAGGGTGAGGGTATGGGAAGGAGAGAAGGCCTTGCTGTGAGAGTTGGAGAGGAGGTGCACAAAAATTTCCCTTCTGGCCAATTCGGTGCACCCTGGGGGTGGAGGGGCTTCCTGTGAGGATTCTTACCCCTTCGTGGGTATTGGAGGCCCGGGGAGATCTATGGTGCCACCAAGTTGGGGCATTGAAACGGGGTAGAAGAATCTTCATGATGGAGAAACTGTGGGAAAGAGAGTCTTCATAGCCTTGTCCTTCCTGGTGGGGGCCCTGGTGGGGCTCTTCCTTATGTTCTACCTCTGCGACGAGTTTCTGGGGAGCCATCTCAATTGGAGCAGGACCACTGTCACCACCTCCAGGTACGAGTTGAAGGTGGAAGGTGGCATCGTCACCCACGCCAAGCCCTTCAGGGTCCACGTCAGGGCTACGGACTTGAAGGTGAACCTTCTCTTTCGTGGCAGGGAAAGGAGCCCTGGGGAGTCGGTGGTGGTGGAGGTAGACAATCTTCCCAGGGGATTCAAAACAGACTACCAGGGTCCTGGATTCCCCTCTCGGGGAGACGGCACCTTCACCGTTGTGGTCCCATTGAGAAAGAGGCCCGTGGTCTCCAGGCTCTCCATCTTGCCCTCTTCCATCCGGATGCCCTTCACCTTCTGGGTGGGAGGAGACAACAGGAAGAGACTGGATATTCTCTTGAGCCTCCTCGGGGAGGCCCGCAGAGAAAGGCCCCTCTTTATAGTTCTGGGGGGTGACCTGGTGTTGAGGGGCCTCTGGTGGCAGTATGAGCGGCTTCTGGAGGTGTTGGACGACTCACCGGTCCCCGTCTTCCCGGTGCCCGGCAATCACGATCTGGAGTTTTGTGGCAGAAGGATCTTCACCAGGTATCTGGCTCCCGGCCATTACTCTTTCAGCTATGGGGATAGCCTCTTTGTGGTTCTGGACACCAATGGCAAAGAGAGGGGCCAGCTTAAGTGGCTGGACGGACTCTTGAGAAATCCCCGCTACCGGCATCGCTTCGTCTTTGTCCACAAGCCCCCCTTCGACCCTCGCCAGGGCCATCACCATGCCATGGGGGACAGGGAGTTTGCCAGGAGGCTCCTGGACCTGCTGGTGAAGAGGCGGGTGGATGTCCTCTTCTGCTCCCATATCCACAGCTTTCTGGAGACCCGTTACAAGGGCTTGAGGATCGTCATCACCGGGGGCCTGGGTGCCCACAGGAAGGAACCTCTGGAGCCTTTCCACTACGTGAGGGTGAAGGTGGGGCCCTCAGGGGTGGAGTTGGGCATGGTGAGGTTGCCTCCTGCCCGGTGAGGGAGGTCTCAGGAAGCCCTCACAATCCCTGTCAGCCCCTGGTCCCACACCTCTTTCAGCTCTTCCAGGGGGACCTCCAGGCTGCCCCCTGGCCACGAGATCCGGAGATTTTCACCTCCTACCCTGCCCAGGATGGAGAAGGGCACCCCATACTGGGCTGCCAGGGCTTCCACTTCCCCGGTTTGGGGAGGCTCCAGGGAGATGACCACCCTGCCCTGGTCCTCCCCGAAGAGGAGGGCATCGGGGCGCATTTTCTCCTTCAATTCCACCGTGGCCCCCAAGGTGGCCTCACCGGAAATGCAACACTCCGCCAGGGTCACGGCCAGACCCCCGTGGGAAACGTCGTGGGCGGACTTTATCAGTTCCCTGCGGGCCAGCTCCACCAACAGACGGTGGAGTCTCTTCTCGTACTCCAGGTCCACGGGGGGAGGTGCTCCGGCCACCCTGCCGTGGACGTGTTCCAGGTACTCCGTACCCCCCAGGTGCCCTCTGTTACTTCCCAAGAGGGCCACCAGATCTCCTGGATCCTTGAAATCCTGGGTGACCCGATCCTCCACCCGGTTCAGGATGCCCACCATGCCAATGGTAGGGGTGGGATAGACCCCCTTTCCCATGGTCTCGTTGTAGAAGCTCACATTACCCCCTGTGACGGGGGTCTCCAGAACCTGGCAGGCCCGGGCCATGCCTTCCACCGCCCGGGCAAAGGTCCACATCACCTGGGGTTTTTCCGGATTGCCGAAGTTGAGGCAGTTGGTGATGGCCCGGGGCAGAGCCCCCGAGCAGGCCACGTTCCTGGCGGCCTCGGCCACGGCCTGTTGGGCCCCCATGTAAGGGTCCAGATAGCAGTATCGGGGATTGCAGTCGGAGGAGAGGGCCACGGCCCTGCCCGTCTCTTTGATGCGGATAACGGCGGCATCGGAGCCTGGCAGGACCACGGTGTTGGTCTGGACCATGTGGTCGTACTGGCGGTAGATCCATTCCTTGCTGGCTATGTTGGGATGGCCCAGGAGTTCCAGAAGCACACCTTTCAGATCCCGGGGCACGGGGACTTCCCCCAGGTCCAACTGCCGGACTTCGTCCAGATAGGCGGGTCTCTCCTGGGGTCTGTCGTAGACAGGGGTGTCTTCCGTGAGGCACATGGCGGGCACCTGGGCCACCACCTCTCCCCTGTGCCACACCCGGACCAGACCGTCCCCGGTGACCCGGCCTATGACCACGGCGTCCAGGCCCCACTTTTTGAAGGTGCTGATCACCTTGTCTTCCGTGCCTTTCCTGGCCACAAGGAGCATCCTTTCCTGGGACTCGGAGAGCATGATCTCGTAAGCCGTCATGCCTTCCTCCCTCTGGGGCACCTTGTCCAGGTCTATCTCGACGCCCACCCCTCCTTTGGAGGCCATTTCGCTGGTGGAACATGTGAGGCCCGCCGCTCCCATATCCTGGATGCCCACGATCCAGTCGTGCTGGAAGGCCTCCAGGCACGCTTCCATGAGGAGTTTTTCCGTGAAAGGGTCTCCCACCTGGACGTTGGGCCTCTTCTCTTCCGAGTCTTCGCTGAACTCCTCCGAGGCCATGGTGGCCCCATGGATGCCGTCTCTCCCCGTCTTGGATCCTACGTAGATGACGGGGTTCCCCACCCCTGCGGCCTTGGCCTTGAAGATCCTGTCCCTCTTCACCAGGCCCAGATTGAAGACGTTCACCAGGGGATTGCCGTCGTAGCAGGGGGCAAAACTCACCTCTCCTCCCACGGTGGGCACGCCGATACAGTTGCCGTACCAGGCGATGCCCGAGACCACCCCTTCCAGGATGTACCTGTTCCTGGGCTTGTCCAGGGTGCCGAAGCGGAGGGAGTCCAGAGAGGCCATGGGCCTGGCTCCCATGGTGAAGATGTCTCTAAGGATCCCCCCCACCCCTGTGGCTGCTCCCTGGAAGGGTTCAATGTAAGAGGGGTGGTTGTGGCTTTCCATCTTGAAGGCCACGGCCCAGGTGTCGTCCACGGCTATGACCCCGGCGTTCTCCCCAGGTCCTTCAATGACCCAGGGGGCCTGGGTGGGGAGTTTTTTTAGGTGGAGGCGGGAGCTCTTGTAGGAGCAGTGCTCGCTCCACATGACGGAGATGATGCCCAGCTCCGTCACGTTGGGTTCTCGTCCCAGGATCTCCACGATCCTATGGTACTCTTCCATGGTAAGGTTGTGTTCTTTAATCACCTGCGGGGTTATGGACCCTTGCATATTATGGTCCTCCAGCCATAGATTATGGTAGCGTCAAGTTGACTCTCTTTGTAATGCCCTGTTGGCTGTTGTTCAAGAAGAAGGAGGTGGGAATTATGGGAGGTGAGGATCTTGTGAAAGACTTGGAGGCCTGGGTGGCCCGGGTGAAGGAGAGGGGTGCCTCGGCTTTAGAGATAACCCGGCTTAAGCTGAGAAAGAGCGGCCTGGAGAAGGGGATCTCCCGCCTCCATACCCGGTTGGGGGAGAGGATAGAGTATCTCCTGGATCTGGGTAGGGAGCACGTGGAAGAGGACGAGGTGGTGAAGGGATTTCTTCAGGAGATCCGGGACGTGAGGAGGGAGATCCGGGAGATAGAGGAGAAGATGGAGGCCCTGAAGGAGGCGGGCTCCATGGCCCAGAGTGAAGGGGCCTTCTCCCGGGGGGAGGAGGCTTCTGGAGGGCAGGAGAGTTAAATGGCCAAACCCATTCTCACCTTTCCCCATCCCCTCCTCTATAAAAAGAGCAGAGAGGTGGAGGAGTTGAACGGGGCCCTGGCCCGGCTGGTGGAGGAGATGCTGGAGACCATGTACGGGGCCCCGGGTATAGGCTTGGCTGCCCCTCAGATAGGAGAGAACATCAGGCTCATCGTCTTTGATCTCTCGGATCCTGAGGCCCCCGAGAGGAGGCCCCACCACCTGATAAACCCTGTCATCACCGCTTTGGAGGGGGAAGTGGTGGGGGAAGAGGGATGTCTCAGCGTGCCGGGGGTGAGGGAGAAGGTGAAGCGCTACGCTCGGGTGGAGGTGAAGGGGTTAGATCTCCAAGGCAGAGAGAGGATCTTTGAGGCCCAGGGGCTCCTGGCCCGCATGTTTCAACACGAGATAGATCACCTGGACGGCGTTCTCTTCATAGACCGCCTGGGGCCGATAAAGAGGCGACGGCTCAAAAGCCTGTTGCTGAAAAGGGAGAGGGAGGGATGAGGATAGCCTTTTGCTCGTCGGAGATGGCATCTCTGGCCAAAGTGGGTGGCCTGGCAGATGTGACGGAGTCTCTACCGAAGGCCCTGGCGGGATTGGGAGAGGATGTATGGGTCTTCCTGCCCCTTTATAAGCAGATATGGGTGGAGCGCCAGAAGGACTTGGAGGATACAGGGGTGAAGATCTCCATTTGCATAGACGGCCAGGAAAGAACGGCCGCCCTGTGGAAGACCTCTGTCCATGGCGTGACCGTCTACCTGGTGGATTACAGGGAGTATTTTTACAGGGACCATCCTTACGGAACCCCTGAGGGGGACTATCCCGACAATCCCTTTCGCTTCGCCTTCTTCTCCCGGGCGGTACTGGAGGCTATAAAGGCCCTGGGATTGGGCATTGACATCATTCACTGTAACGACTGGGAGACGGCCCTGGTGCCCGTTTATCAGACCCATCTCTACAGGGAAGATCCCCAGTTGAAGGATGTGGGCACCATCTTCACCATCCACAACCTGGCTTATCAGGGGGTCTTCGACAAAGAGGTGTTGCCCAAGATAGGCCTGGATTGGTCCCTCTTTCACATGGAGGCCCTGGAGTATTACGGCAACGTCAACTATCTCAAAGGGGGCATCGTATTCTCTCATATAGTGAGCACGGTGAGTCCCACCTATGCCAGAGAGATCCAGACGGAGAGGTTCGGTTACGGCCTGGACGGTGTTTTGAGGAAGAGGAAGGACCGGTTGTTCGGTGTCCTCAACGGCATAGACTACGACGAATGGAATCCTGCCACAGACCCCAAGATCTACGTCAACTACGATAAGGAGCGCCTGGAGGCCAAGGGGGAGAACAAGCGGCGCCTTCAGGAGGACAAGGGTCTTGAACCCATGGAGAGCCCTTTGGCGGGTATGGTGGGGCGTCTGGTGGAGCAGAAGGGTGTGGATCTGGTCCATGCTGTGGTGGGTGACATGGTCTCCATGGGCATGCAACTCATAGTTCTGGGTGCGGGAGAGAAGCGCTATCACGACATGCTCTTGGAGCTCCAGGAGAAGTACAGGGGTATGGTCTCCATCAACATCGGATACAGTGACGAGCTGGCCTCCAGGATATATGCGGGGTGTGACCTCTTCCTCATGCCCAGCCGCTATGAGCCCTGTGGTTTGGGTCAGATGATCGCCCTGCGCTACGGTACCATCCCCGTGGTGAGGGCTACGGGGGGTCTGGCCGATACCATCACGGAGTACAACCCGGAGACGGGGGAGGGCAACGGTTTCGTCTTTGAGGCCTTCAAGCCCGGGGAGTTCCTGGCCGCTCTCCAGAGGGCCCAGGGGGTCTACAGCTATGGGGAGAGGTGGCAGACCCTGGTGAAGAGGGCTATGGAGTGTGACTTCTCCTGGGGGGCTTCGGCCAGGAGGTACATGGAGATCTACGAGCTGGCCAAAGGATTGGCCTCCTCGGGTTAGATCTTTTCCTCTTGAAAGATGGGGTCTTTACCTTTATCTTCTTCTGCCGATCCCGTTGAGGAAAAAGGAGGTAAGAACATGAAAGAGGGGATTCATCCCGATTATCACGAGGTGGAAGTGGTTTGCGCCTGTGGAAACACCTTCAAGACCCGGTCCACGGTGAAAGGAGACACCCTTCACGTGGCTGTCTGCTCCCAGTGTCACCCTTTTTATACGGGTAGGCAGAGGACCAGAGAGGTAGCGGGCCGGGCTGAGAGGTTCAGGAAGAAGTACGGCCTGGACAAGTGACCCGGACTTCATGGAGGTAGTTCTTCTGGCCTACACCCCCGATCCTGAAGGGGTGGTCTATACCGCTGCCCGCCTCTGTTACTCGTCCAAAGGGATCAGGGAGCTCATGGGGGAGGAAGGGGTATCACCCATGAGGCTCATAGAGCAGATCAAGGCCTCTGGTCACCATTCGGTCTTGGAACACGCCTCTTTCACCTTTGGCATAGAGGGTATCTCCCGGGTCACCACCCACCAGCTGGTGCGCCACCGCATCGCATCCTATTCTCAGAAGAGCCAGCGCTACGTCACCGAGGAGGCCTTCCAGTATATCCTCCCTGCCACAGTGGCGGAGAAGGGGGAGGCCCGAGAGCTCTTTCTTCGGACTATGGATACTTGCAGGGAGGCCTACAACCGCCTCCTGGACATGGGAGTACCCAAGGAGGATGCCCGTTATCTTCTCCCTTCGGGATGCGAGACCAAGATTATTGTCACCATGAACGCCCGGGAGCTTCTCCATTTCTTCTCCTTGAGGTGCTGCAGGAGAGCCCAGTGGGAGATTAGGGCCATGGCCAAGGAGATGCTGCGCCACTGCAAGAGGGTGGCCCCTGTTATATTTCAGGATGCCGGGCCTCCCTGCCTCCGGGGCCCCTGTCCCGAGGGGACCTTCAGCTGTGGCGAGATGGAAGAGGTGAGGGAAGAGTTCGCATGGACCAGGTGATTCTCCATAGGCTCGAGGAGATAGAGGAGAAGTTCCGGGAGCTGGAGGAGAGTCTGGCCGATCCCCGGATCTTCTCCCAGCCCGACAGGTATCAGCACCTGGCCAAGGAGCACAAATCCCTCTCTCCCCTGGTGGCAGCCTTCAGGGAATGGCGGGAGGTGGCCAGGAGGGAGGAGGAGGCCAGAGAGCTTCTGAAAGAGGGGGACGAGGAGATCAAGGAGCTGGCCCAGGAGGAGATCAAGGAGCTGGAGACCCGGGCCCGGGAGTTGGAGGATCGGCTGAAACGCCTCCTTTTGCCCAAGGATCCCAACGACGAAAAGAACATCTTTCTGGAGATCAGAGCGGGGGCGGGAGGAGAGGAGGCGGCCCTCTTTGCCGCTGATCTCTTCAGGATGTACCAGCGCTACGCCGAGCGGAAGGGCTGGAGGTTCACCCCTATGGACCTCAATGTGACAGGACTGGGGGGGTTCAAGGAGGCCATTGTTCTCATTGAGGGGCGGGGGGCCTATTCCCGCCTGAAGTTTGAGAGTGGGGTGCACCGGGTCCAAAGGGTGCCCGAGACGGAGTCGGGAGGGAGAATCCACACCTCTACCGTCACCGTGGCCGTTCTCCCCGAGGCCGAGGACGTAGAGGTGGAGGTGAACCCGGAGGACCTCAAGATAGATGTGTATAGGGCCAGCGGCCCTGGCGGCCAGCACGTGAATGTGACGGACTCGGCGGTACGCATCACCCACATCCCCACAGGCATCGTGGTCCAGTGCCAGGACGAGCGTTCCCAGCACAAGAACAAGGAGAAGGCCATGAGGATTCTGCGGGCCCGGTTGAAGGATATGATGGAGAGGGAGAGGGCGGAGAGGATTGCCAGGGAAAGGAGGTCCCAGGTGGGCACGGGAGACAGGAGCGAGAGAATCAGAACCTACAACGTGCCCCAGAATCGGGTGACGGATCACAGAATAGGATTGACTCTCCATAAGTTAGAGGCCATATTGGATGGCGACTTGGATGAGATTATAGAGGCCTTGATCGCCCGAAGTCAGGCGGAGGAGTTGAAAGGGCTGGGCATGGAGTGAAGGAGGGAGAGATGATCAAATCTGACATCATAGCTAGGGTCATGGAGGAGTTGGGATATACCAGGGCCCAGGCCGATAGGGCCGTGAATACCGTCTTGGAAGAGGTGATCGATGCCCTAAGCCAGGGAGAGAACGTGATCATCAGGAAGTTCGGCTCTTTTGAGGTCTATCAGTCCAAGAGACGCAAGGGTCGGAACCTCAAGACGGGGGAAGAGGTGCCCATTCCCCCTCAAAGGGTGGTGAGGTTCAAGCCCAGCAAGAAGCTGAAGTTTGTGGAAGAGTAGTTCCTGGGTCCCTCCGGGGTTTTCCATGGGCGGAGGACCCTGCCGGAAGGTGGCTTGAGGGAAACTGTTTGAAGGCCTAGCCGGTGGCTTAGAGTGAGTAGAAAAGGGAGACTCCTTCTGGTGGGGAGCCTCCTTTTCTTTTATGCCCTCTCTTTTGCCAGGGTCTACCGGGCCAGGACCCGTCTTGAAGCCCTGCGCACTCTCCATCCCCGGGGAGCCCTTGTGGCCTTCAGGGGCACCGTGGTTTCTCTGCCCCTGAAGGGGGGGAGAGGCTACAGGGTGGAGGTGGCCGTCCCCTACAGGGTGGAACTCCACGGCAGGGGGGAGGCCCCAAGGGCGGGGGACCTCATCCGGTTTAAGGGGCGGGTGCTCCCGGTGAAGGGGTTCAGGAATCCCTGGGGCATGGACAGGGAGGCCTGGTACAACCAAAGGGGGGTGGTTTTCCCCCTCTATGCCAGGGAGTGGACCCTCCTGCGGGCCCGGGTCCTGCCCTTCTACCGCCAGTTCCCTCTGGACTTTGCGTCCTGGGGAGTGGCCCGTCTCAAGGGGGATCTGGGCCCCGAGGCGGGGGCCGTGGCCTCTTCCCTGGTCCTCGGTTTCCGTCAGGGTATGGATTGGGAGACCCGGCATCTCTTCACCTCTACGGGTTTGGGGCATCTCCTGGCCGTTTCCGGTTTTCACATGGGCGTGGTCTTTCTCTTCTTTTACACAATTGTTAGATTGTTTTTAAAAACAAAAGCCCTTTTGCGGCCTATCCGGGACATGGGTGAACTGCCTTCCAGGAGGGCCCTCGTGCCTGCCCTCTTCCTTCTCTTTTTCTACCTCTTGGTGACGGGTGCTCCCCCTTCGGCCCTCAGGGCCTTCATCATGATCGCATGCTGGGTGGCGGCTCGATTCCTGGATCGGGACAGGAGCCTGGAGGGGGCCTTGGCTCTGGCCTTTCTCCTCATGACCCTGGCGAACCCCCTGGTGGTTCTCAGGGTGGGTTTCCAGCTCACCTTCGCCGCCATGTTGGGAGTGGTGGCGGTTTTGAGGCTGGTGGAGCCCCTGGAGGGCTGGAAGGCGGCCCTGGGAGGGTATCTTGCCATGGCCTTTGTGGTTCCCTTTTTCACCCTTCCCTTTCTCCTCTTTCATTTCCACCGCTTCTCCCTCTATGCCCCCCTGGCCAATATCCTTTTCATCCTTCCGGCGGGTCTTCTTGTGGTGTCGGGCCTTCTTCACCTGATGTTGGCGGCCTTCTCTCTTCAGGGTTGGCTGGTGATCCTGGAGAGATGGGCCGTCTCCCTCTTTCTCAAAGGCCTCACCCTGATCTCTGCCCTTCCCGGGGCCAGCCTGTGGGTCACCAGGAAGGAGGCCTGGCTCCTCTCTTCCCTGGTGGTACTGGTGCTCATCGCCGTCTATATGGTGAGGAGGGGCAGAAAGTGGGCCCTGGTCTTGCCCCTCCTGTCCCTTTCCCTCCTTTACCTCCCTCAATCCCGGGGTTTCATGGTGTTGGATCTGGGTAGAGGGGGCCGGGCCCTCCTCTTTCAGGGCGGGGAAACCATCCTGGTGGACGCAGGGATAGTGAGGGGCAGGGGGGCCTGGGGCTCCCTGAGGGACGCCCTCCTGGGGCGGGACACCAGGACCCTGGACGCTCTTGTGGTGAGCCGGGTGATTCCCTCCCGGGCCTCCCTGGTGCCCCGGGTGCTGGAGACCTTCAGGGTGGAGCGCCTCTATCTTCCGGGGCAGGCCGAGAGGGGGGATCTGGAGGCAACCATCCTCGATATGGCCCGGATGAGGGGAACAGAGGTGGTGCGGGTGGGAAGGAGGATATCCGTGGGCCCCTTCACCCTCGTGCCCAGGGGCAGAACCCGGCTGGGGGTGGAGGCCATGGCCCTAAAGGAGGGATCCCGGGGTTGGTTCTGGAAGGGAAGGCTCCTGAGGACCTGGCAGCGGGGGGCTGTGGAGATCACCTTTTAGGCCTCCGGGAGCACCTCGCCCCTTCAAAAAGCTTTTCCTTTGTAGTAAGTAGCCTTCTCGTGCATATTGGGAAAGGGGGCGTGATATGGAGAGGGTGTTGAGTGGAATGAGACCAACCGGGTTGCTCCATCTGGGCAACTACCTGGGGGCGTTGAGGAACTGGGTGGAACTTCAGGAGGAGGGTTACAGGTGCTTCTACTTCATTGCCGACTGGCATGCCCTCACCACGGAGTATGCCGATCCTTCCCAGGTGGCCCACTACTGCCGGGAGGTGGCCATAGACTGGCTGGCGGCAGGTCTCGATCCTGAGAAGAGCGTTCTCTTCCTCCAGTCCCAGGTCCTGGAACATGCCGAGCTCCATATTTTCCTTTCTATGATCACCCCCGTCTCCTGGCTTGAGAGGAATCCCACCTACAAAGAGATCCGCCAGGAGCTCAAGGACAGGGATCTGGCCACCTACGGCTTCCTGGGTTATCCCGTCCTCCAGGCGTCGGACATCCTCATTTACAAGGCCCATTACGTGCCCGTGGGAGTGGATCAACTGCCCCACCTGGAGCTCACCAGGGAGATCGCCCGGAGATTCAATTACCTGTACGGTCCCCTCTTTCCCGAGCCCAAGCCCAAGCTCACCCAGACCCCCAAGGTCCCCGGGGTGGACGGCAGGAAGATGAGCAAGAGCTACGACAACGCCATCTACCTGGGCGATTCTCCGGAGGTCGTCTGGGAGAAGCTCAGGCCTATGGTGACCGATACCCAGCGCAAGAGACGCACAGATCCCGGAGACCCCGAGAAGTGCCCCGTTTTCGATCTCCACCGGGCCTTCACTCCTTCAGAGGTCCGGGAGGAGGTGGTGGAGAATTGTAAGAAGGCGGGTTTCGGCTGCATAGACTGCAAGAGGATCCTCTACGGCCACCTCATGGATGTGATGGGCCCCATCTACGAGAAGAGGAGGGAACTGGCGGCCCGGCCCTCTCTGGTGGACGAGGTGATCCTTGATGGTTCCCGTAGGGCCAGGGAGACGGCCAGGGAGACCATGGTGGAGGCCCGGACCGCCGTCAGGCTCTGGTGTCCCTTAGCGGAAGGGGGAGCTGAATAGGCGGTATATGAACCTGGCCCGGATTCTCAGCTCCTTGTCGGGCCAGTCCGGGGGGAAGGGGCCGAAGGGAGCGGCGGCCCGCAGGGCTCTCTCGGCTTCCTTGTCCAGGATGGAGAATCCCGAACTCTTCAGGAGCTTCACCTCTTTCAGTTGACCGCTCCGGTCTATGACAAAGAGGATGTAGGCCATTCCCTGGATGCCGCTCATCCTTGCTTCCAGGGGGTAGCGCCACACCAGGTAGAGCTTGTCCCTGATGTGCTTGAAGTAGGAGATGTACTTGGAGTTGGTGGTGTCCAGGGAGATCTCCTGGGATTGTCCTTTACCCATCTGGGGTACAATCTTGTTGGATTGCTCGTTGATGAGGAAGGGATCGAAGAGAGGGATCTTTCTCCTGGGAAAGGGAGGTATGATCTGGGTTTGGGGGCCTGTCTGGGGCATTACCCGAACGAGCTTTTCCCTCTTCTGGCCTTTTGAGGCTCTTTTGGTTTTGCTCGCTTTTTTCTGGGCCCTCTTCTTTAGGGACTTCTGCCCTTCCTTTTTGGCCAGCTTCTCTCCCTTTGGGGCCTTGCCCTTCTTCTGCCCCTTGGCCTTCTGGGGAGGAGGAGTCTTCCTTTCCCCCTTTTTGGCCACCTTGGTCTTCTTCTGGGCCTTTTCTCCCTTGCCCCGGGTCCCCTTCTTGGCCTCTAGCTTGGGGGGTGATAGGGGCTGCTGGCCCGGGACCAGGGTGATGCGGGGCTTGGGGGGAGTGATGGGCAGACCGGGTCTAAAGTTGAGGGAGCTTGATTCTCCCGAGATGGAGGAACGCTCTTGCTTCCCCCGGGGCCCCTTCTTCTTCATGGAGTACTGGGCGATGATGTGGGCCTTCTTGGGTTTCTCCTCCTTTGGGGGCTTGGGGATGTTCAGTATCTTGACGTAGACCAGCTTCTCCCGTTCCTTCTTCTTTTCCTTCTTCTTTTGGGTCTTCTTTTTGGCGAGAGGTTTCTCCTCCCTCTTTGTGGGGATTAGGAGAGGGGCCTTGGAGGCTGTCCAGCTGGCTGCACCCAGGAAGAGCCCGTGGAGGATGAGGGAGAGGATGAGGAAGGGCACCAGGTTTTTGGGTGTATGGCCATGGGGCTTCTCATCCCTGCTGTGGAGTTTCCATGGAAAAGGGATCTTCATTCTACCACTTCCACGTCTCCCGCCCCCACCGATAAGAGGGTCCCGCCCTGGGTCCTCACCAGGAGGGAACCCTGGGGTGTGATGCCTACGGCCCAGCCTTCCCTGCCGTCCTCGAGGTGCACCCTGCGGCCCAGGGTATAGTTGTACCTTCTCCAGTAGGCCAGGAGGGCCTCTCTGTGGCCTTCCCTCAGGTCTCGGTACCACTCCTCCAGGGTCTCCAGGAACCAGGCCAGGATCTGGGCCCTCAGGAGCCTTTTGCCCCCCTCCATCATGAGGGATGTGGCCCGGGTAGAGATCTCTGGGGGAAAACCCCCTGGCGGGGTGTTGACGTTGAGACCCACACCCACCACCAGGAACTGGGGCATTGTTCCTCGACTCTCCATCTCCACCAGAATTCCCGCCACCTTCTTTCCCTTAATATATATGTCGTTGGGCCACTTTATCAGGGCCTCCAGGTGGAGCCTCTCCCGGATCACCTGGGTGAGGGCCACGGAGGCCAGGAAGGTGATGTGGGAGACCTCCAGGAGGGAGATGGGGGGCCTGAGGATGAGGGAGAGGTAGAGGTTCTCCCCCCCGGGGGAAAACCAGGAGCGCCCTTGGCGCCCTTTGCCCCTGGTCTGGCTCTCGGCCACCACCAGGGTCCCTTCTGGAGCCCCTTGACGGGCCAAGTCCCGGGCCACCCTGTTGGTGGAGTCCGTCTGTTCCAGGTAGTGGTAGGGCCTACCCAGCTCCCGGCTCTCGAGGAGAGCCAGGAAGAGGGGGGGGACCAGGAGGTCGGGTATCTCTTCCAGGAGGTAGCCCTTTCTGGGTATAGAGACCAGGGGGAAGCCCATGGCCTTGAGGGCTGCCATGCGGTTGTGGAGGGCCACGCGGCTCACTCCCAGTTTCCGGGCCAGGGTCTCACCGGACACCGTCTCTCCCAGGTGGGTCAGGAGGTGCCTTACTATTTGGATGTCCCTCTCCGCGGTTCCCCTGTGGTTCTTCATCCTTGGTCTCTGGCCTTTCTTATGGCTTTCACCTTGAGCTGGAGGGTTTTGGTCCCGTTCCATAGGTTGAGCTCCGGTGTGAAGGCCAGATCCACGGGGCCGTTGGTGGCCTCCCGGGCCATTTCTCCCAGGCCAAAGGCGATGGCCTCTACCCCTATTCGGTCTTTCACGGCGATGAATTTCAGGTGGTTGTCGTTGCCCACCCTTCTCACCCTCTGGAGGGTGACCTCCTTTAAGAGGAAGAGGGGCTCCGGATGTCCCTCGCCGAAGGGCTCCAGGGCCTTGAGGCTCCTGAGGAGGGCGCCGTTGAGCTCTTCCATCTCCACTTCTCCTTCGATCTCCAGGGGTTGGGGGGGGATGGGGTAGGGAATGAGACGCCGGGTCTCTTTCCATAGGGCCTCTCGGAAGGCGGGAAGCCTTTCTTCCTCCACGGTGAATCCCGCGGCGGCCCTGTGTCCTCCCAGGCCCGTGAGGAAGGAGGAGCAACGGGTGAGGATGGTGTAGATGTCCACCTGGCCGTAGCTCCTGGCCGAACCCCTCCCCGGTCCCTCCTCGGGAAAGGCCACCAGGGCGGCGGGCCTTCCGAAGCGCTCGGCCAGCTTGGATGCCACGATGCCGATGACTCCCGGGTGCCAGCCCTTTTTGCCCACCAGGATGAAGGGGCCCGCCTCTTCCTTTCCCAGGATCTCCAGGGCTTCTCTGAGGATCTCTTCCTCTTCCCTCTGGCGGCGCTGGTTCTCCCGTTGGAGTTCCCGGGCCAGGGTCTGGCATTCCTCCTCCTCCTGGGAGAGGAGGAGGACCAGGGCCCTTTGGGCCTCCCCCATGCGCCCCGCTGCATTCACCCTGGGGGCCAGGAGGAAGGAGATCTCCCAGGGGGTGATGGCCCTGTGCCGGCATCCCGCCACCTCCATGAGGGCTGCCAGGCCGGGACGGGGGCTCTTGGTCATCTTCTTGAGGCCGAAGCGCACGTAGAACCTGTTCTCGCCCGTGAGGAGGGCCATGTCGCCCACGGTACCCAGGGCCACCAGGTCCAGATAACGGTGCCACACCAGGTTCCGCCCCTCTTCCCCTTCCCTCCTCAGGGCCAGGGCTTCCACCAGTTTCATGGCCACTCCCACCCCTGCCAGGTCTCTGAAGGGGTAGGGATCCAGTTTGGGATGGAGGATGGCCGTGGCAGGGGGGAGGATGGAGGGGGGCTCGTGGTGGTCGGTGATGATGACGTCCATGCCCAGCTTTTGGGCCAGTTCCACTTCCCTGTGGTTGGAGATGCCGCAGTCCACGGTGATGAGGAGGGTCACCCCCTGGGCTGCCAGTTCCTCCACCAGAGGTGCTTTCAGACCGTAACCCCATCTTACCCGGTGGGGAATCTGGTGGATCACCCGGGCTTCCCTGGACTGGAGGTAGTCCACCAGCAGGGCCGTGGCTGTGACCCCATCGGCGTCGTAGTCGCCGTAGATCCCTATCTTTTCCCCCTTCTCCAGGGCCTGCTCCACCCGGGTGGCCGCCTTCTCCATATCCTCCATCTCCCAGGGGGAGACCACGGAGGAAAGGGGTGAGTGGAGGAACAGCCGGGCTTCCCCGGGGTCCTGGAGGCCCCGGTTCACCAGGACCGAGGCAACGGCCCTGGGTACCCCCAGCTCCCTGGCCAAGCGGAGGACCGTTGGAGGGTGGGGACGCTTTATGAGCCACTCTCTGTCTGTCATGCCCTCTCCTTCGCGGGTGTTGTGCCCTGTTCCGGGTTCGGGATTCCCGATCTATCCAGAACCATGGCCGGTTCCTTCTCTCCCTTCTCTTTCCTCTCCCAGCATTTCCGCCGCTTCCCGGGTGTAGACCCCGGGGGAGGAGTAGATGAACAGGGGGGGCTCCACCCGCACCTCCCCCTCTTTGCCCCCCTTCACCCCTTCAAGGAAGATGCTCTGGGCCTCTTCTCCCGGGTAGGGGTGGACGAAACGGATCCTCTTGGGCTCCACCCCGTGGATACGGCACACGTGGAGCAGGTCCACCGTTCGAGTGGCGGTGAAGATGATCCCCAGCTTCCCCTTGGGTACCAGGGCATAGTGGGTGGCCCTGAGTAGGGCATCCAGTCCTCCATGCATCTCGTGGCGGGCGATGGCCTTCTCCTCCTGGGGATTGAGCCTCCCTGTGCCCACCCTCCGGTAGGGGGGGTTGGTGATGACGTACTGGAAGCTGGCCTCGGCCACCAGGTCCTCTATGTGGGCGTAGGAGCCTTCCAGGATTTCCATCCTTTCCTCCATGTCGTTGAGGGCCACGTTCTTCCTGGCCCTCTGGGCCAGTTGGGCCTGGATCTCTACGCCCGTCACCGTGATACCCGGATGGCTGCGGGCCAGGATGAGACCCACAATGCCGCACCCCGTACCCAGGTCCAGGATCCTCCCTCTGTGGGGTGGATGGGCCAGAGAAGCGAGGATGAGGGAGTCTATGGAGAACCTGTAGCCCCTTGCTCCCTGGATGATCTTGAGGTTCCACTTCCTCAGGATATCCAGGGTCTCGCTATGGTGGGGAGAGTTCACGGACAAGCCTTTCTCCATGGTCTAATACGCTTTCCACCTCGTGGAGGGAAGCCCCTTCGCAGTAGAGGCGCAAGAGGGGCTCGGTGCCCGAAGCTCTGAAAAGGAGCCATCCCCCGCTGGTAAAGAGGAGCTTCACCCCGTCCAGCACCTTCACCCTGTCCACCGTGGCCGGTCCCACCTCCTGGGGGGGATGGGCGGCCAGTCTCTCCACCACCCTTCGGGCCCTCTCCTGGGGAATCTTGAGATCCCTGCGGCGATAGACGTGGGGGCCGTACCTCTCTTCCAGTTCTTCCACCATGGCTGCTAGAGTCTTTCCCTCCCAGGCCATCTTCTCCAGGACCAGAAGGGCCGAGTATATGCCGTCTCTCTCGGGGATGTGTCCTTTCACTCCAATGCCTCCGCTCTCTTCACCCCCTATGAGGATGTCCCTCTCCAGCATGAGGGGTAGGATGTACTTGAAGCCGATGGCCGTTTCGTGAACGGTGACGCCGAACTCCTGGCCCATTTTATCTATCATGGAGGAGGTGGAAAAGGTCTTCACCACTTCCCCCTTCATGCCCCGGTTGCTGTGGAGGTGATCCATTATCAGGGCCAGGAGGCGGTGGGGAGATACAAAACGCCCCTTTTCGTCCACCATGCCTAAACGGTCGCCGTCGCCGTCGTTGGCAATCCCCACGGCCCTTCCTCCCAGGGCCTTCACCCTCGCCATGAGGGGGGCAAGGTTCCTTTCTATGGGCTCGGGCTCCCGGCCTCCGAAGAGGGGATGGGGTGTCCCTGCTATCACTTCCACCTGGAGGCCTCGGGGGGCTAGGATGCGCTTAAAGAGGTCCCCTACGGCCCCGTGAATGGGATCTGAAACCACCGAGAAGGGGGCTCTGCCTATGCTGGTCAGGTCCACGGCCTTCTCCAGCCATTCCAGATAGGGGAGGACCAGGTCCTCTTCCGTGACCCGGGTCCCGTTGAGGGCGTCCTGGTGGAAGGGATTCCCATCCACCAGCCTCTCCACCTCCTTGGTCACTGGGGGAGGAGCAGAGCCACCATGGGGGGACTTTATCTTGAAGCCGTTGAAGATATAGGGATTGTGGCTGGCGGTGATCATGATGCCTCCCCCCGTGGCCATCCTCTTCACGGAGAAGGAGAGGATGGGGGTGGGCAGGGGAGACTGGGAGAGGGTCACCTCTATTCCCAGCTCGGTGAGGACCCGGGCCGTGAGTCTGGCCGCCCGGGGGGAGAGGAAGCGGGTGTCGTAGCCCACTACCGCGCCCCTGTCCCGGGCCTGCCAGTGGTGGACCATGAAGATGCCCGCCGCCAGGGCCACCCTCTGGAGATTGGCGAAGGTGAAGTCCTCGGCGATGATGCCTCGCCAGCCGTCGGTTCCGAAACGGATCTTCCCTGTCATGGCTATCTTCCCTATCACAAGGCCACGAATCCCATCAACGGGAATGCCCCGTTGACTTGCCTCACCCTTTCCCTATAGCCTTTTTCTGAATCTGGAGGGTGGGGAACACATGGAGCCTTTGCATCCGTCTCAGCTACGCTGGGTATGTCCTTTGGAGGATGT
This sequence comes from bacterium, assembly GCA_027020915.1. Lineage (GTDB taxonomy): Bacteria > Thermosulfidibacterota > Thermosulfidibacteria > Thermosulfidibacterales > B14-G1 > B14-G1. The sequence goes on from JALUVF010000099.1 coordinate 24,890, forward strand.
GGGACCTCAGGAGGGAGAGGTCCCTTTCATCGGTCAAGACAGGGCCCAGAAGGCCTTGGTCTTTGGCCTCTCCATGGCCTACGACGGTTACAACGTCTATGTGGCCGGGCCCGAGGGCCTGGGCAAGACCACCTATGTCATGGAGCTTCTCCAGACCCTATGCAAAAACAGGCCCATTCCCCCTGACTGGTGCTACGTCCACAACTTCCTCAACCCCCAGAGCCCTGTGGCCCTCAGCCTTCCTCCCGGTAAGGGGAAGGAACTCCAGCAGGAGATGGAGCTCCTCATAGAGAACCTCAAGAGGGAGGTGCCCAGGGCCTTTGAGAGCAAGGACTTCGAGGAGAAACTCCAGGAGGTTACAGAGAGGGGCCGGAAGGAGAAGGAGGAACTCATGGCACGGCTCGCTTCCCTGGCGGAGGAGAAGGGGTTTTCTGTCAAGTTCTCTCCCGCCGGGGTTGTGGTGGTTCCCCTCATCGGGGGCAAGCTGGTGTCGGAGGAGGAGATCCTCAAGAACAATTACCTCAGGGAACTGGTGGAAGTCCGGCGCAGGGAGTTTGAGCCCCTCTTGAAAGAGTATCTCCGTAAGCTACGACAGGTGGACAAGGAGATTCAGTCCAGGGTGGCTCAACTCCGGGAGGAGGTGGCCCGTTTCGTGGTGGGCCACAACATGGAGGACATGCTGGAAAAGTACCGGGACCTCCCCCGGGTGAGGGAGTACCTGGAGGCGGTCAAGGGGGACCTGGTGAAGGGGGCCGACCTCTTTCTCCAGTTTCCCGCCGCCCAAGACAATCCCCTTCTCCTCCTTCAGCTGGAGAGGAATCTGGCCAAGTATAAAGTGAACGTGGTGGTGGACAACGGGGGACTCACCTGTGCCCCTGTGGTCTACGAGACCCACCCCACCTACACCAATCTCTTCGGCAGAATAGGGGTGAGGGCCGAGCTGGGGGTCTACGTGGCCGATTTCCAGCAGATCGTGCCTGGTTCCATCCACAGGGCCAACGGGGGCTATCTGGTTCTCAAGGTGCCGGAGCTCTTTGCCGGCCCGGGGGTGTGGCGGGCCTTGAAGAGGGCCCTCGTCCATAAGGAGATTGCCATCCAGCCCCTCATGGATGAGCTGGGCCTGCCCCATCCCGTCACCACCCTCAGACCCGAGGCCATCCCTCTGGACGTGAAGGTGGTCCTTATTGGAGAGCGCCTTCACTATCATCTCCTCATGGCCCTGGACCCCGAGTTCGAGGAGCTCTTCAAGGTGAAGGCCGACTTCGATACCCAGGTGGACAATACCCCCGAGGTGAGGCAGGCCTACAGGCGCCTCCTGGACGGGCTGGTGGAGAGGGACCGGCTCCTGCCCCTCACTCCGTCGGGGGCTGCGGCCATGCTGGAGTACACCTGCCGTCTGGCTCAGGACAGGAAGAAGCTCTCCCTCCAGATGTCCAGGGTGGTGGGGATGCTGAGGGAGGCTAACTACTGGGCCAGGAGCCGGGGCAGGGAGGGTATCGAGGCCCAGGACGTGGAGAGGGCTCTGGAGGAGAAGATCTACAGGGCCAACCTCTTGGAGGAGAGGCTTCGGGAGCTCATCCAGAGGAACATCATCGTGGTCCAGACCCAGGGGTACGAGGTGGGCCAGTGTAACGGACTCAGTGTGGTGGATCTGGTGGACTACTCCTTTGGCCGCCCCCACCGCATCTCTGCCCGGGCCTTCGCCGGGGAGAAGGGTATAGTGAACATCGAGAGGGAGGCGGAGCTGGCGGGGAAGATCTTCAACAAGGCCGTCCTCATCCTCTCGGGATACCTGGGCCACCAGTACGGCCGGGGCCGTTCCCTCTCCCTCTCCGCTACCCTGGCCTTCGAACAGTCCTACTCCACGGTGGAGGGAGACAGCGCCTCGGTGGCTGAGCTTATGGCCCTTCTTTCGGCCATTGCCCAGGTGCCCCTGACCCAGGATCTGGCTGTCACGGGCTCGGTGGACCAGAGGGGCATGGTCCAGGCCGTGGGAGGAATAAACGAAAAGATCGAGGGGTTTTTCCACTGTTGCCGGGTGAAGGGCCTTACGGGTCGCCAGGGGGTGGTCTTTCCCGGCGCCAATGTGGACCATCTCCAGCTCTCTCCCCACGTGGTGAAGGCCGTGGAGAAGGGCGAGTTCCATCTGTACCCCGTCACCCATGTGGACCAGGTGATCTCCCTCCTGACGGGTATGGAGGCCGGGGAGAGGGACCAGGAGGGACGCTTTCCTCCGGACTCTTTCCACGCTGCAGTGGAGGCCAGGCTGGAGGAGTTCCGGAGGGCGGCCAGGGAGGAGAAGGAAGGAAAGGGTGAGCAGGGAGGCGACTGATCCCGTGGTGGCCATAGACGGGCCAGCGGGCTCGGGAAAGAGTACAGTGGCCCGGGCCCTGGCCCGATCCTTAGGCTGGACCTACCTGGACACAGGGGCCATCTATAGGACCCTGGGGTGGCTGGCCCACCAAGAGGGGGTGTCCGTGGACGACGAGGAGGCCCTGGTGAAGCTCTGTGGCCGCCTCCAGGACCTCTCCTTCAAGTGGGGTGAGGATGGTGTCCTTTTGGTATTCCTGGGGGACCGGGACGTTACCGAGGCCATCAGGGGGGAGGAGGCGGGACGCTGGGCCTCGGATGTCTCCCGTCATCCCGGGGTTAGAGCGGCCCTTTTAGATCTTCAGCGGTCCTTTGCCAGGAGGGGTCACCTGGTTACCGAGGGACGGGACACGGGCACAGTGGTCTTCCCCCGGGCCCGCTGGAAGTTCTTTCTCACCGCTTCCCTGGAGGAGCGGGCCCGGCGGCGTCTCAGGGAGATGGGCATGGAGGAGACTCCCCGAAATCTGGCGGTTGTGATGGAGGCCATGAGAGAGAGGGACCTCCAGGACTCCACCCGCCCCGTGGCCCCCCTGAGGAGGGCCGAGGATGCCCTGGAGGTGGATACCACGGACCTCTCACCGGATGAAGTGTTGGCCCATATTAAACAAATCGTGGAGGGGGAATGATATGGTGAAACGGCTGGGTGTACTGGTACTGGCTCTTTCCTTCGTGACGGGAGTGGCCTGGGGAGGGGTCTCCGGGTACAGGGGCCTGGTGAAGTTCCTGACCGACCTTCCCGGTTGGGCGGGGGAGAAGCCCGACGGGATGACCATGGACAGCCCCCAGGGGAGAATGATCACCGCCACCAGGAACTACAAGAAGGGGGAGAAGACCTTTTCCCTGGCCATCTTGGTGGGCGGTTCCGCCACCATGGCCATGGCCCCCATACAGATGGGCATGAGCATGGAGACCCCCGAGGTCCTCATGAAGACCATCTCCTTTAAGGGGTTCAGGGCTGGTGTGAACTACAACAAGAAAGAGAGGGAAGGGGGCATTGTGGTGCAACTCTCCACTCAGAACCCCCCGGCGGCTCTGGTGGTCAACTTCCATGCCATGGACTACAGGGATGCCCTGGACCTTCTGGATCACTTCGATGTCAAGGGCATGGCCTCCGCTCTCAAGTGAGGGCCTTTCTTCAGGATAATCACCTGGTTCTTCAGGGCCTTCACCGTCAGGTTGAAGAGATCTCTTAGCTGGCCGTAGAGCCTGACGGGTATGAAGGCCCTTTTCAGCTTCAGGAGGCTGTGAAACTCCACCCTTCCCTCTCCTTTCTTCCACGAAATCCGGAGGGAACCCACCCGGTTTTTGAAACTGTAGTCCTCGGGCAGAAGGTAGATGGTGTAGCCCTTGGGGATTTCAATAGTCGCCCGGGACTCCTTGGACATCCTGTAGCCCACCACATAGGTATAGCGTCGCTTCTTGGGAGCCACCAGGCCGGCCAGGCGACCGTAGCTGGGCACGGGGGGATGGAGGATGAGGAGGTGGGCCGTGGGTGTGGCGTAGAGGCGGTCCCTGCCTTTCAGTGTAATGGAGATCTCCTCGTGGTCCAGGTCCCGATAGGGGGAGAGGCGGTACTCTTCCACGTCGAAGCCCGGGGAGATGGAGGTGGCCAGGCCTTCCACATGGCGCTGGACGGCCTGGGGGGTGGAGGTGATGAGGAGGTAGCGCTCCATGCCGGCGTAGAGGCCCTTGTAGTAGAACTCCATGGTCCCTGACAGGTCCCCCCGGGGGGAGAGGACAAAGTGGCCCCTGTAGCCCTCCACGTTCTTCTCGGGGGGGAAGAGGGGGGTCCTGGCCAGGAGGGCCTTGCCGCCCTTCACCACCAGGACCCGCCTGTCCTGGTCCCCGGCGGGCAGGTCCCCCAGGGGGGTCACCTCGGCGGTGGTGTCCATGAAGAGGGGTCTCCCTTTCACTTCCATGGCGGCGATCTCGTGATTGAAGGCCGTGGGCCTGGGCACTTCAGGGTCCAGGTTGGCCACCTCCTGGGTGGGGATGAGGACGGGATAGGCCTTCACCCCTATCACCCGGAGCATGGCGATGAGGAGGGTGGCATGGTCCTTGCAGTCGCCGTAGCGGTTCTCCAGGATCTCCCCGGCCTTGTGGGGCTTGTAGCCGTTGATGCCGAACTCCATGCCCACGTAGCGGATGTTCTGGGCCACGAAGTCGTAGATACGACGGATGGCCTCCTCTCTGCTTCTGGCACCTCTGGTGATCTCCGCCACGGTCCTTTTCACCCGGTCGTCGGGCTTCAAGGCCTCTTGGGCCAGGGACTGATACCACCGGGCCACCTGGTCCCATGAGGAGAGAGAGGTGATGGCCACCTTTTTGGCAAGCTCGTCCCTGGGAGGCATGGAGGGTTCCCCTTCCAGGGCGGGTGCATGGGTCACCTTCCATTTGTAGACTACGTAACCCTTCTCTCTGGTGACCTGGGGTTTCACTCTCATGTGGTAGGACTTGATCTTCACTTTGCGGCCCACGGGGATCCGGGCCACCATGGAGGATTCCTCCACGGGGTAGCGTTCCTGGAAGTAGTTGGCGGCCCAGAAGTGGCCCTTCATGTAGGGCTTCACCGTCTTGAGCTGGAATCCGTAATAGATGGTGGCTCCCGGGGTGACTCCGGGCATGGAGATGGTCTGGTACTTGAGATCGGAGTAGATGGGGGCCTGGGACTCGAAGGGGGGAGAGACAATGTTGTAGGCCTCCTTGGTGGGTTTCAGCTTCTGGCCGTTGGGGAGCCTGGTATATGCGTAGAGAACCTTGAGCTTCTGGTGCTTGGTGGAAAAGGGCAGGACCACCTCTCCCTGCTCCTTGACGCCTTTCATGTTCAGGACCTTCACGGCCCGCTCCTCCTTCCAGATCTGGCGGCCGTCGTTGAAAAAGGTGACTTCCACCCTGTCGTAGAGAACCACCCCACCCTCCCGGCTGGCTCGAGCCAGGGGTGCCAGTACCAGGATCATCAGGACAGCGGCTAAGACTCTTCTCATCTATCCTCGCTCCTATAGGCTTTTCCCACACTATGGTCCTCCTGCAGGGGCCAAGTCAAATCCTCTCCCCAAGGAGGATGTAATAAATTTTCCCTAAAATTTATCTTCTGAGATCCGGGGCTTTCTGATAAAGTAAGAAAAAGAGGTTGTCTCCCTCAGAGCAAAGGAGGTCTCCATGAGAAAGTTGCCCAAACAGAAGACTCGAATAGTCTGCACAATAGGCCCGGCCTCGGACTCGGTGGAGACCCTCCAGGAACTCCTGAAAGCGGGCATGAATGTGGCCAGGCTCAACTTCTCCCATGGGGATTTCACCTACCATGCCACCCTCATTGAAAGGATTCACCTGGCCTCTGGGAGGGTGGGGATTCCCGTAGCCGTTATGGCCGACCTGCCCGGTCCCAAGATGCGCATCGGCGAGCTAGAGGATGAGCCCGTGGAGCTCCGAAAGGGCCAGAGGTTCGTTCTCACCGCCAGGAAGGTGAAGGGCAATGAGGAGGTGGTTTCTGTCACCATGGCCGGTCTGCCCAAGGTGGTGAGGAGGGGAGACACCCTGTACCTGAACGACGGCCTTATCCAGCTGGTGGTGGAGGAGGTGAGGGGCCAGGACATCCACTGCACCGTGGTGATGGGGGGAGAACTTCGCTCCAGGAAAGGCCTAAACCTTCCGGGAGTGGACTTAGGAACCAAGGCCTTCACCGAGAGGGACCGGGAGTGCCTCGCCTTCGCCCTGGAGCATGGGGTGGACGCTGTAAGCCAGTCCTTCGTCGGGGATGCTTCCGACGTGGAGGATGTAAGGAGAGCCGCCTCTGTCATGGGGTTCCAGCCCTTCATCATCGCCAAGATAGAGAGAGCTTCCCTGGTGGACAAGATGGACGAGATTATAGAGGCCGCTGACGGCATCATGGTGGCCCGGGGGGATCTGGGGGTGGAGATGCCTATAGAACGCATCGCCTTGGCCCAGAAGTCTATCACCAGAAAGGCCCATCGCCGGGGAAAGCCCGTCATTACCGCCACCCAGATGCTGGAGTCTATGGTCAGGAACCCCAGGCCCACCAGAGCCGAGGCTACGGACGTAGCCAACGCCATCCTTGATGGTACCGACGCTGTCATGCTCTCCGAAGAGTCGGCTACGGGGGAGTATCCCGTGGAGGCCACCCGCATGCTGGCCCGGATTGCCCGGGCCGTGGAGCCCCACCTGGAGAGGGAGAGGTTCAAAGTGGGCTCGGAGGAAGGAGGCCCTGGTTCCAGAATGGTGAATCTCATTGCTGAGAGCCTGGACAGGATAGTAGGGGATCTGGATGTGGCAGCGGTGGTATGCCCTACGGAGAGTGGGGCTACAGCCCGGAACATTACCAGATTTCGCCTTCCCTGTTGGATCCTGGCTTTGAGTGGTTCCAGGAAAACCTGCCAGGGTCTCCTCTTCTCTTACGGCGTGTGGCCCATCCTTTTTGAGGAGCTTCCCTCCCGTCGGGTGGATACGGCCAGGAGGCTGGTTAGGGAGTTTGGCCTGGAAGGAGAAGCGCTACTTCTAACCCAGGGTCCCTCCAGGGACCGTCCAACGGCGGAGCACGGGCTGGAGATCATAGGGCTTGGATCCTGAGCCCTTGAAAGGAGAAAAGGAGATGGTTGGAAAGGATCAGGAACCGGGCGGAAAAGAAGGACCTTCTACCTCCAGGGCGGAGGTGAGTGAGCTCAAAAGGGCCTTTGCCTACAATCTTTTCTACCGCCAGGGGAAACCTGTGGAGACGGCCACCCTCAACGACCTGTACATGGCAGTGGCCTATACTATTAGGGACAGGATGCAGCACCTTTTCATGAACTCCGTGGAGAGCCTCATGGCCAAGAAATTCCGGATTGTCTGCTACTTGTCTGCTGAGTTCCTCCTGGGCCCCCACCTGGAGAACAACCTGGTGAATCTAGGCCTGTATGAGAAAGTGGAGAGGGCCTTGAGGGAGACAGGCCTGGACATGAGGGAGATAGCTGATCAGGAGCCTGAACCTGGCCTTGGGAACGGGGGCCTGGGTCGTCTGGCCGCCTGCTACCTGGATTCCCTCTCCACCCTTCAGTTCCCCGCCATAGGTTACGGCATCCGCTACGAGCACGGCATGTTTCACCAGGCCATAGAGGATGGATGGCAGAAGGAACTCAGCGACCAATGGCTTCATCTGGGCAACCCCTGGGAGATCAAGAAGCCCGACCTTTCTTACAGCGTGGGTTTCGGGGGCCGTACCCAGGCCTACACCGACGAAATGGGCTGCTTCAAGATGAGGTGGGTACCCGCCCGCATGGTGAACGCAGTGGCATACGATACTCCTATTCCGGGTTACCGGGTGAACAACGTGAACATCTTGCGTCTCTGGAGTGCTGAGGCCGTGGACTCCTTCGACTTTGAAGAGTTCAATTTGGGCGACTACTATGGAGCCGTGGAGGAGAAGGTGAAGGCCGAGACCATCTCCAAGATCCTCTATCCCAACGACGAGCCCTTGGCGGGCAAGCGCCTCCGTCTGGAGCAGCAGTACTTTTTCGTCTCTGCCTCCCTCCAGGATATGATGCGCATGCACCTCCTGAAACACCCGGGACTGGAAAACTTCCATGAGTTTTTTGCCCTCCAGCTCAACGACACCCATCCCGCTGTGGCCGTGCCCGAGCTCATGCGCCTTCTCATGGACGATCACCAGATGGGTTGGGAAGAGGCCTGGGACATCACCACCAGAACCATCTCCTACACCAATCACACCCTCCTCCCCGAGGCTATGGAGCGGTGGACTCTGGATCTCTTTGGTACCTTGCTGCCCAGGCATCTGGAGATCATTCTGGAGATCAACCGTCGCTTCCTGGAGGAGGTGGAGGCTCGTTTTCCCGGGGACACGGAGAGGCTACGTCGCATGTCCATCATTGATGAAGGGGGCCCCAGGTTCGTACGCATGAGCCACCTTGCCTGTGTGGGCAGCCACACTATCAACGGAGTGGCCCGGCTCCACACCAGACTCCTGAAGAGCCGGACCCTCAAGGACTTCCAGGAGATGTGGCCAGATAAAATCATAAACATCACCAACGGCGTTACTCCCCGACGATGGATGATGGTGGCCAATCCCAGGCTCAGCCGCCTTATCACCCAGGCCCTGGGGGAGGGATGGGTCACGGATCTCTCCCGACTCCAGGATCTGGAGAGGCTGGCCGAAGATAAGACCTTCCGGGAGGAGTGGCTAAGGGTTCAGGAGGCCAACAAGGGAGAAATCGGGGCCAGAACCATGGCTTGGCATAAGCCCGTTGACCCCACCTCCATGTTCGATGTTCAGGTGAAGCGTATCCATGAGTACAAGCGCCAGCATCTCAATGTCCTCCACATCGTCACCCTCTACAATCGTCTCAAGGCCAATCCCAATCTGGAGGTGACTCCCAGGACCTTTCTCTTTGGGGGCAAGGCGGCTCCCGGCTACTACATGGCCAAGCTCATCATCAAACTCATAAACTCGGTGGGCCGGGTGGTGAACGGTGACCCTCAGGTTAGAAAACACATCCAGGTCTTTTTTATCCCCAACTACAACGTGAAGACAGGCCACCTGGCCTACCCCATGGCCGACCTCTCGGAGCAGATATCCCTGGCTGGCAAGGAGGCTTCTGGTACGGGGAACATGAAGTTTTCCATGAATGGTGCCCTTACTATAGGCACCCTGGACGGTGCCAACGAGGAGATCAGGGAGGCGGTGGGGGAAGAGAACTTCTTCCTGTTTGGCCTCACCGTGGAAGAGGTGGTGGCCCTCAGGGCCTCGGGCTACCGACCCATGGACTACTACGAGAGAGACGAGGAGCTGCGGGCAGCCCTGGACCTCATCGCTTCGGGTCACTTCTCTGGGGGAGACACCCAGCTCTTCCGGCCCTTGGTGGAATCCCTTCTATACCAGGACGAGTATATGCTCTTGGCCGACTATCGTTCCTACGTAGACTGTCAGGACAGGGCAGCCCGGACCTACAGAGATCAAGATGAGTGGACCAGGATGTCCATCCTCAACACGGCCCGGGTGGGCAGGTTCTCCTCGGACAGGTCCATCCGGGAGTACTGTCAGCGCGTCTGGAGAGTCTCTCCCGTTCCTGTGGAACTCCAGTGGGAACACATCCCCCAGGAAGGCTTTGTCCTGAAAAGTTAATTGGGGTGACGGAGAGGGGATCTTAAAAGTTACTCCGAGTCTCCTCTCGGGGAACGTTTGTGTGATTTCAGTTCCAGGGGCGCAGGGAAGAGATCGTGGGTGTCTCCGGGGAGAGATGGATGGAGGGAAGTGAAGGCCCGGGTGGACCCTGCCCAGCTGGACAGGGTAGCTGGTACACGGGTGAGGAGGGAAAGGGGGCACGTGCCCATTCCCCGGCCGCTTCGGGTGATTGACCATGGCCCTCTTCCAGTTTTAATTTCTTGGCAACAAAACCAGGAGGTTGGAGAAATGCTCAAAAGAATCCTGGTACTCACCCTTGCCATTGTTTCTCTCTCGGCTACCGCCCTTTGGGCCCAGCACGGTGCATGGGAAGGATGCACCCTCAAGGGCATGATGGCGGGATACACGGATCAGCAGATGGGTGGGTTCCTCCTCCACGACTCCGCCACCCTGGTGAAGGAAGCCTCCCGAGCCCTTGCCAGGGCCCGCACCCCGGAAGAGAGGAGGATCCTCTCCAGCCTCCTCTCCAGGGCTTCTGGAGAAATGGAAGAGATCTCCATCCGCATGAAGGAGAAGAGGCTCTCCCGGAAGGACATAGAAAAGTTCCACCAGGATCTGGGCAGGCTCAGGAAACAAATTCAGCGAATATCTAGGTGAGAGGACGGGAAAGGTGAAAAGCAGGCCATTTGGGGGCATCATCTCAAAAGAATCTTGGTTAACTCTCTATTGGCAAAGGGTTCTCCTCCACCAGCCCGTATAGCCCGTCGATTTCCTCCTGCAGTTCAAGGGTGCGGGCCAGGGCCGTGATGATGCGACAGTAGGTGCGAATCTCGTCCAGGGTCAGCTACCGATCTCGCCGATCTTTGAGCCACTTGGCAGCCACCTGGTAGCCACCGATGGTGTACTCCCACACTTCCAGGGGCCCAGGAGCAAAGTACTGGTTTTTATTGACGTACACCCGTCCCGTCCGAACGTCGTAGAGAAGACCCTCCTTTTTGCTTTTTGCGACACGGTTGTCTCCTCCTCTCTCGAAACGGGCCAGAGGCGGATCTAGTTCCGCTGAACAAAGGAGGTGTAAATTCACCAGCCGCTGGCCCAAATCGGCCAGCACAGGGTAAAAACTCTCCTCCCGGGCATCACCGGTCCGAATTATCCCTGTCAGTTTTTTGAGATACTCTTTAAAACAGGTCATGGTTACCCCATATTCCCCGCTGTATCAGAGCCTGACACCCGAACCTAGTGGTGAATAAACATAGTGGCATCCAAACAAAAACAAGAATCCGTGAACGGTTAGTCCACAAGAAGAATGATCTGCTATGCAGATTCTCTCTCTTGCTTTATCTTTTCTGAAATCCACAAGTTTACCAGTGTCTCGGGAGATATGCCTCTTTTCCTGGCGAGTTCTATAATGTTATTCGATAGCTTGATATCAATTGGATAGTACATCCGCTGTGCTTCTATATCCACTTCAAACTGGGCCGGTTTTGTTTGAACCCAGAATTCGGACAAATCATGGGAATCCCAGAACTCCCCTATTTCTCGATATGAAGATTTTTTTGAAATTGACGTCTTATTTCTGCTCATAAAGCCTCCGTTCAGACCTTGTCATGTCCCTTGCTGAGATGATCAATGCCTGCCCATTTTCAGAGCCTCTGTCAAGGGCACGGCCCGGGGTAAACCCTTTGAAATATAAAGGACTGGGGAGTTAGATGCCGATTCATCGGCCACCCTGTACATCCTGTGGCCGGGCCTAATCCCAGAGAAGGGTATAAATGTCCCCAGGAGCCAGCGCATAGGTGACTCTTTAACCCCAGGCCCTTTCCAATAGACCCTTGGCCAGGCGGCCCTTGACCCCCTTGGTCTGGCTGACGGGTTTCCTTTCTCCCCTTCACTTGACAATTGGATTGTTAGGTCATATTTATCCTCAGGTTTCAGGAGGTGGGTATGGAGGACAGGCCCGTTTATCCCATTGGGGTGGTGAGTGAGATGCTGGGGGTCCACCCCAGGACCCTGCGCATCTACGAGGAGGAGGGGCTCATCTCTCCCCGGCGCATCGGTGGGAAGCGTTACTACTCGGAGAGCGACCTCCACCGCCTCCGCTGTATCCGGGCCCTCCTGGAAGAGGGGGTGAACATTGCCGGCATCAAGCGCCTCTTCTCCCTGGCCCCCTGCTGGAGGGTTCTCAGGTGCCCCGTGAAAAAGAGGGAGCTCTGCTCCTGGTACAAAATACATGGGAGGTGGAAGATGAGGATAGCCTTTGCCACAGAAGACGACAGGGGTCTGGAGGCCCGGGTGGCCCCCCATTTCAGACGTGCTCTCTATTTTACCTTTGTGGATCTGGACCCCGACGGGGAAGTGGTATCCGTGGAGGTGAAGGAGAACCCCTTTGCCCAGGTTCACGGTCCCGGCCTTGTACCCGGTTTCATCAAGGACCAGGAGGCTGACGTGGTGGTGAGCGGGGGCATGGGCATGAGGGCAGCGGAGGTCTTCCGCCGGTGGGGAGTGGAGCCTGTCACCGGGGCCCAGGGGCGGGTCCTGGACGTGCTCAGGGCTCTCCTGGCGGGAGAGGAGTTCCAGGGGGGTCTGTGCGCGCCCCACGAGCACGGCGAGGGATGCAAAAAAGAGGAAGGATGAGGGGCCTCGGGTTCCGAAGGTTGAACTTGGAACCTAGAACCGCCTTTAGGGAGGTATAGAGATGAAGGTATGTGTCACAGCCATGAGTGCTGGCTTGAACGCCCAGGTGGATCCCCGGTTTGGCCGGGCGGCCTATTTCGTCTTCGTGGACACGGACACCATGGAGGGCGAGTCCGTGGCCAACCCCAACGTGAGCGCCGTGGGAGGGGCGGGCATACAGTCGGCCCAGCTGGTGGCCGAGAGGGGTGCCCAGGTGGTCATCACGGGCCATCTGGGTCCCAACGCCGCCTCGGCCCTGGCAGCGGCGGGAGTGGATGTGATCCTGGGAGTCCAGGGTATGACGGTGAAGGAGGCCGTGGAGGCCTTTAAGGAGGGCAAGCTCCAAGCGGCTCCCGCCCAGGCCACGGGTCCCGCCCACATGGGCATGGGTCCCGGCGGTGGCATGGGTCGGGGTATGGGTGGCGGTGGCGGCATGGGTCGAGGCATGGGACGCATGGGAGGCTTCGGCACCATGCCTTCCTCTCCCGGGTTCGGCAGCAGGGAAGAGGAGATAGCCGCCCTGAGGGAGGAGATGGAGTTCATCAAGGGGCGCCTGGAATACATCACCAGGAGGCTCCAGGAGCTGGAGAAGGGAGGCACCAGGAAGTGAGCAGATCCTTTGGGGTAAAGGCGAAATGACCATCACCGTAGCCAGCGGTAAGGGGGGAGCAGGCAAGACCAGCGTGGCCGTGAGCCTGGCCCTGGCAGCGGGCCAGGCCGTCTATGTGGACTGCGATGTGGAGGAGCCCAACGGCGCCCTCCTTCTCCATCCCCACCTGGAGTGGGAAGAGGAGGCCACCCTGCCCCTGCCTCTGGTGGACGAGGAGAAGTGCGACTACTGCAAGACCTGCTCCCAGGCCTGCCAGTTCCACGCCATCATGGTGCTGCCCCATAAGGTGGTGGTCTTCGACCGTCTGTGTCATGGCTGTGGCACCTGTTCTTACGTGTGTCCCCAGAAGGCCATATCCGAGACCACCCGTTCCATTGGTCTCATCCAGGGGGGCAGGAGGGAGGATATCGTGTATCTGGCGGGGAGGCTCAACATTGGAGAACCCATGGCCCCGCCCCTCATCCGCCAGGTGAAGGCCAGGATTCCCCGGGAAGCGCCCCTGGTCGTCATTGATGCTCCCGCTGGGGTGGCCTGTCCTTTCGTGGAGACCCTTAGGGGGTCCGATTTCTGCCTGGTGGTGGCCGAATCCACCCCCTTCGGTTTCCACGACTATCTCCTGGTGGAAGAGCTCCTCCTGGACCTGGACCTTCCCTTCGGGGTGGTGGAGAACAAGGCGGGTCTGGGGGACGACAGGTTGAGACGCCATCTGTTTGAGAGGGAGATCTCCCTCCTCTTCACCCTGCCCTACAACGGCGACTGGGCCCGGGCCTACTCCCTGGGGGTGCCCCTGGTGGAGGTCGAGCCCTCCCTTTCGGAAGGCTTCCTGGAGCTCCTGGCCACCCTGGAGACGGCCCACGAGAGGAGGGGGTCATGAACAAGGGGTTCAGGGAGATCCTTGTCATCAGCGGCAAGGGGGGTACGGGAAAGACCACCCTGGCCTCTTCCTTCGCCCTTCTGCCCCCGGAGAAGGTGGTGGTGGACGCCGACGTGGACGCCCCCGATCTCCACATCATCCTCAAGCCCCAGGTACTGGAGGCCCAGAGGTTCATGGGGGGCAGGGTGGCCGGAATAGACCCTGACAAGTGCGACGGCTGCGGGCTTTGCCGGGAGCTGTGCCGCTATGATGCCATAACCCCCCATTACCGTGTGGATCCTCTGGCCTGCGACGGGTGTGCCCTCTGCTACTTTGCCTGCCCCCGAGAGGCTATAACCTTGAAGGAGAAGGAGGCGGGCATGTGGTTCCTCTCTCGCTCCAGGGGAGGTCCCATGACCCATGCCCGGCTCTATCCCGGGGAGGAGAACTCGGGGAAGCTGGTGACCGTTATCAGAAACAGGGCCAAGGAGCTGGCCCAGGAAGAGGGTCTGGAGCTTATCCTTATTGACGGACCCCCGGGTATCGGCTGTCCCGTCATCTCGGCCATGACAGGGGTGGATCAGGTTCTGGTGGTGACGGAACCCACCCCTTCGGGGCACCACGATCTGGAGCGTGTGGTGGAGCTGGCCTGGGGTTTCCAGGCCCGGGTCCAGGTCTGCATTAACCAGTGGGACATCAATCCCCAGCGTACCGAAGAGATAGAGAGATGGTGCGGAGACAGGGGTGTGGAGGTGATAGGCAGGATCCCCTTCTCTCCGGAAGTGCCCCGGCTTCAGGCTCAGAGCAAGGCCCCAGTGGAAGAGGAAGGCCCTGGGGCGGAGACCATTATTGAAATCTGGAAGAACCTGTTGGAGGTAGAGTGATGGCGGAGTGCAACGAGAAGAAGATCTGTTCCAGCTGCGACAAGGCCTCGAGCTGCAACACCCAGGAGCAGATGAGGCATCAGGAAGAGCTCCTGAGGGAACGCCTGTCCAGGATAAGGCACCGGATCATGGTCATGAGCGGCAAGGGTGGGGTGGGCAAGTCCACCGTGGCCGCCAACCTGGCCTGGGCCCTGGCCCTAAGGGGTTACCGAGTGGGCCTCCTGGACGCCGATCTCCACGGGCCCAACATTCCCCTCATGCTGGGAGTGGAGGGCAGGAGGCTGGCCATGAGCCCCGAGGGCATAGAGCCCCTGGAGGTGAGGACTGGGTTAAAGGTGGTTTCCATGAGCTTCCTCCTTCGGGATTCGGACACCCCGGTGATCTGGAGGGGTCCCCTGAAGATGAGCGCCCTGCGTCAGTTCTTGAGCGAGGTGAACTGGGGAGACCTGGACTTCCTCCTGGTAGACCTGCCCCCGGGAACGGGAGACGAACCCCTCTCCATGGCCCAGCTCATAAAAGAGATGGACGGCTCCATCGTCGTCACCACCCCCCAGGATGTGGCTCTCCTGGATTCCAGGAAGAGCGTTAACTTCAGCAAGAAACTGAACGTTCCCGTCCTGGGTATCGTGGAGAACATGAGCGGCTTGGTGTGTCCCCACTGTGGAGAGGTGATCTACATCTTCAAGGAGGGGGGAGGGGAGAGAGCAGCCAAAGAGCTGGG
>JALUVF010000100.1 GCA_027020915.1 bacterium
CACCTCTGCCCCCTGAGATCATTCAAAAGACCATAGCCAGATACCGGGAGATAGAAGAGATCATCCTCTCCCTCTGACGCCTGACAGAGCCAGGGGAGGGTCCAGGCCCCCCTTGGCTCAATTCACATCCTGCGGCGGAAGAACCAGATGCCGAACCATACCAGGACGGCCACCACATTGACCCAGGCGATAACCTCTATGATGAAAAGACCTTTATTCATGGGTCACCTCATATGACAAACTCCCTTTCATGCTCGTTGTACCAGTGAATGATCCTGTCCACCGCCTCCCTGGCCCCATCCACCACGTGGAAGATGTCCAGATCCTCCCTGGAGATGTATCCCCTGGCAAACACACCCCTCTTGAGCCACCCCACCAGCTCCTCCCAGTACTCCCTGCCCACCAGCACCACGGGGAAGGGCTGGATTTTGGAGGTCTGAATGAGGAGGATGGTCTCGAAGAACTCGTCCAGGGTTCCCAGCCCTCCGGGCAGAAGAACAAAGGCCGTGGCATACCGGACCAGCATCACTTTGCGAACGAAGAAGTAGTGGAAATTGAGGGTGAGGGTGGTGTAAGGGTTGGACTTCTGCTCATGGGGAAGTTCAATATTCAATCCCACAGACTTTCCCCCCACTTCAAAGGCCCCCCGGTTGGCCGCTTCCATCACTCCCGGGCCTCCCCCCGTAAAGACGGAGAAACCCGCCCCGGCCAGTTCCCTCCCCACCTGGCGGGCCAGCTCGTACACCCTGTCCCCTTCCTTCACCCGGGCCGAACCGTAGACGGTGACCGCTGGCAGGAAAGCCGGGAGGGAATCGAAACCCTCCACGAAGTCCCCAATGATGCGAAAGAGCCTCCAGGCCTCTTCATTACATAAGTGATTGAGCTCGAAAAGGGTGGGGCGGACCATCTCAAACCCTCCTTTTTGCCCCCAAGCCTACCAAAGGCACGGAAAACTTTAAAGGTGAGAAATAGGCAAAGATCTGGCCTTTTCACCGGGCCCTATGATAACCATCAATAAAGCCGAGAAAAAACCTCAGGAGGCAGAGGATGAGTGAGATTCTGGATGTGACGGCAAGGGAGATCCTGGACTCCAGGGGCAACCCCACCATAGAAGTGGAAGTCCTCCTAGATTCGGGAGCTGTAGGCCGGGCAGGGGTGCCATCGGGGGCATCCACGGGGGAAAGGGAGGCCCTGGAACTCAGGGACGGTGAGAAGGAAAGATACCTGGGCAAGGGAGTGAGAAAGGCCGTGGACAACGTGAACGAGGTCATCGGCCCGGAGCTCCTGGGATTGGACGCCCTGGATCAGGTCCTCATCGACCAGACCATGATTCACCTGGACGGCACGGAGAACAAGTCCCGCCTGGGGGCCAACGCCATCCTGGGGGTATCCCTGGCCGTGGCCAAGGCCGCCGCTTTAGAGCTGAACATGCCCCTGTATCGATACATCGGGGGGGTGAAGGCCAGGGTCCTGCCCGTACCCCAGATGAACGTCCTCAACGGAGGGGTCCACGCCGACAACAACGTGGACTTCCAGGAGTTCATGATCGTCCCCTGGGGAGCCCCCACCTTCGCTGAGGCCCTGAGAATGGGCTCCGAGGTCTACCACCACCTCAAGGCCGTCCTCAAGGCCAAGGGCCACAACACCAATGTGGGTGACGAGGGGGGCTTCGCCCCCGACCTGAAGAGCAACGAGGAGGCCCTGGCCGTCCTGGTGGAGGCCATCGAGAAGGCAGGTTACACCCCCGGCGACGACGTGGCCATCGCCCTGGACCCCGCCGCCAGCGAGTTCTACAGAAACGGCCTCTACATCCTCAAGGCCGAGGACAAACCGGAAAAGGGCTATGAAGAGCTGGTGGAGTTCTACGCCCGACTGGTGGAGAAATACCCCATCATATCCATAGAAGACGGGCTGGCGGAGAACGACTGGAAGGGCTGGCGCCACCTGACGGAAGTCCTGGGCAACAAGATCCAGCTGGTGGGAGACGACATCTTCGTCACCAACACCAAGATCATCAAAAAGGGCATCCAGTCCCATGTGGCCAACGCCGTTCTCATCAAACTCAACCAGATAGGCACCCTGACAGAGACCCTGGAGGCCATTGAGATGGCCACCAGGGCCCGGTACAAGGTGGTCATATCCCACCGCTCCGGGGAGACAGAGGACACCACCATCGCCGACCT
>JALUVF010000101.1 GCA_027020915.1 bacterium
ATCGATTCTCCTCTCCCTCTGTTGGAGAGGGTGGCCCGGGAGAGCAGGAGGGTGACTTTCGGTATTGAGGCGGCTACCGAGAGGCTCAGGAGGATAGTGGGCAAGGCCTTCCCCCAGGATTTCATCTTGGATCGCCTTCTTTACTGCGTGGAAGAGGGTGCGGAAACCCTGAAGCTCTACTTCATGGTTGGCTTGCCCGGGGAGGGGGACGGGGACCTGGAGGCTCTGGTGGCTTTTCCCAAAAAGATTCTCCACGGGTGTAGGGAAAGGGGGCTTTCCCCGCCCCGGGTCTCCCTGAGCTTGGCGCCTTTTGTACCCAAACCCCACACCCCCTTTCAGTGGGAACCCATGGAGGTTCGAGAGAGGTTGAGGGAGAAGATGAGGAAGGTGGAGGCGGGTTTGAGGAGGGTGAAGGGGGTGACGGTCACCTGGGAGGGTCCCAAGTGGTCTATCCTCCAGGGGTTGATCTCTCGAGGTGATAGAAAGGTGGGGGAGGCCTTGGTTTTGGCTTGGACAGAGTTCGGGGGAAGCTGGTCCCGGGCTCTGAAGCACTGCAATTTGAGCTTTGACTACTACCTTCACCGGGAGAGGGGAAGGGGAGAGCCATTCCCCTGGGAAGTGGTGGACGTGGGTTGGGAGAGGGAGGCTTTATGGTCCAGGGCCTGCTCTTCCAGGACCTGAGCCCCCAGCTTCTCCAGGAGGGGTTTCAGAGTGTCCCATTCTCTCTTCTTCACGGTGAAGGAAAAGACTTCCAGCTTCACCCGACCGCTGACGGGTGAGAGGGTGCTGGGGAATCCCGCACCCTTGAGGTTTTCTGTGAGCCGTTGGGCCCTGTCTCTGTCTTTCAAAGAGGCCACCACCAGGTACATGGCTCCTTTCTTCTTCAGCTTCCAAGGGGTGACTCTCATAATCTTTCCCAACTTTTGAGACTCCAGAGTGCCTCCCGGACTGGAGGCCTTCACCATCACTCTCCATAGAGTGGTGGTGCTCTCCATCTTCCCTGCTTGGAAGTCTATTCCTTTCTGGCGAAGGATCCCTTTCACGTGTTGGGGGTATTGGCCCGGGAATAGGGCGATCCGCATGAGGGCCTCTCCCATTTTGGGCTTTTGGAGAGTCTCCTTTTCGGAGGGTTTGAGTGGTGGTGAGGGGCTGGCCTGTTCCTGGGCCTTGGGTGTCACCCGGGAGGGGGGAGAGGTTTCTCTGGTGTTCCCCTTGGGGATGGAGGGCTTGGGATGGGGTGCCTCCGGTTTTACCATCTCTTTCGGAGGAACCCGGGGCCTTCTAGGCCCTTTGAAGTAGAAGAGGAGGGCAATGAGGGCAAAGAGCCCCGCCACCAGTATGAGGTAGCGGGGCCCGGTCTTTTTGGGTCTCTTTTCCATTTCGCTCCCTGGGGGAAGATCCGTTTTCAGGTTGACCCTGGGAAGAGGTCTCTTCAATCAGCCTTCCCCCTCTTCCCCCTTGCTCTCTTCGATGATCTTCTGGGCCAGATGGGGAGGCACCTCTTCGTAATGGGAGAACTCCATGGAGTAGGTGCCCCTTCCTCCCGTGATGGAGCGTAGCTCGGGAGCGTAGCGGAGGATCTCTGCCAGGGGCACCTGGGCCCTGATGATCTGGTTCTTGCCCTTGGACTCTACCCCCAGGATCTTGCCCCTCTTGGCGTTGAGGTCACCTATAACGTCCCCCACGCAGTCGTCTGGAGAAATGACTTCCAGAGTCATGATGGGCTCCAGAAGCACGGGATTGGCCTGGGCAGCGGCCTTTTTGAAGGCCATGGAGCCGGCGATCTGGAAGGCTAGATCGGAAGAGTCCACGGGGTGGAAGGAGCCATCGAAGAGGATCACCTTCACGTCCACCACGGGATAACCTGCCAGGACCCCTTCCTGCATAGCCCCCCGGATTCCCTTTTCCACGGAGGGTATGTACTGGCGGGGAATGGCCCCGCCCACTATGCGGTCTTCAAACTCGAATCCCGATCCCCTGGGCAGGGGCTCTATCTCGATCCATACGTCTCCGTATTGGCCTCGGCCTCCTGTCTGCTTTTTGTAGCGGCCCTGCATCTTCACCTTCTTTTTTATGGTCTCTTTGTAGGGGACCTTGGGGGTCTGGAGTTCCACTTCCACCCCGAATTTCCTCTTGAGACGTTCCACGATGGTTTCCAGGTGAAGCTGGCCCAGCCCA
>JALUVF010000102.1 GCA_027020915.1 bacterium
TGCTCAGTTTTGCTGTGGTTTTCAGTGCTGTTGGAGTGGGTACGGCCCGTATGGGGCAGGGTAAGATGATGGGTCCCGGCAGCGCCCAGAAGGGAACGGCCTCGGAGTCAACCCCTCAACAGCCCCCCTGCATGAGGATGGGAAGGGGGGGCATGGGTATGGGCATGATGGGCATGGGCATGCAGGGCATGATGGGTCCCCGCATGGGTATGATGAGGCTTCACATGGTCTTCCGGAAGGCCATGAAGGTGGCCACGGCTGAGGAGAGAAAGGCTCTGATGAAGCTGGAGAAGGAAGTGGCCTCCAAAGGCGCCCTTTACATGGTGGAGATGATGCAGCAGAGGGACCTGTGGAAGGAGTGCATGATGAAAGAGGGATGCAGCTCCCAGAATACCCAGAAGCATTATGATCTCATGCTTCAGGCCAGGGATAGGATGGCCCAGTTGAGGATGAAGACCCTGGCCCAGATGGAGAAGATCATCGGCAAAGAGAAGATGAAACAGGTCCTGGGATCAGGCATGATGGGCATGGGGCAGAACTGACAGACCCCGGTAAGAAGGAAGGGGCCCTTATAGGGCCCCTTTTTTTCAGCCCATGAGGTTTTCCACGATGAGGGCACTGCCCATGCCCCCTCCCTGGCAGAGGGTGGCCAGACCGTACCTCACTTTCCTTCTCCTCATCTCGTAGAGGAGGGTGACCACGATGCGGCACCCCGTGGCCCCCACGGGATGTCCCAGGGATATGCCAGATCCGTTAACATTGGTGATCTCCCAGTCCAGACCCAGGCCTTTGATGACGGCCAGGGCCTGGGCGGCGAAGGCCTCGTTGAGCTCAATGAGGCCCATGTCTTCCAGCTTCATGCCAGCCTTCTTCAGGGCCAGCCTGGTGGCGGGCACGGGACCCCATCCCATGATGCTGGGGTCCACCCCTGCCAGACCACAGGCCACTATTCTGGCCATGGGCTCGATCCCCAGCTCCTGGGCCTTCTTTTCAGACATGAGGACGGTGCAGGCCGCCCCGTCACTTATGGCCGAGGCGTTGCCCGCCGTCACCGTCCCGTCCTTTTTGAAGACGGGAGGCAGCTTGGCCAGGCGCTCCAGGGTGGTGTCTGCCCTGGGATGCTCGTCTGTGGTAAAAGGAACGGGTTCCCCCTTCCTCTGGGGGACCATGACGGGCACGATCTCATCTTCGAACTTGCCCTCCTGGATAGCCTTCACCGCCCTCATGTGGCTGTCGTAGGCCAGTTTGTCCTGCTCCTCCCGGGTGATGTTGTACTTCTCCGCCAGATTCTCGGCGGTGACCCCCATGTGGTAGTTGTAGAAGGCATCGATGAGGCCGTCGTAGAGGAGGGAATCCAGGACCCTGTCATCTCCCAGGCGATAGCCGAAACGGGCCTTTTTTAAGACATAGGGGATCTGGGTCATGGACTCCATGCCCCCGGCCACCACAATCTCGGCATCTCCCGCCTTGATCTTTTGCATGCCCGCCGTCATGGCCCTCATGGCCGATGCGCACTGGTTGTTGAGGGTAAGGGAAGGGACCTCCACGGGAAGGCCGGCCTTGAGGGTGGACTGGCGGGCGGGGTTTGCCTTCTGGCCTGCCTGGAAGATGTTGCCCATGAGGACTTCGTCCACCATGGTGGGGTCTATGCCGGCCCGATTCACGGCTTCTTTTATGACCAGGGCCCCCAGATCTACGGCGGATACGTCCTTGAGGGCTCCTCCAAAGTCTCCTATGGCCGTTCTGACCGCACTCACAATAACCACGCTATCCATACGCACCTCCCCGTCATTGAGTGGGAAGATTATAGATGAGAAGGGGTGTTCAAGGGAAGGACATCCTCAGGTGAGGATGCCCTGGGTGATGAGGTAGAAAAAGGTCTGGCACACGTGGTCTACGGGGATCTCCTGGTGGGAGGGAAGCCAATGGGCAGCCCAGTTGCACATGCCCAGTATGGCCAGGGTGGCCGTGGTGATGTCCGGTAGCCGGAAGAGGCCCTTTTCCACCCCTTCGTGGAGGATCTCTTCCACGATGCGGATCATAAGGTTGCACTCCCGGTGGATGTGTTTCTGGTGGCTTCCTTTGAGCTCCCTGCCCTCACTGACGAACACCCGAAAGGCCTGGGGATGCTTCGACAGTGTGTCCAGGTAGACGTAGATGATGTCCCTGAGCTTCTGGGCGGGGGAGACGGGCCGTTTCATCACTTCCCGGAACTTGCGGATGAGGAGGGAGCAGATGGTGTCGAAAATGGAAAAGAGAAGCTCCTCTTTGCTTTCCATATGGTAGTAGAGGGTGGCCTTGTTCAACCCTGCCCGGTCGGCGATCTCTTGGACCGTCACATTGGCATAGCCCTTTTCACTGAAAAGACAGGTGGCGGCCTCAAGGATGTGGTTGATCCTCTCTTTCTTCTTTTCCGCTTCTTTTATCAAGGCTCACGCTCCTTTAAATTTTGGACTTCTCTTTTCCAAGAAGGCCTCCAGGCCCTCGTGGAAGTCCTGGCTGGTACCCAGAAGGGAGATGCTTCTCCTCTCTGCCTCCAGGTGACACTCCAGGTCCGGGAAGAGGACCTTGTTTATGAGCTCTTTGCATGCAGCCATGGCCAGGGGGGGACCCTGGTTCAACTCCCGGGCCATTTCCAGGGCCACTTCCAATGCCTTGCCCTGGGGGGCGATACGGTTTATCAGGCCCAATGCCAGGGCCTCCTGGGCGCTCACCATGCGTCCGGAGTAGATAAGCTCCGAGGCCCTTTTCAGTCCCAGGGTACGGCTCAGGATGAGGCTCCCGCCTCCATCGGGAGAGGCCCCGATCTTGATGTACGCCATGTTGAAGAGGGCCTTTTCATCTGCTACGGCTAGGTCGCAGGTGAGCACAAGACTCATGCCCGCTCCACTGGCCACACCATTGACGGCGGCTATCACGGGTTTGGGCATCCTCCTGATGGAGATGACGCACTGGTGGAGGATCCCCGCCAGTTCCATAATGTAGCTCCAGCGGTCCTGCTCCTGATAGAACTCTTTGACGTCTCCCCCGGCGCAGAATCCCTTTCCTTCGCCTGTTATGATAACGGATTTTACTTCCTCCCTTCTCTCCAGGCTTTCCAATATCTTGAGGAGTTCTCTTGTGAGGGAAGTGTTGAGGGCGTTCAGAGAGGGAGGCCTGTTTAGGGTGATAATAGCCGTTCCTTCTCCTTTTCGGAGAACAACTTCTCCCATACTTTAGGTTTGGTCTCCTTCCTTATTTCCCTCCACTCAGTTTTAAATATTATAAAAAGTTTTACTGAATTACAACCTGGAGACGGTCATTTGTGTATTTTTCCCAGCCTTTGTGCTACAAGGAACATTTATGGATGAATTGAGACTCCTTTCTCCTCAAGGAATGCTGGGATACGGGTATCCCCGGGAGTCTCTGGAAGAGGGTCTTTCTCGATCTCCCCATATGATAGGCGTAGACAGTGGCTCCACCGATGCCGGTCCTTATCGGCTGGGTTCGGGTAAGCCTACGGTCCCTGGGGATGCGGTGAGGAGGGACCTTTCTCTCATGGTGGAAGGGGCCCTGGAGCTGGATATTCCCCTCCTGGTGGGTTCGGCGGGGGGAGGGGGAGCCAGGGAGCACGTGGAATGGGTGCTGGACATACTGGGGGAAATTTTGGGCCGGCTGGGAAGGAGGGTCCCAGTTGCTGTCATCTGGTCCGATGTAGAGAAGAGATGGCTGCTGGAGAAGCTCTCCCGGGGAGAGGTTGAGTCCCTGGGGCCCGTGGAGCCCCTCACCTCCAGAGATGTGGAGGAGGCCGCCAGGATAGTGGCCGTCATGGGAGTGGCCCCTTACATAGAGGCTTTGGAGTCTGGGGCCAGAATTGTCATTGCTGGAAGGTCCAACGATCCGGCCATCTTTGCATCCTTCGCCATCTGGAAGGGCTTTCCTCCGGGATTGGCCTTTCACCTGGGTAAGATACTGGAGTGCGGGGCCATGGCTTCGGTTCCGGGAAGTGCTTCCGATTCTATGCTGGGGATCCTCAGAGAAGACCGCTTCTTCGTGGAGCCCATGAATCCTGCCAGGAGGTGTACGGAGGTGTCGGTGGCGGCCCATACCCTCTACGAAAAGTCCCATCCCCTCCTCATACCCGGGCCTGAAGGGGTGCTAAACTTGGAAAACGTCTCTTTCCGCCAGGTGACTCCCAGGGGAGTGGAGGTGAGGGGGTCGGCTTTCGACCCTGCTTCGGAGTGCTGGATAAAGCTGGAGGGAGCCCGTCACCAGGCCTACCGTTCTATATTCATCGGGGGTGTCAGGGATCCCATCATGATTTCCAGGGTGGAGGAGTGGGAGGAAGCCACCAGGAAGGCCTTGAGGGAGTACTTCGGTCCCGGAGACTGGCAGGTGCTCTTCCATGTGTACGGTAGGGACGGGGTCATGGGCCCCTTGGAACCTGTAGAGGCCATAACTTCCCATGAGTTGGGTCTGGTTTTCGAGGCCGTGGCCCCTTCCCAGGAGAAAGCCCAGGCCCTATGTTCCTTTGCCCGTTCTTTTCTCATGCATTACCATTATGAGGGCAGGAAGGCCACGGCTGGGAATCTGGCCCTTCTCTACTCTCCCTCGGACATTCCCATGGGGCCTGTCTATTCTTTCAATGTCCACCACCTGGTCCGGGTGGATGATCCCCTGGAGCCTTTCAGGATAGAGTTGAGGGAGATGGGATGAGGGCCTAGAGCCCCAGACTCTGGGCTACCAGGATGACGTGGATAGGGGTACGGGGGGGACATTTTTCCAGCACGGTGACGATGTTGCAGATGCGCCGGGGAGAGGAACATTCGGCGCAGAACCCTGTGGTGGCGCAAGGTGTGTCGAATCCCAGCCTTTTAGAGTTCATGGGTGCGGCGTACTCCTTGATCCTCTGTATGGCATCCTCCACATTGGCGACGATTTTGTTGGCCCCCGCCACCACCACCACTTTCTGGGGACCGAAGGAGATGGCGCTCACCCTGTTCCCCGTGCCGTCAATGTTCACCAGCTTACCGTCCAGAGTGACGGCGTTGGTGGAAGAGAGAAAGAGGTCACACGTTTGCTGCTGGCGCATTATCTCCATCCTCTCCTGGGGAGTTAGGTGGGGGAGCCCGTGGTGAAGGAGGGTCTTTCCTGAATCCCTCAGGGCCTTGTAGATGCCCAACTGGCCCAGTGTGAGGGAGCCTCCAAAGCCGATGCTCTGGGCTTCCCGGCAGAGTTCAAGGACTCTTTGGGCCGCCGATGTGGTATCAGGAAAGACCTGGACGTGAAAGCCGTTTTTCGTTAGGGCCTGGGCGCACTTCTCTGCTCTTTTCTGGTAGAACCACTGGTAGAGTTCTTCCACCTTACCCATGTTGCCTTTTCCCCCCTTTTTCTTTCAAGATTACGGATGGGAGGAAGATAAAGCAAGGAGGAGAGATGAAACTGGGAGATCTGGCCCAGATCGTCAGGAGCAAGAACGCCGGTCCCTTCGAGCTCACCTTTGATCTCATCTTTCCCGATCCTGAGACCTTCCGGAGGGTGAGGAACTCGGGGGTTATCACCAAGGAGTTGGTGGCCAGATTGTACGGTCTTCCCTCAGAGCACGTCCTCCACCTCGTATTTGTCCCTGCCGCCAGAGCCATAAAGGCCACCATAGTGAGGCCAGTGCCCTCGGGGAGTGTGGGTGACACCGACGTTTACGGTGCCCAGCAGCATGCACCGTGGTTGGATGTGGAGGTTCCCTTACCAGAGTCCCAGGATGAGGAAGTAGAGGAGTAACACCATGAGGACCCGGACTCCCTGGGTGCACAGGATGATGCTTACGGCCAGTTTAGGGGGATAGAGGGCCAGGTATCTGGGTAAGGCCATCCTGATGCTACGAATGGGGGTGCCCACTACGTTACCCAGGACCATGGCCAAGAGGGCTTCCTTGGGGGTGACAAGGTGGGCCTTGAGGAGACCTCCGGCCACGGCAGCGCCTCCGGCTATGTGGAGGGCATGGGCGGCGGTGATGGCCAGGGCCTGGGGCGATAGACCAGGGAAGCGGATGTGAGAGGCCAGCCCTTTTTCCAGACCCTGGAAGAAGCCTACGTTCACCAGATAGAAGACCAGACCCATGACAGGTCCTGCTATGACCAGGATCCTGAAGGTCACCTTGGAGGCCTCTGCGGTGGCCTTTTTCAGGACCTGGATCATGGAGGGTTCTGTGGATTGATCTCCGTTGGAGTGCTCTGTGGGAGGCACGGGAGGGAAAGTTGCGTGGCCTATACCCATGGCCGTTACCATGAGTCCCAGACTGGCGGCAATCTGGGTTCCCAGATAGGCCAGTCCCACCCATCCTGTCAGGGGGTAGACGATGCCTACCAGGAGGGGAACAAAGGAGAGAAAGAGGGGCAGATTCAGGATCATAGAGGCCAGGATCACCTGTCTGGAGGTGAGCTCCTCCTCCCGGTAGTGGAGGGAGATGAGGGCATCTCCGGCGAATCCTGAAACCAGGGCGGTGATGAGGGCGCCTTCACAGCAGAGGGGAAGGTGGGCCGTCTTGAGGATGGGGCGGGTGACTTTTCGGAAAAAGCGGGTCCATCCCCTTTCCTCCAGTACCTTTCCTATGATCACTCCGCCAAATACCATGGCGGCTACTTTGGCCAGAGTGGTGATATAGAGATAGAAAGAGAGGTGCATCTCTTCCCCTTAGGCTTCCTGGGACCTCTTGACCAGGAGCCTGGCGCACTCCTGGATGGTCTCTCGGGGATAGAAGGTGACAAGCTCGTCTTGGCGGATGGCCTTGTATACCATCTCTTGGGCCATGTCGCCAGCCCTTTTCACCTTTTGGGCCAGGGTGAGGGCCTCTTCTTGAGACCTCTTAAAAATCTCCTCTGCCTCTTCATCAAAGAAGCACTGGAGGTGTCCCAGAACCAGGATTCCGGGCTCCGTCTGGGCCATGAGTCGGATAGACTTGAGGTAGAGCTCCAGACTTTGGAAGAAGAGAGGGAAGTGTTTCCCCCGAGAGGAGTAGTAACCCAAAGAATCGGATGCCATGAGAATCCCTTCCTCCTCCCAGAACAGGGCCATGGAGCCGGGACTGTGGCCTGGGGTGGATAGGATATGGAGACCTGAGGGCAGGGAGGTTTCTTCTAGCGGATGGATGGGGGGAAAGGTCTCCCATGGGCCCTCCTCTCCCTCTTCCCGGGATTTGAGCACGTGGGTGAAAAATCGGTCCGCCTCCCTGTACCCTTTGATCACCTTCTCCTTGGCCAAAAGCTGGGAGGATTCTTTGGAGGCCAGAATCTCCAGGTTGAGAGCCCTTCTGAGGGGAGGGGCTCCCAGAACATGGTCACTGTGTTCGTGGAGGAGGATGAGGACCTGGGGGAGGGCAAGGTCCAGCTCCTTCATCTCTCTCAAAACCCGGGGTATAACGGCGGAGACCCCTCCCTCTACCAGGATGGGTGGATCTGTGGCCAGCCAGAAGATGGGAAAGTACTTGGAACCCAAGGCCAGACATCTGGGATTGATCTGGGCGGGAGTATCAATTATCACTGGTTTCACCCTCCGTCTTGTTTTGGCCTCAATTCTAGTGTAATCTTTTTCGATAAACAATGTGGGACAAAACTCTCTTTGTGAGGAGGAAGGGAATGGGTAGAGTAGCCAAAGTGCTCTTGCTTGCATTGGTAGCCGTTGCCATCTCGGCCTGTACCGAAACCACCACCAACGTGCAGACGGGTGGCCCCACGGTGCAGGAGGCCCTTACTTACCATGGTCCCAAGGCCAGGATAGCGGTGGCCAGTTTCAAGTGCAAGGCGGCCAAATGCAGCGGCGAGATTGGCGGTGGCCTTTCGGATATGCTGGCCACTGCCCTCTTCCGTACCGGACGTTTCGTGGTTCTGGAGAGAGGTGAGGGGTTTGAAGCGGTGAAAAAGGAACTGGAGCTGGGCCAGTCCGGGTATGTAAACCAGAGAAAGGCCGTCCAGAAAGGCCAGGTAGAATCCGCTGATGTATTGGTGGTAGGTGCCATTACCGCCTTTGAGCCCAATTATACAGGGGGCGGGGGTGCCCTGGGAGGGCTCTTCGGAGGCGTTCTCGGAGGCGTGGGTGCCAAAATGAAGAACGCCTACATAGCCGCTGACATTCGCCTAGTTGACGTGAGGACAGGTAGGGTGATCAACGCTACCACCGTGGAGGGGAAGGCCACAAGCTGGGGCATCGGAGGGGGGCTCGGTGCCAGGGTGAGCAGGCACGTGTTCTTGGGCGGAGCCCTGGGCGCCTACAAGAATACTCCCATGGAGAAGGCCATCCGGGTCATGCTCCAGAATGCCGTCAATGCCATTGCCCAGATGGTGCCCCAGAGCTATTACCGGTATGGTGCCACGGGTCAACCTGTCTCCTCCACTTCCCCTGCTCCTTCGGCCGAGTACATGAGCTTTCCCCAGGTGAAAGTGCTGCACGCCCTGAAGACGGCCAACGTGAGGTCTGGTCCCGGTACCACTCACTCCGTAGTCACCACCGTTGCTCCTGGTACCACCCTGAGGGCTATGGGAAGGCAAGGGGGCTGGTATCAGGTGACCCTGCCAGATGGAAGGATAGGATGGATCTACAGCACCTTGGTGGGTGAATGAGGGTTGATATAGAAGGGGTAAAAGGGGGACCTCTAAGGGTCCCCCTTTTTACGGTTCGGGTCCCGATTGACAGTATGGCTCTTGTGAAGTTATAGCACCCACTACCCTGGGGAAGTGGATGGTGGCTGGTGCTGCCCCCGGACTTCAAATCCGGTGAGCCTCCCAAAAGGGGGCTGGTGGGTTCGATTCCCACCCACTTCCGCCATGTTGCTTCTTTGAGCTGATCCGGGGTCTTACCCCTGTGTTTTCCCCTGCCGGGATTGTTCCTGCCTTTTCGGGAGCAGGGTATCCGCGGGGGTCTCGGGGGCGGGTTTATCAGGTTTTAATCAAAAAGGCTGGATTGGAGCTCCATTGTGGATTAATGGTTGGCGGAGTGGATGCTGTGGCTGGCCTTTGAGGAGAGGGGACGTGGGTAGGGTCATTTTGGTTCTTGGTACCACTTCGGGGGCGGGCAAAAGCACGTTGGTTGCCGCCCTCTGTCGTTATTTGTCCAGGCGGGGCGTGGGGGTGGCACCTTTCAAAGCCCAGAACATGTCCCTCAACGCCTGCGCCGTGAAGGGAGGTGAGATGGCCTGGGCCCAGGTGATCCAGGCCCGGGCTGCGGGGGTGGAACCCAGGGTGGGTATGAACCCCGTCCTCCTTAAGCCCCTGGGGGATTCCAGAAGCGAGCTCATCCTCATGGGCAGGAGTGCCGGAGTGGTAGAGAGCGCCACCTTTCGTGCTTACCGGGACAGGGCCTGCCTTGTGGCTTACCAGGCCCTGGAGAGGCTCCTCGAGGAGTACCAGGTGGTGGTGGCCGAAGGGGCGGGGAGTCCCGCAGAAGTGAACTTGAAGGAAGGGGATTTTGTGAATACGGGCCTGATGAAGGAGTTTCGGGCCCCTGCCCTCCTGGTGGCCGATATCGACAGGGGTGGGGTGTTTGCCTCCATTCTGGGTACCTTGGATCTCTTCACTCCCCAGGAGAGGGGGCTGGTGGCGGGCTTTGTGGTGAATAAATTTCGGGGGAGCCTGGATATCCTGAAGCCGGGACTGGAGTTTCTTAAGAGGCGTACGGGCAAACCCGTTCTGGCTGTG
>JALUVF010000103.1 GCA_027020915.1 bacterium
TTCCCCAGGTCGCCGGTGCCCGTAGACGCCATCCCCGACATAGGAGAGAACCAGCAGATAGTCTTCACCAGGTGGCCGGGGCGCTCCCCCCGGGATGTGGAGGATCAGGTCACCTATCCCCTCACGGTGGCCCTCCTCAGCGTCCCCGGGGTGAAGTCCATCCGGAGCTACTCCTACTTCGGTTACTCCAGCGTGTACGTGATCTTCAAGGAGGACGTGGACTTCTACTGGGCCCGCTCCCGGATCATCGAGAAGCTCAACGTGGCCCAGAGGTACCTGCCCCGGGACGCCGTGCCCACCCTGGGGCCCGATGCCACCGCCCTGGGCCAGATCTTCTGGTACACCGTGGAGGGAAAGGGCTTCAGCCTTCATGAGCTGCGCACCTTCCAGGACTGGTACGTGAAGCCCGCCCTGGAGTCCGTGGAGGGCGTGAGTGAGGTGGCCTCCATCGGGGGCTATGTCAAGGAGTATCAGGTCGACGTCAACCCGGATGCCATGCGGGCCTATCAGGTGAGCATAGCCCAGGTACTGAAGGCGGTGAAGAACAGCAACATCGACGTGGGGGCCAGGACGGTGGAGATCAACGGCGTGGAGTACTTCATCAGGGGGCTGGGGTACATAAAGAGGATCCAGGACCTGGAGGACACCGTCATCAGGGAGAGGAACAACGTCCCCATTTACATCAAGAATGTGGCCCGGGTCACCCTGGGACCCGCCCCCAGGCGGGGGGCCCTGGATAAGGAAGGGGCGCCGGTGGTGGGGGGTGTGGTGGTGGCCCGCTACGGGGATAATCCCCTTGAGGTGATAAAGAGGGTGAAGGAGAAGATAGGGGAGATTTCCCCCGGTTTCCCCAGGAAGGTGATGCCTGACGGATCGGTCTCCAGGATAAGGGTGGTCCCCTTTTACGACAGGAGCAATCTGATCCACCAGGTCCTGGGCACCCTGGAGAGTGCCCTCACCGACGAGATCACCATCACCATAATCGTGGTCATCATAATGATGTTCAACTTCACCAGTTCCCTCCTCATATCGGGCCTTCTGCCCCTGGCCGTGCTCATGTGCTTCATCGCCATGAAGCTGGCCGGGGTGGACTCCAACATCATGTCCCTTTCCGGGATCGCCATCGCCATCGGCACCATTGTGGACATGGGGATAATCATGTGTGAGAACATCTTCAGACATCTCCAGGAGGCCCCTCCTGGCGCCGACAGGCTGGAGGTCATCCTCAGGGCCGCCACGGAGGTGGGTGGGGCCGTGGTCACCTCCATCAGCACCACGGTGTTCGCCTTCCTGCCCGTCTTCACCATGACGGGGTCCGAGGGGAAGCTCTTCAAGCCCCTTGCCTTCACCAAGACCTTCGCTTTGATCGCTTCGGTCATCGTGGCCATCGTGGTCCTTCCCCCTTTGATCCACCTCTTCTTCAAAAGGGAGACGGGGGGCAGGTTCAAGACCATCACCAGCGTGGCCCTGGCCCTGGCGGGGGTGGTGGTGGGACTGGAGTTCTCCTGGTGGCTGGGAATCATGGTGGTCTCCCTGGTGGTGTACCGTCTGGCCAGCCCCTACCTGTCGGAGAGGGCCAGAAGGAGGGTTTCCTACCTCTCCAACTTCGTGGCGGCCTTTCTGGTCTCTCTCCTCTTGGCCCGCCACTGGATGCCTCTGGGGGTGGAGAAGGGTCAGGTGAGGAATTTCCTCTTCGTCCTCTTCGCCATAGGGGGGGTGTTGCTCTTCTTCAAGCTCTTCCAAAGCTTTTACGAGCCCATTCTGCGTTTCTTCTTGAGGAGAAAGCTCCTGTTCTACCTCATACCCCTCTCCGTCGTCCTGTTGGGTCTCATGGTGTGGAAGGGTTTCGATTTCACCTTCTCCCCCGTGCTGGCGGTGGGAGAGAAGGTGGGGATATCCAGGAGTATCATACAGGGCACCCCCCTCTGGTCTCTGGCATCCCGCAGTTTTCCCGGTCTCAGCAAGGAGTTCATGCCTCCCTTCGACGAAGGCTCTTTCCTCCTCATGCCCACCACCATGCCCCATGCCTCCATAGGGGAGAGCCTGGACATGTTAAGGAAGATGGACATGGCCATAAGGGCCATCCC
>JALUVF010000104.1 GCA_027020915.1 bacterium
GGTCTCCCTCATGGCCCGGGGAGAGCCCCTGGAGAGAATGGCCCGGGGGGTCCTGGAGTCCATCGCCCAGAGACTGGCCTCCATGGTGAGGAGGGTGGAGGCCCCTCCCCCCCTGGTCCTCACGGGTGGTGGAGGCCTCCTCCCCCTGCTGAGAAGGCTGCTGGAAGAGAGGCTGGAGACGGAGATACTGGTGCCGCCCCAGCCTCTCTTCACCGCCGCCCTGGGAGCAGCAAAAGCAGGTTGAGGCTAAAGCTCAGGCTAAGGCTAAGGTCAAGTTTGAGATTAAGAACAATTTAATACTTAGCCTCAGCCTCAACCTCAGCATGTTTTTAGACCTCCACCTCCTCCCACTCCGTCTTTGCTTTCCTGAGGAGGGCCATGCCTTCCAGGACCAGGGTACCGGCAGGGGTCAGGGCATCGTTGAGGAAGAATCGGCACTGGGAGGCCAGGACCATGGCGTCCCTGTAGGTGTCGGGATCCAGGTTTGCCAGGCGCTCCACCTCTTTCCGGCGCCCGGGAGCCAGCTTAACCTTGCCGCTGGCCAGGGGTTCCCCCACCTCTTCCACGGCCCTGAGGAACCGGCACACATGGGGATTGAGGGGAAACTCCATCCCAGAGGGCACGGAGGCCAGGGCCCGCTTGAACTTCTCCCCAATGGGGGTGACATGGTAGAGGCCCCCGGGCAGGAGTTCGAGAATGCCCTGGGCCACCAGGCGTTCCAGGGACTCCCTGGCCTCCTCCTCTTCCCCGGGAAAGCGCCTCAAGACCTCATCTTCGAAGACGCCGTGCCACAGGGGCATGGCAGAAAGAACCCGGGCATCCTTGCCGGACACCAGGGGCCACGGCTCCACGGTGCTGGCAATCCTGGCCACCTGACGCCCCAGCTTGGTCGGGTACCCCCTGCCCACCAACCCCTCCCTCTCCGCCACTTCACACCAGGTATCCCCCGGAGAGAGGTGCTCCATGCGGGTGGTGGTGATGGCCATGACTCCCCGGGCAGAGATCCCCTTGCCGGCCAGGAGGGGTAGAAGCCCCCTGCCCAGGGGCGTAAGGGAATAGTGGAGACCCTCCTCGCCTGCCCTGGAATCCACCAGCCTGAAGCTCTCCAGGGTATAGAGGGCCCTGGAGAGCTCCCTGGGGCTGAGACCCGGAGAGGCCTTGGCCAGAAACTCCTTGAGTTCCTTAAGGGGCAAAGGACGGTCCAGGCCCCCCTCCCCTTCCCCGGAAGGGGACCCCGGTATAGACTGGGCCGCCTCGGGGAAGAGTCCCAGGACCTCCACCTCCACGGCCGAAAGGTGGATGGAGGGGCTCATGGTGATGGGACCGGTAAAGAGAAGCTGGGCCGCCTTCCTGAGATGGACCCCTCCCGGCAGGAGATGGCCCTCATCATCCAGGACCCCCATGGCCATAAGCCTGGTCACGTCCTCCTCCCCCAGATCATCCTCCCGGATGAGAAGACGCAAAAGTCCATGGTCTATGGGATGAACGGGACTCACCCCTTTGAGCAGGGCCGCCCTAATCTGCTGACCGGGACCGGTGAAAGAGTAGGTGTAACCGCAGGGCAGGGAATAGGTGAGGAGCCGCATGGCCTCCAGCTCCAGCTGATGGTGGTCCTCCAGGGGCAGGAGGGATTTGCGGCCAGGACCGGGAGGGCTCTTTCTCACGGCCCCAGCCAGGGCCTCACCTATGAAGACCCGGGGATGGGCCTGCTGGTAAGCCTCCAGGATGGATTCGCCCAGGGGGGAAAGGGCCCCATCCCTGGCCAGGAACCGACGTTCCAGCTCCCGGGAGATGAGGGGATTCTCCCCCACCCTTCCCTGGGCACGACGGGCCACCTCCAGCATGGAGATGACCTCGGACCCCAGCCAGCGGAAACCCTCATCCCACTCCCGGGGATGGGGAAGTCCAGCATTCATAGCCTCCCTGAGAGTGTCAAGGACCAGAAAGCCCGGGTACGTGAGGGAGAACCTGTCCTTTTCCTCCCTCACAAGACCCGCCAGGTCCATCTGGTGAAGAGCTTCCAGTTCATCACGGGTGAGGGCGTCCAGAGCCCCCTGGAGAGGGAGTCCC
>JALUVF010000105.1 GCA_027020915.1 bacterium
CCCCGTGTGGAAAATAACGGGTATGCCCAAGTCCTGGGCCAGCTCGTAGATGGGATAAAAGAGGGGATCGTTGGTCCTCAGCTCGTTGAGATGGGGAATGAACTTGAGCCCCCTGAGCCCCAGCTCTTTAACGGAGTACTCCAGCTCCCTCAGGGCCAGAACCCCTTTCCTGGGATCCACCCCGGCAAAACCTATGAGCCTGTGGGGATACTTCTCTACGGCCTGGGCCACCAGCTCGTTGGGGGTCTTGAATCCAAAGGTGGTCTCGGCATCCACGGCCACAATGACGGCCCTGTCCACCCCGGCCTCGTCCATGTCCTTTATGGTGTCCTCAATGGTGGGGGTGAGATGCTCGCCAAACATCTTCTGATAGCTCTCCAGCATGAAGTCGGGGAAAGTGGCCAGGGCCTCCTGGGTCCAAAGCTGGGAATGGGTGTCTACTATCATCCCTGCACCCCTCCTTTTCTTTAATAAAACTACACTGGCTTCAGTGAAGCTACATCGGCAGGGAGAGTTTGTCAAAAGACAGGGAAAGGGACCCCAATGAAATCCCAAGAAAGTCAACGAACCCCTGATTTCGACCAAAGGGTGGGAAATGGTTAGGAGAGAAGCAGCTGATTCCGAGACAAAATTACTAAACCATTAAAAAATCTGGCGCCCCCGAGAGGACTCGAACCTCTGACCTACGGATTAGGAATCCGTCGCTCTATCCTCCTGAGCTACGGGGGCACCAAGTGCCCTTCTCTATAATCCCACGATGGGGGCAAGTCAACGGTATTCCTCCTTCCGGTTTTTGTTGTTTGACAAGGAGATAGAGATCTTTTAGGGTTGGAGAAATTTCTTAGGAGGCGCGCTTGATGAAGATAGGCAAGAACACTGTAGTTACCTTGGATTACGAGCTCCGGCTGGACGACGGCCAGCTGGTGGAGTCCACTTTTGAGACCCAGAGGCCCTTTATCTTCTATTTTGGCCGGAGCAATGTCCTACCAGCCTTTGAAGAGGCCCTGGACGGAAAGGAAGAGGGAGAGGAGTTGGAAGTGGTGCTTTCCCCCGAAAAAGCATACGGCCCCGTAATGGAAGAGGCCATCTACAACGTGCCCCGCTCCCAGTTCCCCCCCGACGCTGTCCTGGAGGTGGGAAACACCATGATGATGGAGACCCCCGAAGGGGAACAGTATCCTTTCAGGATCGCCGCCGTCACCGATGAAGACGTGACGGTGGACTTCAACCATCCCCTGGCAGGCAAGACCCTCCACTTCAAGGTCTTTATCAAGGGAGTGAGGGAAGCCACTCCCGACGAGATCCTGGGCATGGCTTCCTCCGAACAACAGTAGAGTGAAACAAAAGGGGAAGGGTGCTCCCCTTCCCCTTCATCCGCCCCAGGATTGCTTTTCCCTGCGCCTTGTGTCATTCCTATGGGCTGTGATTTCCCTTTTGGAGGTGCCCTTTGAAGGTGTGGACGTGGATCCAGGAGGGTGGAGTGGTCATGTACCCCATCCTCCTCTGCTCCGTTATCGCTCTGGCCATCTTTCTGGAAAGACTTTACGCATTAAGACGCTCCCGGGTGATTCCCCTGGGCTTCGTGTCGGAACTGGAAGTCTTCAGAGAACGAGGGGGGGAACAGGACGCCCTGCTCAGTCTCTGCGAGAGATACGACTCCGCCCTGGCCAGGGTGATAAAGGCTGGAGCGGAACGCATCTCCTACGGACTGGCCGAAGTGGCCCACGCCGTGGAAGGCATGGGGCAACATGAAGCAGCCCTCCTCTCCACCAACCTCAGAATGATGGGGGTCATCTCCAACCTTGCCCCCATGCTCGGCCTCCTGGGCACGGTTCTGGGCATGATCCACGCCTTCTCCGTCATCGCCAAGGCAGGCACCGGACGCCCGGAACTCATCGCCTCCGGCATCTCCGAGGCCCTCCTCACCACCGCCGCCGGCCTCATCGTAGCCATTCCCACCCTGGCCGGATACCACTACCTGAGGGGCAAGATAGACCGTTACGTAGTGGAGATGGAAGAAGTGGCCCTCTCCTTCCTGGAGGGGCTGGCAGAGCCTCCCAAGGAGTGAGATATGAGGTTTTCCAAAGAGAAGGAAGAAGACTTCAGCCTGGACTACACCCCCCTCATAGACGTGGTCTTTTTGCTTCTCATCTTTTTCATGGTCTCCACCCAGTTTGTCAGCTTCCAGAAACGATTAGAAGTGGCCCTGCCCAAAGCCAAGGCCTCAGTGGTGAAGGAGAAAAAGAAGGAACTGGTGATCGAGATGACCGCCGACGGTCGCATCTTCGTGAACGGCAGGATGGCCTCCCTGGCCTTTCTCGAGACTTACCTAAAGAAGGAGAAGGGAAAGATAGGCTCCACCGTCATCAGGGCCGACAGGAGTCTACCCTATGGGGACGTGGTGCGTGTCATGGGTCTCTGCAAAGAAGCGGGAGTAGGGGAAGTGGGCATAGCCGTAAAGTGAGAGAGAGCCTCCCCCACCAGATCCTCCACCATGAGAGGGACGTCCTGAATGCTCTTCACCTTGAGAACCCTCTCCTTGCCCCTGCCCCAAGCCATGACGGGCACCGGGTTGGTGGTGTGGGGACTCCTTCCCAGATCCTCAACGTTGCCGTGATCACTGGCCACCACCACACCCGCCTTATCCAGGGGGAGACGGTCCAGGAGGGAAAGGAGCATCTCTTCAAGACCCCCAAGGACGGAGAAGGCCATCCGGGAGTCCCTCTTGTGCCCCGCCAGATCCGTTAAAAAATACTCGTAAAAGGTGAAAGTGTGCTTCAGCGTGAGGCGGGCCAGAATCTCTCCCGCCCTTCCAGGGGAGAGAAGGGAGAGGGGATATCCCTGCTTTATCAGAAGGCCGTTGGTGAAGTCGTGGTACAAGGCCTCTCCCCTGGAGAGGTCTTCCAGGGTAGCCAAAGGGACCCCCGCCGAGAGGGCGTGGAAGGTGGAGGCAGAGACCCGAGAAGGGGCCTTTTCGAAGAATTCCGGTCGGAAGGCATTGGCAAAGCAGAGTCTGGCCCCGGACACCCCTTTCCCCCTGAGGCGCGCGAAGAGACCCCTCTTCTTTATCAAAGCTTTGAGGAGGAGGCCGGGAAAGCCGCTCACGTGCCTCCCCATGAGGGCCGAGGCATTAATCCCGGTGATGAGGGTGCTCTGCCCTGTGGCACTCTGGGGGAGACCAGGTATACCCAGCCTGGCATCGGCAGCCACAGCCAACCCACCCCCGGGAAGCTCCCGGGGATAACCCCTCTGGCCATGAGAGAAGAGGGTAGTATGAGAGAACACCGGACTGGGAGGAACCCCCAATCCGTCTATGAAGAAGAAGAGCACGTGGGCCATCAGAGAAAGACTTTCACATAGGCCTTCTTCATAAGCTCATCCAACCAGGCCTTGTACCTCTCCTCCGCTACCTTGCGGTAGAGCTTCTTCTCTATCTCTTTTCTCACTTGCTGGAAGGGGACATAGTCCCTGTTCTGCTTCTCCAAGACCTTGACGATATGGATCCCCTGGGGAGTCTCCACGAGCTTCACGTCCCCAGGCTTGGTGCTGGGGGCAAATATGAATGCATCCAGAGACTCCACCAGCTCGCCCTTTCTTATCCATCCCATCTCGCCCCCTGCCTGGGCGTTGGGACCCTTGGAATAGAGGGCAGCCATCTTTTTAAAACTCTCACCCAATCTGATCTTGCCGTAGATGTTCTGGGCAATCTTGAGGGTAGCCTCCTTGTTCTCCCCCCAAGGAATGAAGATATCTGCGATCCTGGCCTTGGCAGGCAAGAGATAAAGCTTGTCCTTGTGCTTCTCGTAGTAGGCCCTTGCCTCCTCCTCCGGCACGGCAACGTGGGACTTCACCTCCAGATTCACCAGCTTGGAGATAAGAATTCTCCTTCGGATCTCCCTCTTGTAAGCCTCCAGGGTGATGCCCCACTCCTTCAGGAGCCTACGGAAGTCCTGATCACTCAAACGGTTCTCCCTCTTGAAATTCTTCATGTAGTCCTCTATCACCTCGTCCGGCACGTCCAGACCCAGTTTCTTGGCCCTCTGCACCTGGATGGTCTCAATAATGATGTGCCGCAACACCTCCTTCAAAGGGATGTTGGAATTCCCCGTGGCCTGACGGATGAGAATGGCCCTCTCCTGGAGTTCAGTGAGGGTGATCACCTGGTTGTTCACAACGGCAACCACCTTCTCTATTATGACGCTCCGGGCCGGGGAGGAGAAGAGGAAACAAGTGATGAGGACGGTGAGAAGCCAGATGACTCTCTTCTTCATGGTTTTTCCTCCAGTAGCATTAGTTTCTCCCTGTATATCTCAATCTTAGCCCTTTTCCTAGCCTGGGCCAGCCACCTTTCCAGACACGCCTTCTGCCTTCTCTGCCTGAGCCTCTCCTTTATGGCAGCCTTCACCTCCCTGAAGGGCAAAGTTCTACCCCTTCTCACAGACTCCAGCCTGAAGATGTGATACCCATAAGGGGACTTCACGATGGGGCTAATCTGCCCCTTTCTCAGGGAAAAGAGGATCTGGAATCCCGGAGGCTCCTCTCCCTGGTATATGGGCCCCAGAATGCCCCCTTTCTCCCCTTCAGGGCCCAGGGAGTATTCTTTGGCCAACTGGGAGAATTTGGCCTTGGACTTCTTCAGCTCCTTCAAAATCTCCCGGGCTTCCTGGCGAGTGGCCACCACGATCTGGCGAGCCACCACGGCCTTCGGGACCCGAAACTCCCTTCTGTGGCTCCGGTAATACCTCATGGCCTCCCTGTCCCCGATAAAGGGTGGAGGACACAAGCGCTCACTCACCTTTCCGATGAGCCAGATGGTCTTCAGCTTCCTCCTCAGGTCATGAGCAGGAAGCCCCCCGGGGGTCTTGTCCCTCTTTATCTCATCCACCATGAGATCCAGAGCCGAGTCTGAGACGGTGATTCCCATCTCCCGGGCCTGTTGCAGGAGAAGATGCTCCTTTATGAGGTCCTCCAAGGCCACTTCAAGAACCTCTGGACTTCCCCCCTCCGAGGAGAGCTCATCCAGCTTGGAGCGCAGATCCTGAAGGGTGATGGTATCTCCATCAACCCTGGCCACCACTCCCCCCCCAGGGGGCGGGGAAGATTTGCTTCCCTTGCACCCTCCGGAGAGGAGAAAAAGGAGAGTAAGACTACTTACCGCTAAAGATCTGATCCAGATTCTCAGGGTAGGTCTCCACCTTCCACTTCTTTTTCACCTGGGCCACCAACTTGTCGAAGGCCGCCTGCTGTTTTTCCTGGAAGATCTGCTTTTTGATCTCCTCTTTCACTTCCTTGAAGGACTTCTGCTGAGGGGGCTTCACCTCCTCCACCTGGATAATATGGTAGCCGAAGGGGGTCTTGACAGGCTTACTGATCTCCCCAGGCTTCAAGGAGAAGGCGGCGTCAGAAAAAGGCTTCACCATATCGGCCCTGGTGAAGAAGCCCAGCTCTCCGCCCTTCTTGGCAGAGGCCTTGTCTATAGAGTATTTCTTGGCCAATTGGGCAAAGTTGGCACCCTTCTGGAGCTTCTTGTATATCTTTCCGGCCTCACTCTGGCTCTTCACCAGAATATGCCTGGCCTTCACCTCTTTGGGCGTGGTGAACTCGTCCTTGTGCCTCTCGTAATAGGCCCGGGCTTCGGCATCGGTCACCTTGATGTTACCCAGCCTCTCCTTCAGGTACCTGTTCAGGAGGAGCTCATTCTTATACTCCTCCAAGCGCCGCCTCATCTCCTCGTCTTCTTTCACTCCGCTCTCTTTGGCAGCCTTGATGAGCATCCTCTTGGTCACCAGATTGTCCAGGAACTTGGTTCTCAGGTCCTTGTTCTGGGATACGGCCCACTGGAGCTGAGCAGGCAGGGTCTTGAGGGCCTCCCGATAGTCCTGGAGTGTGATCTTCTCTCCATCAAAAACGGCCAACACTTGAGAAGAGGGGGTGGTCTTTTCCGCCTTTCCGGCTTTCTTCTGGGCCTGGGCCACCCCCGCGAGAAGCAGGAAGGCCAAGAGAATTAAAGAAAATCTTTTCATACTTTCACTCCTTCCTTTCCTAAGGTTTGTTTAAGGCTAACACTCTCCCTCAACTCCTTCAACAGCTTTTCCAGGTCTCCCAGCTGGTGAGGATCCACCAGGAGCCTGACCAAATACTCCCCCTGGAGCCTCACCTTCTTCCTCTTCACCAGGGGTGAGAGGACCTCCCAGGTGAGAGGGGTGGCATGGGTGAGATGAAGGAAGAGCCCTTTGGGACTCTTCACCAGCTTCTCCCCACCCAGGGCCTTAACAAGGAGCTTTATCCGGGCCAGGCTAAAGAGGTTTCTGGCAGGTGGAGGCAAGGGACCGAATCGATCCCGCACTTCCGCCTCCAGTTCCGCCAGCTCTTCCTCTCCTCCGGCCTGGGCAATACGTTTGTATAGGGAGATCTTCACCTTTTCGTTGCCCACATACTCCCGGGGGAGGTAGGCCTCCTGGGCCAGTTCCAGTTGGGGTTCCCTCTCCTCTTCCACCTCCTGGCCCTGGAGCCGGCGAATGGTTTCCTCCAGCATCTGGCAATAGAGAGTGAATCCCACCTGGGACACATGGCCCCACTGCTGGGTCCCCAGGAGGTTCCCCACACCCCTGATCTCCATGTCCCTCAAAGCCAGTTTCAGGCCGGAACCCAGCTGAGCAAACTCCCTGAGGGCCTGGAGACGCCTCTCACCATCCCGAGTGAGGGCCTCCCTGCCGGGGATGAAGAAGTAGGCGTAGCCCATCTCCCTCTCTCTCCCCACCCGCCCCCGGAGCTGGTAGAGCTGGGAGAGGCCCAGATGGTGGGCATCTTTCACCACCAGGGTATTGGCCATGGGCACGTCCAGCCCCGACTCCACTATGGGTGTAGAGATCAACACGTCTATCTCCCCTTTCATGAAGCGGTACATCACCTCTTCCAGCTCCCTCTCCTTCATCTGGCCATGGGCCATGGCCACCCGGGCGTCGGGGACCAGGACCTTTACAGACTGGGTCAGGTCCTCCAGACCCTCCACCCGAGGCTGAACCACAAAGACTCTTCCCCCCCGCTTCAGTTCTCTCAGAACAGCCCTCCTGAGGATAGAGGGAGACCAGCGGGAGATGTAAGTCTTGACGGGCTTTCTACCCTGGGGTGGGGTTTCCATGACGCTCATCTGACGGACACCGGAGAGAGCCAAATGGAGGGTCCTGGGTATAGGAGTGGCGGAGAGGTAGAGAACGTCCACCCCCTTCTTCAACTCCTTCATTCTGTCTTTCTGGCGCACACCAAAGCGGTGTTCCTCGTCAATAATGACCAGTCCCAGATCCTGGAAAATCACATCCCTAGATAGAAGCCTATGGGTTCCGATAATGATGTCCACCTCCCCCCTGGCCAAGGCCTCCAAGATCCTCTTCTGCTCCTTCCTACTCTTGAATCTGGACAGGACCTCTATGTTCACCGGAAAATTCCTGAAGCGCTGGGAGAAGGTCTCATAGTGCTGCTCCGCCAGGATGGTGGTGGGCACCAGGAAGGCCACCTGTTTACCGTCCAATACGGCTTTGAAGGCAGCCCTCATAGCCACCTCCGTTTTGCCGTAACCCACGTCACCACAAAGGAGGCGATCCATGGGATGGGGTGCCTCCATATCCCCTTTTATCTCCGCGGTGCTCTTCTCCTGATCGGGGGTCTCCTCGAAAGGAAACTCCTCCTCGAACTCCCTTTGCTCAGGACCGTCAGGAGAGAAGGAGTACCCCGGGGCCAGACGTCTCTCAGCCTCCAGACGCAAAAGCTTCTGGGCGTAGTCCTGAATAGCCCTCTTCACCCGGGCCCTGGTCCTCCTCCAAGTGGCCCCTCCCAGGCGGTCCAGGGAGGGAGGAGCGGCCTGGGCTCCCCGGTATTTCTGAACCAGATGGAGCTTGGTGACGGGTACCAGGAGCTGGTCTCCACCAGCGTACTCTATGACCATGAACTCCTGCCTCACCCCCTCCACCTCCAGGGTCTTGAGACCCACGTAGCGCCCGATGCCCTGCTCTACGTGGACCACGTAGTCCCCCGGGGAAAGCTCCCTCAGGGCGGTAAGGACATCTCCCCTCCTTTTGACCCTGGCCTTCCGGCGCCTCTTTCTGGTACCCAGGAGTTCCTGGCGAGTGATGAGGGCTACCCCCCTCTGGGGCCAGAAAAAGCCCCGCTGAAGTTGGGAGGGAAAGAGATAGAGACCCGGCTCCACTTCCCTGAAGCCCTCCAGAAGCACAGGCCTCAAATCGTACTCCTCCAGGAGGGCCTTCATTCGTTCACCCTCCTCGGGTAGGTGGCTCACGTACAGGGTCATCCCCTGGACCAGCCTCTCCCTCATCCACTCTGTTCCTCGGGATAGACGGGAGCCACCCTTGAGGCGGCTCAGGGCCAGGGGATAGCCTTCCACAGGAAGATTAAAACCCTCTCTATACAGGCTGTTTACCCAAAGGGCAGGGAGCTCCTCCATGGATTCCCGAACCTCCTGGGGGGAAGAGAAGTCCGTCTCTTCCAAGAGAAGGTTTTCCGCCTCCATCTCCACCTCTTCAGGCTGGACGAGGACCAGGGGACGCCCTTTAAGGAGGGCCAACAAAGGCACCCTCCCTTCCCCTACCATCTCCCTGGCAGGGAAGACCATCACCTTGCTGAGGGGGGAGAGGGAAGTCTGGGTGATCGGGTCAAAAGCCCGAAGGGATTCGACCTCGTCTCCCCACAGCTCTACCCTCACGGGATTGGGAGAGTTAATGGGGAAGATGTCCACAATATAACCCCTGATACTGAAGCTCCCCTCCCCCTCCACCTGATCCACCCGCTGATAACCCAACCTCACCAAATCCCGGGCCAGCCCATCCCTATCCACCGTCATGCCCTTTACCAAAAGGAGGAGACGATCCACAAAATCCTCAGGGCTCATCACCCCCTGGGCCATGCCCCTGAGAGTGGTGACCACAACGGGTTCCTCCTCTAAGAGCCTGAAAAGCCCTCTCATCCTCTGTCGAAGAACCTGACTGGAAGGAGGCACTCCTGAAGAAGGATCTGAATCCCAGGGAGGTATAAAGACGGTGGGCATAAAAGCCTCCAGCTGATATGCCAGCTCCTCCCCCTGGTCCTCTGGAGCCACCACCAGGGGCAAACGGGGAAGCCTTTCCCTGAAAATGAAAAGAATATACCCCAGAAGGGAGCCCCATACCCCAGACAGGACAGGTTTCTCCCCCTTAAGCCAGCCTTTGAGAATGTCTTCCAGATCCCTCACCACTCGGTTTCACTAGAAGCGGAAGAGGTCTGTGCTCAGATACCTCTCGCCGCCGTCGGGGAAAATGACCACAATCTTCCCTTTCCTCATATTTTGGGCCAGCTGGAGGGCACCGTAAA
Organism: bacterium; assembly: GCA_027020915.1. Lineage (GTDB taxonomy): Bacteria > Thermosulfidibacterota > Thermosulfidibacteria > Thermosulfidibacterales > B14-G1 > B14-G1. The sequence continues at coordinate 9,361 of JALUVF010000105.1, forward strand.
GGGCCGCCCCTGCACTCATCCCTGCCAGGATGGCCTCCCTCC
>JALUVF010000106.1 GCA_027020915.1 bacterium
GGGTGAAGAGCAACAAAGCCTCCTTCCTCCTGACCACACCACTCCCGCAGGCTGCGCCAAAAGAGGCAGCGAAGTTGGCCCCCCCTGCACTCAGGGCAAAGGAGACCACTACCACCAGCAGGAGAAGGGCCTTAACAGGCACTTCTCCTCCACCACTGGACCAGGACTTCTGCAACGGCGGGACGGGTGAACTCCCCAGGAATCTCCCCCTTCTTCAAAAACTCCCTCACCCTGGTGCCACTGAGGGACAGGCGGTCCCCGTTGGAGTGGGGACAGGTCTTAACGGAGGCCATTCCTCCGCACCTTTTGCAGTAGAAGCTGTTATCGAAGAACAGGGGGGTTATGCCCAGTTCTTCCCGGGAGAACTCCTGGAAGATCTCCTGGGCAGCCAAGGGGGGGTAGTAGTTTCCCACTCCTGCATGGTCCCTGCCCACTATGAAATGGGTACAGCCGTAGTTTTTCCTGATGATGGCATGGAAGACGGCTTCCCTGGGCCCCGCATACCTCATGCTGGAAGGGTTCACCGCCAACACCACCCTCTCTTCCGGAAAGCTCTCCTCCAGCAGCACCTGGTAACATCTCATCCTCACGTCCGCCGGGATGTCGTCCTTCTTGGTCTCTCCCACGATGGGATGGAGGAGCAGTCCGTCCACGATCTCCAGGGCACTCTTGAGGATATACTCGTGGGCCCGGTGGACAGGGTTCCTGGTCTGAAACCCCACGATCCTCCTCCAGCCCCGATCCCGAAAGATCCTCCGGGTCTGGGCCGGATCCAGCCTATAGGGCAGGAAGTCTCTATGTTCGGGGCGGTTGATGAGGGTGATCTTTCCACCCAGCAGGACCTGGCCCCTCCTGTAGAGGGCCTCCACCCCCGGATGGGCCTCGTCGGTGGTGCCGTAGACCAGCTCCCCTTCCAACCTCTTGTCGTATTCGAACTTCTCCTCCAGGTGAAGGATGGCCAGGACCCCCTTCTCGCCGTGGGTGAGGAGGATGTCATCCCCTTCCCTGAACCCCCTGGCCTCCTCCCGGAAGGCGGCCAGGGTTACGGGCACGGTCCAGGGCAGCCCCGAAGCCAACCTCATGTACCTCAAGGTGCTCTCGTAATCCTCCCTGGTCATGAAGCCTTCCAGGGGGCTATAGCCACCAATGGCTATCATCTCCAAGTCCGATACCTCCCTTGGACCGAGCTCCAGCCTCCTCGAATCCTTCAAAGAGCGGGCCTTCTCCAGGAGCTCTCTCCTTTCCTCGTCCTCTGCTATGCAATTCACCAGACTTCCTCCGTGAGCCTTAATCACCAATGGCCTCCCATACTGATTTGTTGAACCTGCCCCTATCCCTTGCAGTGAAGCCCACACTCTTTCTTCTCCGGCGGCTCCCACCACCAGCGACCGGACCGCACGTCTTCTCCGGGTTCCACAGCCCTGGTACAGGGGTGGCATCCGATACTGGGATACCCCCTGTCGTGGAGGGCGTTGTAGGGCACCTTCTTCTCTCTTATGTAGTTCCACACCTGCTCTTCCGACCAATCTATAAGGGGATTCAACTTGACGATCTCCCTCTCTTCCTCTCCCACTCTCCTCCGCTCCACCTCCACGCACTCAACAGATAACCTGGTGACCGACTGCTCCCTCCTCAGTCCACATATCCACGCATCCAGGTCCCTCAAGGCCCTGTTGAGAGGCCTCACCTTCCTCACTTCGCAGCACAGCTTTCTCAGCTCGATGCTCTCCCTGAAGAGGTTAAAGCCGTACTTCTCCACCATACTCTCAACCTGCTCATTATCGGGGAAGTACACCTCCAGCCTGATATCGTACCTCTCCCTCACTTCATCCATGGTCCTGTAGGTCTCTTCGGGCAGTCTCCCCGTATCGATGGTGAAGACTCTGGCCCCGGGACGAACCCTGGAAAGCATATCTATCAGAACCACATCCTCCGCCCCGAAGCTGGAGGCCAGTGCCACCCTGTCTCCATACCTCTCCACTGCCCACGCCAGGACATCCTGGGGGGTTTCCAAGCCGTAACCGCCAGTCTCGTTTCCTCTCATTCTCCAT
>JALUVF010000107.1 GCA_027020915.1 bacterium
GCAAAAGACCACCCAAATCTTCTGCTCCTCCTTACCTTCTCCGTTGACCCTTCTATCTTTGGACTCCACCCTTCCCTGTGCTTCTATTCCTTCTTTCCTAATCTCCTCCATTTTAGCTCCAGGTATTCCAGTGTTAGTTGGGGGTTCAGGTTGTATTGATATAAGTTTTCTTCCACTCTGGCCAGAAGTTTATGTTTCTCCCAGAGGGAAGGGGACCTGTCCCCTTTTTCCATCTCCTGCCTGAGCATGGTTCTTAAGAATCCCAGGAATTTTATTACATCCTCTCTGTTCCGCTTCCAGGCCCGGTACTCCACCGCCGAGAGGGGGGAGAGGGTGCCTTCGTAGAGTTTCTTGGCCCTCTCCAGGAGTTCCTCCTTTTTCCCCTTGGCCAGTTCCAGGGCCTTGCCCACGGAGCCCTGGGCCATGGAGGCTGCCTCCTGGGCTCGGGATGGATCCACACCCATCTCGAGTAACACCTCCTTCACCACCTCCTCTGGAAGGGGTGAAAACCGAAGGATCTGGCATCGGGAGAGGATGGTGGGCAGCAACTGGTTGGCCATGGAGGTGACGAGGATGATGGTGGAGGAGGGGGGTGGTTCCTCCAGGGTTTTCAAGAAGGCGTTGGCCGATTCCCGGTTCATGGTGTGGGCCTGGTCCATCAGGAGGACCTTCCTCTTACCCTCCATGGGGGCCAGGGATAACCATTCTTGGGCCTCCCTCACCTTGTCGATGGAGATGGTGCCCTTCTCAGGCCTCATCTCCCTGAAGTCGGGATGGATGCCTTTGAGGATCCTCTCTGCCTCCCCCTTCTCTCCGGCTTCCAGGAGGGCCAGGACAAATTCCCGGGCCACCAGCCTCTTTCCTATCCCTTCTCTTCCGGAAAAGAGGTAGGCGTGGGCTATCCGTTCCCCTTCCAGGGAACGGGCCAGATATGCCCTTATCCTTTCGTGGCCTTTGATGTTCATGGGGGGGTGATGCGTTCCCTTCCCAGATAGGGCACCAGGGCCCTTGGTATCCTTACGGAGCCGTCCTCTTCCTGGAAGTTCTCCAGGATGGCCACCACCGTCCTTCCCACGGCCACTCCCGAGCCGTTGAGGGTGTGGACCAGTCGGGTCTTTCCCCCTTGGGCGGGTCTGTATCTTATCCCTCCCCGCCGGGCCTGGAAGTCCTCGCAGTTGGAGCAGCTGGAGATCTCCCGGTAGCGGTTCTGGGAGGGTATCCATACCTCCAGGTCGTAGGTCTTGGCGGCGGCAAAGCCCAGGTCTCCCGTGCACAGCTCCACCACCCGGTAAGGGAGCTCCAGGCGGCGCAAGACTTCCTCGGCGTCAGCCGTGAGCTTCTCCAGCTCCTGGTAGCTGGTCTCCGGGGTGGTGAACTTCACCAGCTCCACTTTGTCGAACTGGTGCTGTCGGATGATACCCTTCACATCCTTTCCATAGGAGCCTGCTTCCCTTCGGAAGCAGGGGGTGTAGGCCGTGTAGCAGAGGGGCAGGTCCTTCTCCGCCAGGGTTTCGTCCCTGTGGAGGTTTACCAGGGGCACCTCGGCCGTAGGGATGAGGTAAAGGTCATCCCTCTCGGCCTTGTACAGTTCCTCTTCGAACTTGGGCAGCTGGCCCGTGGCGAACATGGTCTCCGGGGTCACCAGATAGGGGAGCATGAAGGGGGTGTATCCGTGCTCCTTTACGTGGAGATCCAGCATGAACTGAATAAGGGCCATCTCCAGGCGGGCCCCCCAGCCCTTGAGCACCACAAACCTGGAGCCCGACAGTTTGGCCGCCCTCTTGAAGTCCATGATGCCCAGGGCCTCTCCCAGCTCATCGTGGGACTTGGGCTCAAAGGAGAACTCCCGGGGCTCTCCCCAGGTCCTCACCACCACGTTGTCTCCTTCGTCCTCTCCCACGGGCACAGAGGGGTGGGGCAGGTTGGGCAGGTTAGCCAGAAAGTCCCTGATCTCCTCGTTCAGCTCCTTGGCCCTCTTCTCCAGCTCCTTTATCTTTTCGGAGAGCTCCCTCATACGGGCCGTGTCCGCCGATATGTCTTCCC
>JALUVF010000108.1 GCA_027020915.1 bacterium
GAGGTGCTTTTTGCGGATGACCTCCAGGGCCCTCTCCAGGACCCTCTTCTCCGTGGAAAAGGTGATGAGCTCCAGGGCCTCCCGGGCAGGGAAGAAGCGGGCATCGTCCACCTCCCAGTCATGCCCACTGGGGTCTCCCGAGCGGTAGCGAAAGAGAAAGAAGTCCACCAGTTTCCTGTGCTTCTCGCCCTCCCAGTAGTACCAGTAGGAGATGGTGTCCAGGGGACAGATGAACTCCCCCTCCACTCCTCCCTCTTCCCTCACCTCCCTGAAGGCCGCTTCCTGGGGGCTCTCTCCTGGTTCCACCTTGCCCTTGGGTAACTGCCACCGGGTCTTTCCCTTGGTGGCCACCAGGAGGACTTCAGGCCCATCCTCACCCCTGCGAAACACCACTCCCCCGGCGGAATGCTCTTTGATCACAGCCATAGCCAATTAGTAAACAAAAATCCTTTCAGGGGCAAGGGCAAGGCCCATACCTCCACATTTTTCCGCCCATCAATTGACACCACGCCGGGGGACCCTTAGTATAAAGCCACACTCCTGAACTAGGGGAAGGGATGCTTTTCAAAGAGGAACTCCAGGAGATTATTAGACTTATTAGCAACACTATGGACACTTTCACTACTGCCCTCTTCCTGGTGAAGGGGGAGAAGCTCATCTCCCTGGCCCACCACTCCCTCAGCCCAAGGATCCGGCTTCCCATGGCCCTGGCCCTGGAGGACGGCGGCATTCTCACCCTGGCCCTGGACAAAGAGTACTTCTTCCAGGAGGGACTGACGGAAAAGGGCTTCGAGCTCCCCTACTATTCGGAGCCAGAAGAGATCAAGGCCTTCATGACCGTGCGCCTGGCAGGGGGGAGAGGCCTGCTCATGGTCGACTCCAAGCGTTCGTACACCCTCACGGAGAAGCACCAGAAGATCCTTGGTCACTTCGCCCGGCTGGTGGAGCTGATCCTGGACAGGGCCCGGGATCTCAGGGGTAAACTCCTCTACAGCAGCAAGTACCTCATGGTGGAGGAGATGCTGAACCACCTTCATCCCCCCCTGGCCAGCAGGGAAAAACTCCAGGAAGGGTTCTCCCGGGTGATGGAGATGATGGGGGTGGACGAGGCCATGGTGATCAGTGAGGAGAGAGATAATCCAAGGGTCCTTTTAGGCTACGGACCCCTCTCCACCCAACACCTGGATAACCCCCTTCCCATCAGGGGTACCCCCTGGCAGAGCGTAATGGAGGGCAACTCCCCCTACGTCCACAGGGGGCAGGAGAAGGCGCCCTTCATCATGGGAATGAAGGAGGCCCGGTTCCCGTCCCTCATCATCGTGCCTCTCAACAAGGGGGCAGGGCTCCTGGGACTGGCCTCCAGGGAGCCCAAAGACCTCCCCGTGGAGGTCCTGGACCTGGTCAACATCCTGGGCCATCTCCTGGAACCCAGTCTGGCCAATCTCCAGGCCCCCCGGGAGACTCCCTCCTTCTCCCTCTTCTCCCGGGAACTGAAAGAGGTGATGGAAAGGGAGCTGGGAAAGGGAAACTCTATTCTCCTTGCAGCCTGCAAAGTGAAGAACCTGTCGGACCTGGACAAGAAGATGGGCATCTTCGAGACGGAGAGACTCCTCCAGGACCTGGAGAGAGAGATGGCCACTCAGCTGGAGGGCAAGGCGTGCGTCTTCAGGGGCGACGTCCTGGTAGGCTACAGGGTCCATGGCAACGCCAAGTTCCTGGAAGCCTCGGGAAAGGTCCTGAAAAAGCATCTTCCCATCTCGTCACCCGCCAACGGCACCAAGGCCAAGCTGGAAATAGAATGGGAGCTCGTCACTCCGTCCAAGAAGAGGGATGCCGAAGAGGCTATCCAGCACCTGCTAAAACGACTAAACTCGAGCAAAGGCCTTTTCAGGGGGTAATTTATGGGACTTTTTTCCAAAGTGTTGGACTGGATACCGGGAAGGGATCTGGGCTCTATGGGTAAGAAAGACCTGGCCATGGACCTGGGAACGGCGAACACCCTCATCTACGTGAAGGGCAAGGGCATCGTCCTCAACGAG
>JALUVF010000109.1 GCA_027020915.1 bacterium
GGAAGTAGCCCCCCAGCTCGGCCTCCTCCCTCCCGGCACAGATGAAATGATAATCGTCCACCACCACGTACCGGATGCCCGCCTCCAGAAGCTGGGGCACTATCTGGGGCTCCCACACCCGCTCAGTGAGCCACAGGCCCCTGGGCTCCGCCCCCCAGCGACTTCTCACGTACTCCCTGGCCCTCTCGATCTGGCCCAGGCGGTCCCTGGCAGGGAGGGCAGCCAGGACGGGTTCATAGAAGCCGCTCACCTGGATCTCCACCTGTCCCCTCTCCACCATCTCCCCCACCCAATCCAGGAACCAGGGACGTTCCTTCTCTATCCAGAGCCACAAGGGTCCCGTATAATGGAGGGTGAAAGAGACGGAGGGGAAGTCCCTCATCACCTCCATGAAGGGCTTGTAGGCCTTTTCGAAGGCCTCTTCCAGGATCCAGGGGAAGTTCCCCACGGGCTGGTGTCCGTGGACGCCAAAGAGGAGGACCGTCTCAGTCCCTGAACCCACCCTTGGCCTCTCCTTTCCAATCCTCCACCAGCCCCAGATAACGCTCCAAGACCTCCGTGGCCCTCTCTTGGGTCTGGGCCTCGGCATAGATATGAAAGACGGGGTTCACCTGATCGGGCAGAAGCAGGACCCAGGCCCCATCGGGGAAGAAGATCTTGATCCCATCCACAAAAGAGGCCTCTTTGTCCGCCGCCTCCAGGCTGAGACGCCTCATGATGGTGCCCTTAAGTTCCCATGGACAATGGACCTCTCTATGGAGATAGACCGTGAAGGGTAGAGCCTCCCTGGCCCGCCCCAGGGACAGGCCGCTTTTAGCCATCATCTCCAGGACCTTGGCCATGGCAAACATGGCATCAAAGACGTAATGAAAGCGGGGAAAGACAAAGCCTCCCTCCAGGGAAACCCCCATGACCACGCCCCCCTTCCGACAGGCCTCGGTGATGCTCCTGGGTCCGTGGGGCACCCTTCTAAAGGAAAACCCCTTCTGGAGAGCCTTGTCCTCCAGGACCCCAGGAGCGGCCACAGGCATCACCAGGGTACCCGGCCCCTGGGAGGCAAGGACCAAGGAGGAGACCACCATGAGGGCCTCCATGCCCCGGTAGACGCGCCCCTCCTCATCCACGAGGATGAGTTCCTCCCCAGAGGGAGAGATATGGAAACCACCGTGGGCCCCCAGGGCCGTAACGATCTTGGAGAGGCTCTCCAGGGAATGGGCCATGCGTCCCTCGTCGGACAGTGCCTTCTCTTCCATGTAGGCGTTGATTCCCACCACGTCACAGCCCAGCTCTCCCAAGAGCTCGGGCAAGAGGATGCTGGCGGGACCGTGGGCAAAGTCCACCACTATACGGAAGCGGGCCTCCCTCACTGCCTCCCTGTCCAGGGCCTTGAGGAAACCCTCCCGGTAGAAGTCCACCACCCGGGGCATATCGGATATACCTCCCGGTTCGGAATAGTGGACCCTCCGGAAGTCCTCCCTGGCAAAGAGACGCTCTATACCCTTCTCCTGGGTGGCAGAGATGTCCAGTCCCTCCGTGTCGTAGAAGCAGACCTCCGTCACCGAAGGGTTCTCCCTGGATTGGCGGAAAACCACCCCGCCCACCTCACCAAAGGACTGGAGCTTGTAGCGCAGCACGGGCTCGGGGATGAGGCGCAGATCCTTCACGTGGACCCCCGCCGACAGCACCCCTCCAATGAAGGCCCGCTTCAGCATGCGTGAAGCCCTGAAAGAGTCCCGCCCCGTGAGGATGTAAGATCCCTTGGGCAGGGTGGAGCCATAGGCCACCCCCAACTTGGCCATAAACTCAGGGGTGAGATCCATGTTGGTGATGCCCCTCACCATGGAGTTCTCAAAGAGGCGCTTCTTCCACTTCTCACCCCAGATGAGATTGTCGGCGAGAACGGCTCCCTCCTCCAGGACCTTGCTGGGCCATATCATCACCCCTTCCCTCACCAGGGCCCCGGCACCTATGGTGCACCCCTCGGCCACAACAGCCCCCTTCTCCACCACGGAACCGGGGCCCACCTTCACGTTGTTGCAGACCACTGCCCCCTTCACCTGGGCATTCTCCCCCACCAGTACGTTGTCCCACACCACAGACTCCACCACCCGGGCCCGGGGAGCCAGGGAACAGTTGCTCCCCAGGACACAGTTCTTGAGATAGCAACCCTCGCCAATACGGGTGTTGTTCCCCAGGATGACGGCCCCCTCGAAACGGACCCCGTCAGAGACATGGACCTCCTGGCCCACCCTCACGTCCCGGCCCACTAAGTCGAGCTTGGTGCCGGGGATCTCCACCCTCACCATGCCGTCGAAGATGTCGTAATGGGCCTGGCGGTAGGATTCGGGGTCTCCGATGTCCCGCCAATAGTCCCTGGTGTGATAACCGTATAAGGGTTTGCCCTCCTCCAGGAGCTTGGGAAAGAGGTCCTTGCTGAAATCGAACTCTTCGTCCTGGGGTATCCAGTCCAACACCTGGGGCTCCAGCAAGTACACCCCGGTATTGATGGTGTCGCTGAAGACCTCCCCCCAGCCCGGCTTCTCCAGAAACTTCACCACCCGGCCCTCCTTGTCGGTGATGACCACACCAAACTGGAGGGGATTCACCACGGAGACCAACCCCAGGGTGGCCCAGGAGCCCTTCTGCCGGTGAAACTCCTTCATGGCCGTCAGATCCATGTCCGTGAGGAGATCCCCCGATATGACCAAAAAGGGACCGTCGAGATAGGGAGCCGCCGCCTTCACCGCCCCGGCGGTCCCCAGGTCCTTGGTGGGGGTGACGTAGCTCATCTTCACTCCCCAGTCGGACCCGTCACCGAAGTAGTCCCGAATCACCTGGGGCTGGTAGTAGAGGAGGACCACCAGATCCAGGAAGCCGTGGCGTCTCAGGAGACGCACTATGTGCTCCATGATGGGGAGGTTAACCAGAGGAAGCATGGGCTTGGGCAGGGAAGAGGTGAGGGGCCTGATCCTGGTGCCAAACCCCCCTGCCATTATCACTCCCTTCACGCCTCACTCCCTCCCCGGTACTTCTCGAGAAGCCTCTTCACCTCTTCCTTGAGCTCGGTGAGATCGGAGGATTTTATGACGTAGGCATCGGCCAGCCAGCTGGAAAAGTCATCCTGATAGGAGGAGTAAGCGGAGCAGAGAATGACGGGCAGGTTCTTCTTCTCCTTGACAATGTGCTGAAGAGCCTCCAGGCCGCTCATCTCCTTCATGCGGATGTCCAGGATCACCAGATCCACCGGCTCCTTCTCCAGGACCTTCAGGGCCTCCTCGCCGGAAGAGGCCAAGAGGACATGATAACCCTCATCTGCGAACTCCTGCTGGTAGAGGAGCCGGATACTCTCCTCATCGTCCACTATGAGAAGCCTTGCTTTTCCCTCACCCATGAGACACCCCCTTAAAAACCCTTAAACCAGCTTCCTTCTGTAACACCTCAGACAATCCTCTCTCCAGAGACACTCCTCTTCCCCGCAAACCTCCGCCCTGGGAGTAGCAAAACAGGGAATGTTTCCCTCTCTCTCCTGGATCTCCCTTATCAGAATTCCTTTCCTCTTTCTTCCGGGAACAACTCCCAGTTCCTTGGCCATTCTTTTCACTTCTACCAATGTCACGACCACTCTCCTCCCTGGGCTATTGTGAACGCCCATCCCATTTCCCTCAGCTTAGCCCGTTGTTGGACAAAAATAAAACAATCCCTTCCTTACCACCCCCTCTCCAGGAAATACACTGAGCTTCACAAATTAATATTTAAGTACGGAGAAGGAAAAAGAACAGTCCCTAACTATAATGAGAGAGTGGAGGAAGGGTCTGCCTAATCTACTGGACTACTCCCTGAAATGGTTCCGGGGCTTCCCTTTATTGCGGTTTCTATGCTCTTCTTTAAGGGGAAGCCACACCTTCACCACGGCCCCCTGGGAAGAAGAGGCGATCTCCAGATCGCCACCGTACTCCTCGGCGGCACTGACACAGATGGGCAACCCCATACCCGTTCCCCCCTTGGTGGTGAAGAAGGGACGGGTCACCTGCTCCAAAATCTCAGAGGGAATACCCCCGCCCATATCCTCCACCTGAAGGAGGGCCCGATCCCCCACCCTCTTCAAGGAGATTCTGATCTCTCCTCCCCCGGGCATGGCCTCCATGGCATTCTTGAGGAGGTGCCACACCAGGGTCCTGATGTGCCTGGGGTCCACGTGGAGCATGATGGGCTCGTCGTCCAAACACAACCGGAAGGTGTGCTTTCCTCCCCCCAGAGCCTCCTGGGCTTCCTGGACGGCCTTTTTGACCACCATACGAAGATCCAGAAGGGTCTTGGAGGGACAGATGGTGTCGGCAAAGGAGATGAGATCCTTCACCAGCTCTTCCAGGCGCCGGGACTCCTCCACGATGGTCTTGAGGACCCTCTCGTCCCTCTTGCCCGTCTTCAGGAGGTAGTTGGCCAGCCCTCCTATGGCCGTCACCGGATTCCTGATTTCGTGGGCCATCTTGGAGGTGATGGTCCCCACGGCAGACATCTTCTCCAGCTTGGTGATGGAATCGTGCTGGCACTCCTTCTCCCAGTTGCTCCGCTCCAGTTCTCTGATCTTCTCTTCCAGCTGACGATAGAGACGGGCCCTCTCTATGGCCAGGGCCGCCTGCACGGCAAAGGTCTCCAGGGCTCTCACCTCCACGGGATGGAAGGGATCGTTGGAGACCACATTGTCCACCAGAATACATCCCAAAAGGTTCTCCCCGCTCCACAGAGGCAGCACCAACAGGTTCTTCACCCCCAGGAGATCCAGGAGGCTGGCCATCTCGGGACAGGTGGCCCGATCCACCAAAAAGGCCTTCCTGGCCTCCAGAAGCCTCACCAGAGGCTCCCGGGAGTCCAAGGGGAAAACGAGCTTCTCCAGAATGGGCTGAAACTTCTCCTTGTCTCTGAAAAGGGTGTCTCCCCTCCTCAGGAGATCCCTGATGGAGCAACCCTCATCCTCTATGCACTGCCATATCTCCATGGCCTCCCGGGGATCCCTGGGACCAATGGCCCAGTATCCCTTCAGCCGGTCCCCTTCGGCCAAGAGGACCCAGGCCCTGTTGTAGCCAAAGCCGTCCCCCGCCGTGAGATAGGTGAGGATGGTGTATATGATCTCATCCAGGTTGGTGGAATCCCTGATGAGACTGGTCACCTCACTCAAGGCCTTGAGTCTCCTCTTGCCCTGATCGAGTCTCTCTTTGAGAAGCTGAATCTCCCCCTGGTCCTCCCCCATGACCCGGGGGATAAGTTCCATGGCCACCTGATGAGGAGTCTCGCAGCTCACCAGATCCACCATGAGCTTGGGGCAGTCCGCACACTTCTCCCTCATCCTGGCCTTGGGATCCTTCAGCAGGTGTGCCTCTCCGTCAGGATCTATATTGGGACATTCGCCGTGCTCCAACACCCTCTTGAGCCAGCACTTCTCCATCGAGGCCTCCGTCTCCACCAGTGAATGATGATCCCAGACCGGGACAATGTCAACACAGGGAATAAAAGCCTGTAACCCATTCTATTCTCTTAGGAAATCCTAATAATGGGGGTCTAAAACCTACTCGCATACATAAAATTGTGCTAGAAAAGGATCAAATTCAATATAAAAACCGGGCCCACCGCCAAAACAGACTAAAACACTGCCTTCAGAAACACGTAAAGGAGCATGGCCAGCCCCGCCGTAAAGGGAAGGGTGACCAGCCACGAGAGAAAGATGTCCTTAAGGACTCTCAGATTCAGAGCCCCGATGCCTCGGGCAAGGCCCACCCCCACCACCGACCCCACCAGGGTGTGGGTGGTGGATATGGGCATCCCCAGCTTGGAGCAGACCAGAACGGTGGTGGCGCAGCCGAACTCGGCGCAGAATCCCCTGCTGGGGGTGATATCGGTGATCCGACGGCCCACCGTCTCTATCACCTTGTAACCCCAGGTGGCCAAGCCCACCACTATACCCAGACCGCCTATGAAGAGGACCCAGAGAGGCACGGCCACCTTCACCTGGACCGATGCCGCCCTCATGGTGCTGAAGATAGCCGCCAGGGGCCCCGTGGCATTGGCCACGTCGTTGGCCCCATGGGCGAAGGCCATGTAACAGGCAGTCATGACCTGGAGGTACTTGAAGATGCCTTCCACCTCCTTGAGGCGCTCCCGGATCCTGGCACTGGGCTGAACCCTGAAATGGCCCATGGCATAGGAGGTGAAGAGCATCCCCACCAGGCCTACCCCCAGGGCCACCAGGATGGCCTCACTAAAGGGAAGGTCCAGCTTCAGATTCTTCAAACCCTTGTAAGTGAAGGAGAGGGTAAGGATGGCAAAGACCAGCATGACAAGAAAGGGGGCGTACCGCCTGGTGGCCTTTACGGGATACGGCTGCTCCAGGATGCGCTTTGAGAGCTGGCGGAAGAGAATGAAAGAGATGAGGGCACCCATGATGGGGGAGACTATCCAGCTGGCCACGATCTTGATCACCTTGCTCCATTCTACGGCAGAGACCCCGTAGGAGACCAGACCAAAACCCACCACCGCACCCACAATGGAATGGGTTGTAGACACGGGAAGCCCCAGATAAGTGGCCAGTTGGAGCCATATCCCAGCGGAGAGAAGGGCTGCCAGCATCCCCAGAACGAACTCCCTCTGGGCCCCTGCAAAGAGCTGGGGATCCACTATGCCTTTGCTGATGGTCTGGGTCACATGGGACCCCACCAGTACCGCCCCCAGGAATTCAAAGAGTCCCGCAATGACAATGGCCTGCTTCAAAGTGACGGCTCTGGAACCCACGGAAGTGCCCATGGCATTGGCCACGTCGTTGGCGCCGATGTTCCAGGCCATGTAGAGCCCGCCGGCCAGAGCTATCCCCATAATGATCGTATTCACCATGGAAGCCTCCTCACTTGGAGAGGAACAGGCGGACCCTGTTGCACATCCTTTCGGCGTAGTTGGCTATGTCCCCCGTCTTGGCCACTATCTTGAGCCAGAGCCAGAGGTCTCCCGGAGAGAACTGGGCCTCATGACTCAAAAAGGTCTTTGTCACCTCCCGCTGGACTTCGTCAGCGTGATGCTCCATGTCGCATACCTCGTCTATCATGGAGATAACCCTCTGGGCCTCGGGGCCCCCAAAAGAGGTCTCCACCAGAATGTCCAGTTCCTCAATCACCTTGGAGGCCAACTCCACCACCTCCAGGACATTGTCCACCAGCTTGAGGAGACAGTCCCGGAGCTGGGGGGTGACGGCGAGATCCTCTTTCAAGGTCATGAGAACGGCCACATCCTCCGTGGCATCGGCTATGGCATCCTCGTTGGCCAGGATCTCCAGAATGTCGGCCCTGGCCACGGGCATGAGGATGCCCCTAGGCAGGGAGGCTCTCATCCTGTTCTTGATCTGGTCGGCCTCGAACTCCAGATGTGAGATGTGTTCCACCATCCCCCTCAGCCTCTCCTTATCCCCCTCCAAAAGAGCTTCATAGAGAGGCTTCACCTCGAAAGCACACTCCTTCACCTTGGCCATCATCTCCTGGAGAGGCTCAAAAGGAGATTTTCGAAAGAGATTGAAGATCCTCACCTGCCACCTCCAAACCTTCGGACTTTTTAAGGCTCCCTTATCTCACAGCCCGCCACCATGCAAGGGCCGGGCCAAGGGAAAGGGTGAGAAATCCGGGTCATCCCTCAAATCTCAGGGCATCCACAGGGTCCAGACGCCCCGCCTGCCGGGCGGGATAGACCGTTGAGACCAGGGTGATGATGAGGGCCGAGGCGGCGATGATCATGACGTCCCGGGGGACGATCTTCACCGGGAGGGTGGTGACGTAATAGACGTCGCTGGGGAGTTGGATAAAGTGATACTTTTTCAGGAGGAGAGAGATACCCAGGCCCAGGCAGGTCCCCAAAAGGGTACCCACGGTACCCATTATCACCCCCTGGAGGAGGAAGATCCTGGTGATCATGCCCGTGGTACAACCCATGGCTTTGAGGATACCGATCTCCCGCTTCTTCTCCATGACCATCATGGAAAGGGTGGAGACGATGTTGAAAGCGGCCACGATGATGATGAGGGTGAGAATGAGGAACATGGTCACCTTCTCCAGTTTCAAGGCGGAAAAGAGATTCCTGTTCATGGTCATCCAGTCCCGGGCATAGTAAGGATAACCCAAACGGGCTGTGATCTCCCTGCCCACTTCCTTGGCCTTGTAGATGTCCCGGAGCTTCATCTCCACCCCCGTCACCCCCTTTTGCCAGCCCAAAAGGCGACGGGCGTCCTGGATAGAGAGGAGCACCAGGTTGGCATCGAACTCGTACATCCCTGTATCGAAGATGGCCCCCACCCGGAAGCTGCCGAATCTGGGGATGAGGCCCATGGGTGTGATGCGCCCTTCAGTGGTGACAAGGGTGACGGGGTCTCCCAGCATGAGGCCCATCCTCTGGGCCAGGACCTTCCCCACGGCCACATAGCCTTTCAAAGAGAGGGCCTTCCAGTCACCCTGGACAATGGACGATGGCAGGATGGTCACCTTTCCCTCCAGGGCGGGGTCTACACCCCTTATCACCACCCCCTGGTTCCCCATGTCGGTCTTGAGGAGGCCCTGGGTGATGATGAAGGGAGCCGCAGCCACCACATCTTTGGTCTCCCCGGCCACCTTCATCACCCGCCGGGGATCTTCAATGGTCCCCCGATAGCTCAGCACCACCAGATGGGCGTTGGTACCCAGGATCTTCTCCTTCAAGTGGGTATCGAACCCCGTCATGACGGCGATGACAGCGATGAGGGCCCCCACCCCCAGGGCTATGCCTGCCACGGATATGCCCGAAGTGAGGGAGAGGAGACCCCGGCCCCGGCGGGGGCGAAGGTATCTCAGGGCGACAAAGGTCTCCAGCTTTGCCATGCCCGTCAGCCCCTGGAGCCTACTCCCACTCCTCTTCTCCCTCCCCCTGACCCCTTTCGGGCCTCAAAGTGGGAAAAAGGATGACATCCCTGATGGAGGAAGAATCGGTGAGAATCATGACCAGGCGGTCTATGCCTATGCCCTCCCCCGCTGTAGGAGGGAGGCCGTACTCCAGGGCCCGGATGTAGTCCTCGTCCATCCTGTGGGCCTCCTCGTCCCCCCTGGCCCTCTCCCGGATCTGCTCCAGGAAGCGCTCCCTCTGGTCAACGGGATCGTTGAGCTCCGTGTAGGCGTTGGCCACCTCTTTGCAGGCCATGAAGAACTCGAAGCGCTCCACCATAGAGGGGTCGTCCTCCTTGCTCTTGGCCAGGGGCGAGATGTCCCGGGGATAGTCGTAA
>JALUVF010000110.1 GCA_027020915.1 bacterium
GATCAGTATAGCTGGATGCCCGAACTCGTGTGCCAAGCCCCAGGAGAATGACATAGGGATCATGGGAGTTGCCAGGAAAAAGTTTACCGAAGAGCTGTGCATGCTGTGCGGATTGTGTGCAGAGAGTTGCCAGGTCAATGCCATAGAAGTGACAGATGAAGGGCTCAAATATGACGAGGAGAAGTGTATAGGATGCGGCAGATGTGGGTCATCATGCCCGGACTGCGCATGGGATAACGATGAGAAAGGATACAAGGTATTCATGGGTGGTAAGATGGGGAGAAACCCCAGACTCGGAGTGGTTTTGTTTGAATATGTTGATGACATAAATGAACTGTTCAGGATTATAGACGGGCTGATAGAGATATATAAAGAGGAAGGAAAAGAGGGGGAGAGGTTTAGAGATACCATGGATAGACTGGGTGTGGACCACATTAGAAACAGGGTTGCGCATGGGCTGGAGAGATACAGATGATGGGTATATTGGGCAGGATACGAAGGGGTGTTGCAACAAATGCAAGGGCAAAAGCGCCCCATGCCGAGATTGCCGAGGGGAGTTACAAGGCTGTCGGAAATAAAGACAAGGCATTGACTGGAGGGGATGCCAGGTCTGGTGAGACCCGTAAGGCCATGACGTCTGAAGAGTTGAAAGAGCTCTATTTGAAGAAATCGGGAGCCAGGGTGGCCGATAGTGTCCTTGATCTGATTTTCAACACCCCCATGGTTCGACTGGGCCGGATGGTGGGTGATGGTATGGCCACGGTCTATGCCAAGCTTGAGTCATACACCCCCGGGGGGAGTGTGAAGGACAGGATAGCCCTAAGCATGATCGAGGACGCAGAAGAGAGGGGGTTGATAGGTCCCGGTTCGGTCATTGTTGAGCCCACCAGTGGGAATACGGGGATCGGCCTGGCCATCGTCTGTGCGGTCAAGGGGTATGAATGCATCCTGGTGATGCCGGAATCCATGAGCCTGGAGAGGATCTATATCCTCAAGAGCCTGGGAGCCCGGGTGGTGCTGACACCCTCCGAAGAGGGGATAGACGGTTCAGTAAAGAGGGCCCACGAGATACTGGGAAAGACGGAGAAGGCCTATATGCCCCAGCAGTTTGGGAACTACGCCAACCCTGAGGTGCATTATCTCACCACCGCCCGGGAGATCATGGACTGCGTGGATGGAGGGATTGACGCCTTTGTCAGCGGGGTGGGTACGGGGGGAACCATCACGGGGGTGGGCAGGGCCCTCAGGGAGAGGTATCCCCATGTGAGGATAGTGGCTGTGGAGCCTGAGGGGTCCGCCGTACTCTCGGGAAGACCCCCGGGGATGCACAAGATCCAGGGCATCGGTCCGGGATTCGTCCCCCGGATCCTGGATAGGGAGATCATCACCGAAGTGGTGACCGTGGGGGATGAAGAGGCCTACGAGATGACCCTGAAGCTGGCAAGGCAGGAGGGGATCTTCTGCGGCATTTCTTCAGGGGCGGCCTGCTTCGCTTCCATGAAGGTGGCCCGTTCCCTGGGTGAAGGGAAAAAGGTGGTGGTGGTCTTTCCCGACACGGGAGAGAGGTATTTCAGCATGTATCAGTACTTCCAGGCCTGAGGGAAGGTCCGGGTATGAGGAGAGGCGGTACGAAGAAGAGGCTCGTGGGGGTCGCGGTATTTCTGGTGGTGGTGTCCATCGGCTCCATGGCTGGGGCAAGAGATGCTGGGCTGGATGGGCAGAGGAGGATCACCCTTGGTGAGGTTGTGGCCCTTGCCCTTGAGAAAAACCCGGGCATCATAGCTGCGAAGGAGAGATGGGAGTCTTCGCTGAACAAGCCTACCCTTGTCTCTGCCTTGCCAGATCCGGTGCTCAAAGGGACCTATTTCTTGAAGGAGATAGAGACGAGGAATGGACCCATGGAGAAGGGATTCTCCCTCTCCCAGAAGTTCCCATGGATCGGCAAGTTGAGTACGAGGAAGAAGGTTGCAGAGTCGGAAGCGGATATAGTCAAGGCTGATTACGAATCCACACGCCTGA
>JALUVF010000111.1 GCA_027020915.1 bacterium
GGTGAGGTGAGGAGGTCTCCTACCTGGTGGAAAGGGGCATACCCGTGGAGGTCGTCCCCGGCATCACCGCCGGTATAGGGGCAGCGGCCAGTTTCCTCATCCCCCTCACCCTCCGGGAGGTCTCATCCTCGGTGATCTTCATCACAGGGTCCCTGGCTCGGGGAAGCCCCCTTTCGGGAGGGGAGGCCCTCCCCTTCTCTCCGGGAACCACGGTGGTGGCCTACATGTCCTCCAGGAACGCCCTCCCCCTGAGGAGGAGACTGCTGGAAGGGGGATTTCCTCCCCACACCCCCGTGGCCATAGTGGAGAGGGCCACCTGGGAAGGGGAGAGGGTATACTTCACCTCCCTGGATGAGTTCCCGGAGGTGGCCCGGGACACCAAAGGACCATCCCTCCTGGTGGTGGGTGAGACCGTAAACCACTCCAGGAGGTTCCTCCAGCTCATCCACCACCCCGCAAGGGAAGAGGAGAGGAAGGAGGCCCGGGAACCCGCTTTCCCCGTGATCCCAGGGGAGGAGTGACAGGAAGGGTCCCTAAGGGTCCCCCTCCCCTTCCTCTGCATCCCCGGATCCGCCCATCTTGAACCTCACCTCCTCAATGAGGCAGTAGGTGACGGGAACCACGAAGAGGGTGATCAGCACTATGAGCATTCCACCGAAGCTGGGGATGGCCATGGGAATCATGATGTCGGCCCCCCGGCCCTTGCTGGTGAGTACGGGCAAGAGGGCCAGGATGGTGGTGGCCACGGTCATCAGACAGGGCCTGATCCTCCTCACACCGGCGTAGACCACCCTCTCCCGTATATCCTCCACGGACTTGACCCTGCCCCCGGAGAAGGCCTGCTTGAGGTAGGTGGCCATCACCACCCCGTCGTCCGAGGCAATCCCAAAGAGGGCGAGGAATCCCACCCATATGGCAACGCTCAGATTGATGGGATGGACCCCAAAGAGTTCCCGCATGTTGACATGGAAGAAGGAAAAATCCAGGAACCAGCTCTGGGAGTAGAGCCAGATGAGGATGAATCCTCCGGCCCAGGCCACCACGATGCCGCTGAAGACCAGCAAGGAGGTGATTATACTCCGGAAGTTCAGATAGAGAATGAAGAAGATGATGATGAGGCTCAGTGGAACCACCACCATCAAGGTCTTCTGGGCCTTGACCTGGTGCTCATAAGAGCCCGTGAACTTGAAGCTCACTCCCTTGGGCAGGGTGAGCTCCCCCATCTTCACCTTCTGGGACAGGAACCTCCTGGCCTCCTCCACGGCATCCACCTCGGAATAGCCGGCCTTCTTGTCGAACACCACGTAGGCCACGGGAAAGGTGTTTTCGCTCTTTATCACCTGGGGCCCCCGGACATAGAGGATGGTGGCGACCTGGGAGAGGGGGACCTGGGTGCCGTGGGCCGTGAGGATGGGGATCCTGCTCAAGTCCTCGATGTTGTCCCTCAGCTCCCGGTCGTACCTCACCCTCACGGGATACCTCTCCCTCCCTTCGAAGGTGTGGGTGACCACCCGTCCCCCCACTCCATACTCAATGATGTCCTGGACATCCCGGATGCTCACCCCATAACGGGCGATGGCCTTCCTGTCGATGCTGATCTCCAGATAGGGCTTGCCGATGACCCGGTCCGCCACCACGGTGGAAGGTTCCACGGCGGGAACCTCCTTCAAAAGCCTCTCCACGGAAAGGGCCACACCCTCAACGGATTCCAGGGTAGGGCCATAGATCTTCACCCCCATGGGGGCCCTCATTCCCGTCTGCAACATGACGATCCGGGCAGCAATGGGCTGGAGCTTGGGTGCGGAGGTGGTGCCCAGGACCTTCGTTGCCTTGACGATCTCCCTCCAGATATCGTCGGGACTCCTGATGTTCTCCCTCCACAGCCTCCGGCGCCGTCCCGTGGAGGGGTCCGGGGCCCCGTACTCGGGCTTGTAGTTGATGACCGTCTCCACCATGGAGATGGGGGCAGGATCCAGGGGACTGTCCACCCTCCCGATCTTGCC
>JALUVF010000112.1 GCA_027020915.1 bacterium
CCCCCAGTTCCTTCACCACGTCTTTGTTGGTCACCCGAAGGGCCTCCTCGATGGTTTTGCCTTTCACCAGCTGGGTCACCACGCTGGAGGTGGCAATGGCGGCCACGCATCCAAAGGTTTCGAACTTACAGTCTTTTATCACGCCATTGTCCACTTTTATATAGATCCACATGACGTCCCCGCATTTGGGGTTTCCCACTTTACCCACGCCACTGGGGTTCTCTATCTTCCCCATGTTCTGGGGATTTCTGAAGAGCTCTATCACCTTCTCCGTGTACATCGTACCCCCTTGTCATAACCTCTGGTTCAGAGTCTTGAGCTTCACCCCGTCTTCAACGCCGGGAAGCCTCTCCACAGGTTGGGTCAGGGTGAATCTGCCCTTCTGGATCTCCTCTTTGAGGGTTTGGGCTACTTCCCGGGCCAGGGGAATGCTGGAGATGGCCCCTGTCTTGATCTTTTTGCCGTTGACTTCCATCTCTCCCGAGCGGAGTTGGGCATAGCTTACCTCGGTTATCACCTGGGGCTCCCTTTCGGGATAGGTGTGGCTGTAGTCCACCACGGGGGCCACGATCTCTTCGTTGGAGACGGAGGTGAAGTAGGCCAGCTCTTCATCCAGGATGGGTATGGGAATGCCGATGCCCACGCTGAGACTGGTACCGTAGCCGTATACGCTCACCCCTTTGATGTACCGGGGATTCATTCCTTTCAGATCGCCCATGACGGCCAGGGTACCCGAGGGACGGGTGGGGACACCCCTTTCGTTCCGGGGCACCGAGGGGTTGTGCTGGGTGCCGTAAAACACCACATACCCCACTCCCCCTCCCAGGAAGATCCGGGTGCCGATGCCTATGGTGCGGTAGAGGGGATCGTTGAGGAGGGGACTCAGCTCCCCGGCGGAACAGTAGTTGGCATTGCCCAGGTGGGGTTTCAGGACGCCCATGTAGGTATAGATGGTCTTGTCCCCTAGGTTTACTGCTACGTTGTAGTTCTGGTAGCAGTTTCTGGGGTTGTAGAGGATGGCCTCGTTGATCTCGTGGATGTTGAAGAGGGTCTTGATCTCCCTCCTGGGATAGCAGTCGGTGCCGTAGGCCTTGCCTTCCAGTAGCAGGTCCCTCCCTGCAACCAGATCTTCGATCACGTGGCCACCTCCATAGGGAAACTCTCCCGGGTGGGGATGGTTCCTGGGGTCCCTGTCGGGCAGTGCCGTGGCACCCACTATGACATCCACGGCCGCCAGGCCTGTATAGGCGGGCACGCCGTTGATGTAGCATGTGCCCCCTCCCAGCTTTATTCTGGGCTTGGTGTGGCCCAGGTTGAGTACCGCCGAGCTGGAGCACATGGGGGCAAAGGTGCCCGTGGTGACCACGTCCACCTCCCGGGCGGCCCTGGCCTCTCCCTTCTCCCGGACTATGTGGATCATCTCCTCGGCGGTGACCACCACCGCTTTGCCCTTGGCAATCTTCTCGTTGATCTCTTCTATGGTTTTAAGAACTCCCATTTTTCCCTCCAGTTGTTTTTAATTAAAAAGAGAGGGTGGTGGAAGGCCACCCTCTCTGGTCAGTGTGCTTTACGGAGTGACCTTGATTTCCCTGGCCCCTTCCTCTTCCTCCGAGCATGGCTGGAGGAGATGGTGGGGGTCCCTGTCGGTGCTCATGGCCTCCGCCGTGTTGACTCTCTCGCTCAGCCGCTCGTAGGGACGCCTGAGAGTTCCGCTTTCCACTTCCCATATGTAGCCGTGGATGACCACGTCCTTGGGGATAAGTGGGGAACTCCTGAGCAACTCCACCTGCTTTAGGCAGGCCTCGTCCACGTCGGTGAAGGCCTTGATCCACCTGGGGAAGGCCCCGGGTTCCAGGTGTAGTTCGGGCAACCCCGGGTCTAGGGGGAGGTTCTCCACGTCTATACCTTTCTCCTCCAGGGCTCTTTGAATGAAGTCGCCACAGGCGGTCATCATGCCGCACTCCGTATGGTTCAGAACAATGATCTCTCTGGTCCGGAAGAAGTTGGTGCTCAACATGGCGGAGCGGATGGCATCGTCTGTCACCACCCCTCCTGCGTTCCTGAAGATATGGGCGTCTCCCTCTTTGATTCCCAGGGCTTCGTGCACGGGTAAACGCTCGTCCATGCATGCCAGGACCCATAGCTGGCGGTTATTGGGTATGCCCAGCTGCCGCCTGAGGGCCCAGGCCTTTTTCTCTGCTATGGCCAACTCTATTTCCTTGTAAAGCATTATCTACCTCTCCTTCTTCTTAATGGGAAATGGTCTTCTTTGTTGTTAAGGGGACTTTCAGGTGAGCTGGACCTCCCCTTCCTGCCACATGGGAGACATCTCTCGCAGTCTCTCTATGGTGGAGGGGAGAACTTCCAGTACCTTCTCTATTTCCCCCTGGGTGTTGAACTTGCCTACGCTGAATCTGACGCTGCCGTGGGCTTGCTCATGGGAGAGTCCTATGGCCAAAAGGACATGGGACGGCTCCAGGGAACCCGAGGAACAGGCGGATCCAGATGAGGCCCACACTCCCTGGAAGTTGAGGTCCATGAGAATGCTCTCCCCTTCGATACCCAGGAAGCAGACGGAGAGGGTGTTGGGCAGTCTCAGCTGGGGGTGGCCGTTGACCAGGACGTGGGGGATATTTTCCAGGATGCCCTTCTCCAGGGTGTCTCTCAGCTTCTTGGTGTAGAGGTAGCGCTCTTCCCTCTCCAGCCTGGCAAGCCTGGCAGCCTCGCCCAGAGCCATTATGCCGGGGACGTTCTCCGTCCCCGCCCTCCTTCTCCCCTCCTGTCCTCCGCCGTGGATGAGGGGATGCAGTTTGGTGCCTTTTCTTATGTAGAGGGCCCCTGTTCCCTTGGGGCCGTGAAACTTGTGCCCCGACAGGGAGAGGAGGTCCACTCCCAGCTTGTTCACGTCCACCTCCAGCTTGCCCACGCTCTGGACGGCGTCGGTATGGAAGTAGACCCCTGCCTCTTTCGCTATCTTTCCAATCTCTTTTATGGGTTCAATGGTGCCGATCTCGTTGTTGGCGTGCATGACGGTGATGAGTATGGTTTCTTTCCTGATGGTCTTCTTCACTTCGTCTGGATCCACCAGTCCGTACCTGTCCACGGGGAGGTATGTTACGTCGAATCCCAGGTGCTTCTGGAGGAAGTGGCAGGGTTCCAGTACGGCATGATGCTCAATGGCTGAGGTGATGATGTGGTTTCCTTTTTCCCTCAGGGCCAGGGCCACACCTTTTATGGCCGTGTTGTTGGATTCGCTTCCTCCGGAGGTGAAGACGATTTCCGAGGGCTTGGCACCAATGAGCTGGGCCACTTCTTTCCTGGCCTCCTCAACGGCCTCTTTCACCTGATGAGAGGGGGTGTACTGGGCAGAGGGGTTGTAGAATAGCTCATCCAGGTAGGGAATGACCTTTGTCCAGACCCTGGGATCCACCCTGGTTGTGGCGTTGTTGTCTAGATATATTCCTTTCATTTCCCTTGCTCCTCCTATACCTAGAATACCTATTGGTTAAGTAGGGATTATTTCTATCCCCCATCCTCCCTTTGTCAAGGGGCCTTTTGGCGAATTATCATAATTTTTTTAACTTTCATAGGCTGATTCCGGTCTATTGCCCAGACATTCCATTTTTTTACAAGAGCATATAGATTTAAGGCACCAAGGGAGGAGGTAGAGGCAATGAAGTATGTAAGCACCCGGGGAGGAATCGGCCCCATATCTTTCAGTGAAGGGGTGATGATGGGACTGGCCACGGACGGAGGGCTCCTGTTGCCCGCAGAGATTCCCCGGGTTTCTGAAGATACCCTGAAGACCTGGGGGGAACTCACCTATCCCCGGCTGGCCCTGGAGGTCATGTCCCTCTTCATCGGAGACATTCCCAGGGAGGACCTGGAAGATCTGGTGGAGAGGGCCTATGCCACCTTTGATCATCCCCGGGTGGTGCCCCTGGTGAAGGCGGGAGGGATTTACATCATGGAGCTCTTCCACGGTCCCACCCTGGCCTTCAAGGACATTGCCCTCCAGTTTCTGGGTAGCCTCTTCGAGTACCTTCTCACCAGGGCCGGATCCAGGATGAACGTGCTGGGGGCCACCTCGGGGGATACGGGAAGTGCCGCCATATACGGGGTGAAGGGCAGGAGAAACATGGCCATTTTCATTCTCCACCCCCACGGTAGGGTCTCTCCCGTCCAGGAGCTCCAGATGACCACCGTGGCCGATCCCCATGTCCACAACCTGGCCATTAAAGGAACCTTCGACGACTGCCAGGCCATAGTGAAGGAGATCTTCGGGGACCTGGAGTTCAAAGAGCGTCACAGCCTGGGGGCGGTGAATTCCATCAACTGGGCCAGGGTGCTGGCCCAGGTGGTCTATTACGTGTGGGGATACCTGCGTCTTCGTGAGGAGGGATTCCGGGGGGTGACCTACACCGTACCCACGGGGAACTTTGGCAACATCTTCGCCGGTTTCGTGGCCAAGAGAATGTTGCCGGAGGGAGCCATAAAGAGGCTGGTCCTGGCCACCAATGAGAATGACATCCTTTACCGCTTCATCACCCGGGGGGACTACTCCCTGGGCCAGGTGGTGCCCACTATAAGCCCCAGCATGGACATCCAGGTGGCCAGCAACTTCGAGCGCTACCTCTATTACCTGTGGGGTGAAGACCCTGTCAGGGTGCGGGAAGGCATGGAGAGCTTCAAAAGCAAGGGACGCCTCACCTTCTCCCGGGAGGAACTGGAGAAGGTCCGCCGGGATTTTGCCTCCAGGGCCGTGGACCAGGAAGAGACCCTGAAGACCATCGGCACCTTTTACAGAGAGACGGGTTACATCCTGGATCCCCATACTGCCGTGGGGGTGACGGCGGGTCTGGCCATGAGGGAAAAGGGGATGCCCATGGTTTGCCTGGCTACGGCCCATCCAGCCAAGTTCCCCGAGGCCGTGAAGAGGGCTATTGGCAAGGAGCCTCCCAAGCCTGTCCGGATCGCGGAGCTTGAGGGTAAAGAGCGCAGGTTCCAGGTTCTGCCGGCCCGGGTGGAGGCGGTGAAGGAGTATATAGAGAGACACGCAATCTGAAGATTGCTTTTTCCTGGAATGGGAGTTAGATTTCTCATGAAATATTATTCAAAAAGGATGAAAGGGGAAGGATGGCGAATCTTCAGGTGAAGGGTGTGGACGACGCTTTTTATGAGACCCTTAAACAGCTGGCCAAAAGGGAGGGGAGGTCCCTTTCCCAGCAGGTGACCTTTATGCTCAAGGAGTTTGTGGCTAAAAGGGAAAAGGTGGCCGGGATCAAGAAGCCGGGGGAGCTTCTGCTGGATCTGGCGGGTTCCTGGGAGGACGAGAGGTCTCCTCAAGAGATTGTAGAAGAGGTGCAGAAGGCCAGGCGTTCTTCCGCAAAGCTCAAGGACGGCTTTGATGTATCTTCTTGATACCAATGTGATCATTTACGCCTTTAAAGGCGTGCCTTCTGTGGTAAGGCAGCTGGAACTCCATCGGGACGATCCCATGACCATAAGTTCCGTCACGCTTATGGAGCTTTATTATGGCGCCTACAAGTCCCAGAAGGTAAAGGCCAATTTGGCCAAGGTAAGGGCCATTGAAGAGGCCTTTTACATTGTATCCCCCGGTCCCGAGGTGGCAGAAACCTTTGGAGATCTCAAGGCAGATCTGGAGAGCAGGGGCACACCACTGGATGATTTTGATTTGATTCTTGCAGCCACGGCCCTCTGTTACAATCTGGTGTTGGTCTCCAGTAATGCCCGTCACTTCCAGCGAGTGCCCGGTTTGAAACTGGAAGACTGGGCTGGAGTTTAGCGGCCTTAAAGTTTTTCCGGAGGGAAGGGCCTGTCGAATCTGAAAACGGTGCCTTTCATGAGGGCTACCTTCTCTCCTCCCTGGCGGGTGATCTCTATGATGTAGGTTGCGGTGCGTTTCCCCAGGTGGGCTTCCCTGGCCTCGGCCACTATTTTGTCTCCTGCCAGAGCCGATTTGAGGAAGCTGAAGCTGGCCTCCAGGGCCAGGGCCACCTGGCCGTGGCTGTTGCTGGCCAGGGCAAAGGCCAGATCGGCCAGGGTGAAGAGGACACCGCCGTGGCATACCTCGGCGGCATTGAGGTGCTTGTCTTCCACAGTGAGGGAGACCCGGGCGTATCCCGGCTCCACCTCTTCCACCTGGGCTCCCATGACTCCAATGAGGCGGTCGTGGGTACTCAGGTATTCTTTTACCTGCTGGGCCTTCTCTCTTGCGTCTTCCATTTTTAAACCTCCTTGGTGGCGTTTGAGGGTAGCAAACCCTCCAGCCGGGCTATAATAGCTGAACCGCACGCATCGCCCCAGACGTTCACCGTGGTCCTGCACATGTCCAGGATGCGGTCCACGGCCAGGATCATGCCGATGCCTTCTACGGGCAGGTTTACAGCCTTGAGAACTATGACCATGGTCACCAGCCCTGCCCCGGGGATGGCGGCGGCTCCTATGGAGGCCAGGGTGGCCGTTAAGGAGACGGTGAGTTGCTGGGGCAGGGTGAGGGTGACTCCGTAGGCCTGGGCGATGAAAAGGGCCGCCACAGCCTCGTAGAGGGCCGTTCCGTCCATGTTCACCGTGGCCCCCAGGGGTACCACGAAGCTCACCACCTGATTGGGGATCCGGGCCTCCTTTTCGAGACACTCCATGGTTACGGGCAGGGTGGCTGCACTGCTGGCGGTGGAGAAAGCCGTGGCCAGGGCCGATAGCATGGCCTGGAAGAACCTTCTGGGAGAGTATCTTCCCAGGAGGGTCAGGAGGAGGGGGAGTATGAGGATGGCGTGGATGCCCAGACCTGCCAGGACGGTGAGCATGTAAAGGGCCAGGGGTTTGAAGACGGAGAGCCCCAGTTTGCCCACTGTGGTGGCCATGAGGGCTAGGACCCCCAAGGGGGCCAGGGCCATGATCCACTGGGTGAGTTTCATCATCACCTCGTTGAAGGCGTCGAAGAGAGTGATGAGGGGGGCGCTCCTCTCTCTGGTGGCGTTGAGGGCACTCCCCAGGAGGATGGAGAAGAGGATGGTGGAAAGGACTTTATCCTGGGCCAGGGCCCTGAAGATGTTGCTGGGGATCATGTCCATGATGATGGAGAGGAGGGAGGGGGGAGATCCATGGGTAGGGGGAGGGCCAGGGGTGCCCAGGGATATGCCCACACCCGGTTTCAAAAGATTCACCAGGGCCAGTCCTATAAAGGTGGCCAGGAAAGTGGTGGTCAGGTAGTAGACGAAGGTCTTGGCTCCCAGGCGCCCCAGGTTCCTGGCGTCGCCTATGCTCACTATGCCCATGACGATAGATGCCAGGATGAGGGGCATGATGAGCATCTTCAGGAGGGCAATGAAGGCCTTGCCTATGGGAGCCAGGAGGGTGGCCCTTTCTCCCAGGGTCAGGCCCAGGATGATTCCTACCACTATGCCCAGAAGAATCTGGGAGTGGAGCTTCAGTCTAGGCATGGGGAACCTCTATCATGAGGACCTGGGAGTTTACCAGGCGCCACCGCCGCCACCGCCCCCTCCCCCTCCCGAGAAGCCTCCTCCCCCTCCGGCGGAGCGGGGGGCCGAGGCTAGGGTCGAGGATGCGTCCCGGGAGAAGTGATCTATGGAGTGGCCCAGGTAGAGGGGCGAGTAGGGCCCCGTGGTGCGGTACCATCTGGGGGGTTCCTGGAAGAGGCCTTCAAAGGCCGCTGCCCACCTCTCAGCCTCTCCGAAGGCTATGGCATAGGGGAGGGCTTCTTCGAAGACCCTGGGTATCTCTTGGGGGGAGAAGAGCCTTTCGATAATGGGTCTCTCCACCCGGGAGATGAACTCTTCATAGCCTTTGAGGTGTTCCCAGGCCAGTCGGCCTTTGGCTGTCTTTCGGGGCATCACCTGCCCGAATCCCATTAACATGGCGGCTGTGCCCAGTCCTGCCAGGATAAGGGGAAGGGATGGCGTGCCCCAAAAGCGGCCCAGGAAGGAGGAGGCCACTACGGTGAGGATGCCCAGAGCGATGCCTGCCGTCCGGTAGGTGTTCCTCACGGTGGAAGGGTTGTGGAGGAAGTATCCTTTTCTCTTGAGGACGGAAAAGACGTTCCCCTCTATGCCAGGCAGATGGGCGTAGAACTTCTTCTTCAGGCCTGAGAGGCGCTGGATGCTTCCCGAGGGAAAGAGGGCCGTTAGAAGGGTGATGTCGTAGGGTGAGTCATGAAGGTTTGCGCCTCCCTGTTCCTTACGGAAGATATAATCCCTCTTCTTTCCAAAAAAGAGGCCCTCTTCTTCCACCTCCTCGATGGTGAGATGGCCCCTTCTGGCCAGGTCCACAATTTCAGCCACCACATCCCTCATGTCCATGCGCTCGTCAATGAGGCATCCCGCCTCCAGAGGAGTCATGCCCTCGGGAGGGTGGTACTGAACCTGGATGACACCCCGCCCCCCTATGTCCCGGCCCCGGGTCCACCAGAGCCAGTAAAAGAGAGCGAAGAGAGCCACCAGGTATAGTATGGCCCAGAACCAGGCCGACTCCCAAAAGTGGGGTCCGGCGGCTGCCTTCACCAGGCCGGGAGGCCAATCCACCCCGATGGTGAGACCTTCATGGGGCCGGAGAGCACGGGTTACGGTGAAGGAGATCCGAGAACCCTGGATCTTGAATTTGCAGTCCCTGCCCCGGGCCCCGTAACCTCCCGTGTAGCAGGCCACCTGGAGGGGCTGGCCCGAGAAGGGCAGCTCCAGAGTGGACCCCGCCCTCTGGATAGGCACGGCCCACCCCGTGCCAATGACATTCCAGTAAAGCTCGTCATAGTCCCCCAGGCGGTAAATGGCGTATTTCACACGGTAGTCTATCACATAGGTCTGGATGCCGGTGATGAGCCTGTTGGCCCTGCCTATCCTGATCCTGAGCCAGCTTCCCCTGTGGAAGACCTTCACCCTCCGGGGGCGGGCCATTTCGTCGTAAACGGAGATGTCTTTGATCTTTATTTCGTGCTTTCTGCCTATGGGGTCCTTGAAAGTGAGGGGGATGTCCCGGTAGATGCCGTGGCGTCTCTCTCCTGTGAAGTCCACGGTGATCCTTTCGGAGACTCGAAGCTCCCCCGATTTCTCCACCTTGAGGTCCACCTGGTAG
>JALUVF010000113.1 GCA_027020915.1 bacterium
CCCCTTCCGTGGGGTAACCCACCATGACCGTGGTTCTGAGGAAGATCTCCCTGCCCCGGGTCAGGGCTTCCATGGCCTCCATGACGGCCCTTCTGCCCCCCCGACGGCCCATAGAGCTCAGCACCGCCTCGTTCACGTGCTGGATGGGCATCTCTAAATAGGGGAGGACCTTTCCCCGGCCCAGTCTCGTGGCCAGCGCCCTGGTGATCCCTGCGGGATGGGCATACATGAGACGTATCCACCGGATTCCGGGTATCTCCTCCAGGGCGTCCAGGAGCCTGAAGAGGCCTTGGCTGTAGCCCAGGTCTTCGCCGTATCGGGTGGTGTCCTGGGCTATGAGGTTCAGCTCCACAGCTCCCCGGCGGGCCAGTTTTTTCGCTTCGGCCACCAGATCCTCCACGGGCCTGCTCCTCAAGGGGCCCCTGATGGAGGGGATGGTGCAGTAGTGGCACCGGTTGTCACATCCTTCGGCGATTTTTAGATAGGCCCAGGATGGGGGTGTGAGGGGGTGCCTGGGAAGGCTGTGATGGGGTAGGAAGGGCAGAGGAGAGGGGGACGCCCCTTTCCCCAGGAGGATGTCCGGGAGTTTTTCCAGGGAATGGAGGTCCACCCACAGATCAACCTCGGGCAGGATCTCCCGGATCTCGCCACCGTACCTCTGGGGGAGGCAGCCTGCCACCACCAGGAGCTGCCCCTTTTCCTTCTCCTGGGCCAGGGCAAGGATGGTCTCTATGCTCTCCCGGGTGGCCTCCTGGATGAAGGCGCACGTGTTGATCAGGATGAGGTCCGCCTCCCGGGGTTGGTGTGTAGGTTTGTAGCCTCCCGTTCCCAGTAACCCCAGCATGACCTCGGCATCCACCAGATTCTTGGGGCAACCCAGAGAGACCAGATATACCCTTTTCATTTACCCCTTCCTGCCTTAATTTGATGGGGTAAACTAATACCAAAGGGAAGGAGAGTCCATAGGCTATGGAACAGCCCTCTACCCCCATGATGAAGCAGTACCTGAAGATCAAGGCTCAGTATCCCGATGCCCTCCTGCTCTTTCGCCTTGGGGATTTCTACGAGCTCTTCTTCGAGGATGCCCAGGAGGCCTCCAGGGTTCTCCAGATCACCCTTACCAAGAGGAACCAGGTGCCCATGTGCGGTGTTCCCCACCATGCCCTAGACCAGTATCTGCCCCGGCTGGTGGAGGCGGGATACAAGGTGGCCATCTGCGAGCAGGTGGAGGATCCTGCCCGGGCCCGGGGTGTGGTGAAGAGGGAGGTGGTCCGGGTGGTCACCCCGGGAACCCTATTGGAAGAAGGAGAGGAGAGGGAGTATGTGGCCTCCCTGGTTCCCGGTGACGGGTGGGGCCTGGCCTTCATGGATCTGGGCACGGGGGAGTTCTGTTTCTTCCAGGGACCGGAGGAAGAGGCCATGGAGGTCTTGGAGAGGTTCTCTCCTTCTTCCCTGGTGGTGGCCGAGGCCGTGAAGGAGTCTCCTCGGATGAAGGAGGTATGGGACAGGTTTCCCCGCCTCTTTGTAGACACCCTGGATGATTGGGCCTTCTCCGTGGAGACTGCAGAGGAGCTTCTCAAGGAGCATTTCCAGGTCGCCTCCCTTGCAGGGTTCGGTTGTGAGGGCAAGAGGGAGGGGGTGATAGCAGCGGGTGTCCTCCTTTACTATCTCACCCGGCTTCAGAACAGGCCCCTGCGCCACGTGAGGGGACTCTCCTGCTATACTCTGAGGCGCTACCTTTATCTGGATCCTCTGGCCCTTAAGCATCTGGAGTTGGTGAAGAATATGGTGGACGGATCCCCCAGGCATACCCTGTTGGCTGTCCTCGACAGGACGAAAACCCCTATGGGGAGGCGTCTTCTCACCCAATGGCTCCTCCACCCCCTCCTGGATTCCCGGGGGATGGAGGAGAGGTGGGGGGCCCTGGGAGAGCTTGTGGAGCGGAGGCATGTCCTGG
>JALUVF010000114.1 GCA_027020915.1 bacterium
CTCCATACGTCCCTCCTCTTCTTCATAGTATTTCTATTGTTTCTATAGGTTTTATAGAATTTAGAAAAGCGCCCCTGCCAAGTCAAGGGGAGAATTTTCCCTAAACACTCCTCGCCCTTGACAAAGAGCTCTCAAGGGCCTACCTACCACAAAAACTAGTTAATAGGTAGGTAAAGTATGATAAAGGAGATAGCCCGACTAAAAGAGGAACGCCAGGCCATCATAGTGGCCCACAACTACCAACCCCCCCAGATCCAGGACATTGCAGACTTCGTGGGCGATTCCCTGGAACTGAGCCGCAAAGCGGCAGAGACCAAGGCCCAGGTCATTGTGTTCTGCGGAGTCCATTTCATGGCCGAAACGGCCTCCCTCTTCTCCCCCCATAAAACCGTCCTGCTTCCCGATCTGGAAGCGGGCTGCCCCATGGCCGACACCATCACAGGGGAAGACCTGAGAAGGGAGAAGGAGAAGCACCCCCATGCCACGGTGGTCTGCTACGTCAACTCCACGGCGGAGGTGAAGGCCGAGTCCCACATATGCTGCACCTCCTCCAACGCCGTAAAGATCATAGAGAACCTCAACGGGGAGGGGGAGATCCTCTTCGTGCCCGACAAATATCTGGGAGGCTATGTGGCCTCGGTGACAGGCCGCAAGATCCACCTCTGGCCCGGATTCTGCCCTGTTCACGCCGAGATCAAGGCCCACCACATCCTGGAGAAGAAAGAACGATACCCCCAGGCCCAGGTCCTGGTACACCCCGAATGCACTCCCGAGGTGATTGCTCTGGCCCACAGGGTGCTGAGCACAGGGGGGATGATAAGGCACGTGAAAGAAGACCCCGGAAAGGTTTTCATCATTGGAACAGAGGTGGGAATCCTCCACCGCATGAGGAAAGAGAACCCCCATAAGACCTTCATCCCCGCCTGGGAGGAGGCCATCTGCCCCAACATGAAAAAGATTACCCTGGAGAAGGTCCTGGCCAGTCTCGAGACCCTATCTCCCAGGGTGAAGGTGCCCGAGACCCTGAGACTAAGGGCCAAAAGGGCCGTAGACAGAATGCTGGGCTCGTGAGCCATGCCTTTACCCTCATGGAGAGGCCTGGCCTGAGAAGATCGAGCTTCCCCGGCCAATAGAACCGCCTCAAGGCCACCTCCCAGGGCAGATGGGAAAAGCCATCAACCCTGCCCCTCTCTGAGACTGAAGACCACAGGCACCTCCACCCAGTATGAAACGGGATGGCCTCCCCTGGTGGCCGGCCGGAAGCGCCACTTCCTCAGCGTTCTCACGGCTGCCCGGTCCAAAATGGAATAGCCCGAGGACTTCACCAGATCCACCCTGTCCACCCTACCCAGGGGGGAGACCAGCAGCCTGACGATCAGGCGGCCCTGGTATCCCATCCTCCTGGCCAGGGGTGGATAGGGTGGCTTCTCCCTCACCAGGGGCAGAGGAGGAACGAGCCCCCCGGTCTCTCCCCTCCCCTCCCCTCCGGAACCCCGGGCCTCTACCCCGGGGCCCAGGGCCATGGAGGCCAAAAGGACCCCTTCGCCGTAGCCGGGCTCCACCAAAACAGCAGGACCCAGGCTTCCCACCCTGGGGACAGGCCTTGCCTCCTGATCTCCAGGACCAGCCCCCCTGGCTTCAGCCTTCCGGGTCTGGACCCTGGCCATCTTCCCCGGGGTCCTCCCAGGCACCCTTCTGGCTTTGCGGTGCCCTGACGCAGACTCCACCGCCCTGGGGGGTCTCAATGGCCTGGGAGTCCTTATCCCCTTCCCCCTTTCCGCTTCCACAGAAGCCTTCTCCGAGCTGGCACCCGGAACCGTATCAGCCGAAGAAGGGAGTGAAGGGCTGGGCACCCGGCCACCCCCCACGAACCTCACACGATACACTCCCCCAGGGCCGGCCTTCTTGAAGGGAGAATGGCCCAGTCCCTGGGGCAAAAGGGAAAGGAGACAGACAAGAAGGGCATGAATCAAGACGGAAGCCCCGTAAAAGGGCCATCTCTTCTCTCTTTTCTCCATAGATCCCCTTCCCCCGGCCCCCGGGAAAGGACCAAGAGGAAGGCTGTCCCCTAGCCCATCCCCGAGGGCCTTTTCACACAACGGGATACCCTGGGCCGGTCTCCTGGCTCCCGGATCCCCCTACTCACCGCTCCTTCCCACGGGGTCGGCTCATGACCAACGGCCAGCCATCAGCCATGAACCACGGGCATCAAGCCCTCCCCGCAGTGGGTCTCTGCGGCTTTAGTCCCCGGTCACAGTGGCGGGTCCGCGCCGGACTTTCACCGGACTTCCCGTCCACCCAGGGTCCACAAAAAGATTTATTCCAGGGAAGGGAGAGAGGCAAGGAGAAAAGAACAGGACTTGCCTTGATTTCAGCCTTCACAG
The DNA here is from genome assembly GCA_027020915.1 of bacterium. GTDB lineage: Bacteria > Thermosulfidibacterota > Thermosulfidibacteria > Thermosulfidibacterales > B14-G1 > B14-G1. Next base: position 2,385 of record JALUVF010000114.1, read on the forward strand.
ATCCGGCCACCAGGGACTAGAGGCTGGGCTGAGGCTCAAGGCTCTATCCCCAACTTTGAACTTAGAACGTTGAACGGGGAACCCCCTTTAAGGCTACACGCTCGTGGGAAGGCCGGCCACCCTGGCCACCAGGGCCATATCCTCGGGCATGGGAGAGGTGAACTCCATCTCCTCCCCAGTGGTGGGATGTAGAAACCTCATGCGGTGGTGATGAAGGGCCTGGCGGCCCAGGGCCTTTATTGCCTCCTTCAGGGGCGGGGAAAGGTCCTTTGGCATCCTCCCTCCATAGACGGGATCTCCCACCAGGGGATGGCCTATGTGGTGCATATGCACCCTGATCTGGTGGGTGCGCCCGGTCTTTAATCCCACCTTCACCATGGATACTCCCTCCCCTCTGGCCACCACCAGGTAATGGGTGACGGCCTCCCGGCCTCTCTCCACCACGGCCATCTTTTTCCTGTTGACGGGGTGGCGGCCCAAGAAAGTCCGGATGGTTCCCTCAAGGGGTGAGGGCACCCCGTAAACCAGGGCCACATAGACCTTCTCCACCGCCCGGGACTGGAACTGCTCCGTCAGGGCCCGGTGAGTCACCTCGTCCTTGGCCACCACCAGGAGTCCCGAGGTGTCCTTGTCCAGACGGTGAACGATGCCCGGGCGCTCCACTCCGCCGATGCCTTTCAAGTCCCTGCAGTGGGCCAGAAGAGCGTTCACCAGAGTGTCGCACTCGTGGCCAGGGGCGGGATGAACCACCAGACCCGGGGGCTTGTCCAGAACCAGAAGGTGATCATCCTCGTACAGGATGGGCAGCTCCATCTCCAGGGGGACCAGCTCCAGGGTCCTGGAGGGAGGAATGACCACCTCCACCACCTCGCCCTCCCTCACCCTCTGCCCCCCCTTCCTGGCCGGCTCACCCGACACCCTGACCTGCCCCTGGTCTATGAGGGCCTTGATCCTGCTACGGGTGAGACCCTCAAGGCAGGATTCCAGGAAACGGTCCAAACGGCCGCCGGAAAAATCGGCGCCCACAATGAAACTCTTCTTCCCCTCTCTCTCTCTCACATCACCAAGGGAATGGACTTTCCGCAGGAGGGACAGGCTCCATCCTGGAGGTAAATCTGGGGATGGGAGTAACCCTCCCTCACGATGAGGGCCTTGCCACAACCAGGACAGTAAGTGGTGGACCACTGGGGATTCCACACGTTGCCCACGTAGACGAACTCCAGCTTCTCCCTGGCCATCTCCCACGCCCAGGCCAGGGTCTCAATAGGGGTGGGAGGAGCCTCTTTCAGGCGGTAATGGGGGAAGAAGCGGGAGAAGTGCAGGGGCAGGGAAGGAGAGAGGCCCGCCACCCAATCCACCAGCTCTTCCAGTTCCTCCCTTGAGTCGTTGTGACCGGGAATGACGAGGTTGGTCACCTCCACCCAAACCCCGGCCTTGTGGGCCTCCTCGATGGTGTGAAGGACCGCATCCCTGAAAGGGCCCAGGGAGAGCTTCCTGTAGAATTCGGGCCTCATGGACTTGAGGTCCACGTTCATGGCGTCCACCCAGGGCAGGAGCTCCTCCAGGGGCCGGGGGTTTATGACACCGTTGGTGACCAGCACTATCTTCAACTCCCTGGACCGGGCCAAGGGGGCCACGTCCAAGATGTACTCGAACCAGATGAGGGGCTCTGAATAGGTGAAGCACAGGCCCACGGACCGGTGTCTCAAAGCCAGATCCACCAGCTCCTGGGGGGAGACCCGGGTGGTGGGAACATCCGACTGGGAAATCTGCCAATTCTGGCAGAAGAGACAGGCCAGGTTACAACCGTTGCAACCCAGGGAGAGGATGTAGCTGCCAGGGTAGAAGTGGTAGAGGGGCTTCTTCTCCATGGGGTCCATGGCCAAGGAGACCGTCTCCCCGTAGCCCGCGGCGTAGAGACTGCCCTCTCTATTGACCCGGACCCTGCAGAACCCCCTCCGCCCCGGGGCCACCACGCACTCCCGAGGGCAGAGGGTGCATTTCACCTTGCCACCTTCCAAAGGCTCCCAAAACGCGGCCCCTTTCATTTATACCTTTGCACCCTGAATCTGTAGACCTTCACAGGCTCGTCGGGGGAGATGCCCGCCTTGGCCATGGCGATGGAGAGCTGGTGCTCCACCGTGTCCACACCATCGAGATCGGGCAGGAGGAGACCCCGCCGCCAGCCCGACTCCACTATGACCCCGTATTCCCTGGGGTCCAGCCCGTCCAGGCTCTCCACGGGCTCCGGTTCAGAGAGCACATCCACAGAGATCTCCAGGTCTTCCAGCTCATGGGGCTGGACGGGGGGGAAACGGGGGTCTTCCGTGGCGGCAGCTATGGCGTTGTGGATCACCTCGGTGGCCACATTTTCCGTGGTGGGAAGAAAGGTGCCTATACATCCCCTGAGCTGTCCGTGCTTCTTCAGAGAGACAAAGACCCCGGCCCGCCTCTTCATCTCCGGGGTCATCTCCTGGGAAGGGGGCGGCGGGATGATCTTGCCCCGCCTCACATACTCCTCAATGGTCCTGCGTGCCAGCCTGACCAGGGGATGCTCCACCCTCGCCTCGTCCTTCATCTCTTCACCCCCGTCCTTCCACCCTTGGTTCCAGGCTCCCAGCCTCCGACCCTGCCTACCCGTCCCTCTCCACAATGAATCGGGCCATGGATATAAGATACTCCCGTTGGGGAGAGTCTTCAAAGACACCCAGGTGGGCCACGGCCCTTTCGGCGTGCTCCCTGGCCCGCTCCCGGGCCCTTTCCACCCCCCTGTGTCTCTCCACCACCTCCCTCACCTGGGCAAAGAGTCCGGGGGTGAGCTCCTCGGCCAGGAGGGCCTCCTGGACCATCTTTATCTCGTCCCTGGTGGCTTCCTCCAGGGCAAAGAGGAGGGGCAGGGTGACTTTGCCCTCCTTCAAGTCATTGCCCAAGGGTTTGCCCGTCCTTTCGGGATCTCCCGCCAGATCAAGGCAGTCGTCCACGATCTGAAAGGCGTAGCCCGTCTCCCGCCCGTACCCCTGAAGGGCCGCTCTCCTCTCGCCCTCCTGCCCGGCAATGAGGGCACCCACTTCACAGCAGGCGGAGATGAGGGCGGCCGTCTTGCCAAAGATGATGTTGTAGTAGTCCTCCACAGTGGTGTTCACGTCAAAGCTCTTCAAGAGTTGAAGGATTTCTCCCTCGGCCAGGTGCATACACGCCTGGGCCATGACCTGAAGAGACTGGGCATCCAGATTCTGAACCATCATCTGGAAGGCCCGGGCCAACAAGAAGTCTCCCACCAGGACCGAGGCCTCGTTTCCCCAGATGTTGTTGGCCGATGCCCTGCCCCGGCGGGTGTCGGATTCGTCCACCACGTCGTCATGGAGGAGGGTGGCCGTGTGAATGTATTCCGCCACACAGGCAGCGATGTGGGCCTTGGGCCCCCGGTATCCCCCCAGGGCCGCCGAGGCGATGACCAGAAGGGGCCTGAACCTCTTACCCCCGCTCTCGAAGATATAGCCGGAAAGCTCGGGGATCACCTTTATGGTGGAATGGATATTGCCGTTGATGATCTCTTCGGCAGCGGTCAGATCTCGGCTGTAGTAGTCCAGTATCTCTTTCAAGCCCCCTTCATCCTCCCCTTCCATTGATATCGGAGTAACAAGCTTATATCTAAAAGGCGAGGGTAATCCAAGTACCAGGCCCCTCCCCTTGGACAAGGAGGGGGAAGAGGCTATCCTGACCCGGGCCTTCAGGAGGAAGGGGCTCCCTCGAAGGAGGTGAAGAGATGGTAAAGAAGGCGGCTTTGATGGCGGTCCTTCTCTTTATGGCCCCTCCCCTCTACAGTGCCACCCTCAAAGGCGTGGCCACCATCTACCCCCTGGCCTCCATAGTGGCCTCGGTGGGTGGGGACAGGGTGAAAGTGGAGACCCTGGTGCCTCCGGGGGCCTCCCCCCACGACTACGAGCTGAGACCCTCCGACCTGGACAGGATAAAGAGGGCTTCATTCCTGGCCCTGGTGGGGAGCCACCTGGATGACTGGCTGAGCAAGGCCCTGAAGGGAGAGCCCAAACCCACCTTTGTTCTCACCCGGGGATTGGACCTGGAGGACAATAACCCCCACGTGTGGCTGGATCCCGTCATGGTGAAGACCCAAGTGCCCAGACTGGTGGCTTTCCTCTCCCGGCTGGACCCCCAGGGAGCGGAATACTACAGGAACAGGGGCCAGGCTTACATGGAAGAACTGGAGGCTCTCACTAGGCGCATCCGTTCCCTCCTGGCTCCCCTGGACTGCAGGGAGTACCTGGCCCAGCATGGGGCCTGGCTCTACTTCGGCCAGCGCTTCGGTCTGGACTGCCTGGGTGTGGTGGAGGAGGTGCCCGGAAGGGAACCGGGACCCAGAAGGTTCATGGAGTTGGTGAGCCTGGCCCGAAGCCACCCCAAGGTCCTCCTCATCACCGACAGAGGAGAGAACCCCCGGATCATGGAGGTTCTGGCCAGAGACGGAGGGGGAGTTCTTGTACAGCTGGACCCCCTGGGAGATCCCCGCGACCCTGCCAGGGGGAACTTGATAGACCTCCTCCTCTTCAACACCCGGAGGATCCTCCATGCCTGCTCCCGCCATTGATCTGAAAAAGGTGACGGTAAGCCTCAACGGCCGCCCCGTCCTGGAGAACATCACCCTCCAGATCCAGGAGGGAGAGTTCTGGGGTATCATCGGTCCCAACGGAGGCGGCAAGACCACCCTCTTGCGGACCATCCTGGGCATCATCAAACCCCGGGGAGGGGAGGTGAGAGTCCTGGGTATATCTCCAAAAGAGGCGGTAAAGAGGGGATGGCTGGGGTACTTACCCCAGCGCATGACGGGACGCAACTTCCCCGTCTCGGCCCTGGAAGTGGTGATGCTGGGGGAGTGCAACAGATCCAACTTTTTCAAGCCCTTCCAGAGAGAGGAAAGGGAAGCGGCCCTCCACGCTCTCAGACTTGTAGGCCTGGAGGGGAAATCCCAGGAGCCCTTCCCCCAGCTCTCAGGGGGAGAACAGCAGAGGGTCCTCATAGCCATGGCCCTGGCCTCCCAGCCCCGGGTCCTCCTCCTGGACGAGCCCAACACGGGCGTGGACGTAGTGGCCCAGGAGGGCCTATACCAGGTCCTCAGACGGCTCAGGGAAGAGCTCTCCCTCACCATTCTCATGGTGACCCACGACGTGGGGGTCATCTCCCACTTTGTGGACCGCATCGCCTGTCTCAACACCACCATCCACTTCAGCGGTGATCCCTGGGGGGCCATGGAATGCGACCTCCTGGAAAAACTCTACGGCGAACCGGTGGACGTATTCGTTCACCACCCCCAATGTCAGGGGTGCCATGTCCTCAGGAGCAAATCCCATGACCACGACTAGCCTTCCCCCCTTCCTCCTCCACGCCCTCATGGCAGCCCTCCTCCTGGCCCTCCTCCTCTCCCTCCTCTCCTTCTTTGTGGTGGTCCACAACTGGGCCTTTCTGGGGGTGGGCATCTCCCACGCCGCCTTCGGAGGCGTGGCCCTGGGTTTTCTCCTGGGCATCTCCCCGGACCTGCCCGCTCTGGCCTTCGCCGTGGCGGCCGCTCTCATCATAGGCGTAGTGAAACGTCGATGGGGATTCCACGAAGACATAGCCATCGGTATCCTCTTCTCCACGGCCATGGGCGTGGGCGTCATTCTATTCTCTCTCTCCAGGGGATACACCTCCGACGCTTTCAGCTACCTCTTCGGCAACATCCTCACCATCACCGGGAGGGACCTGGGGCTCATGGCGGGAATCACCCTCCTCTCCTATCTCTTCATAGGCCTCTTCCTAAAGGGCCTCATCCTCATGGCAATAAACGAAGAGCTGGCCTACGTAAGGGGTATCCCCACGGCCTTCCTCTACTATTCCCTCCTGCTCCTCCTGGCCCTGGCCGTGGTTCTGGCCATAAAGCTGGTAGGGGTCATCCTGGTGACGGCCCTGGTGGTGGTTCCATCATCGGTGGCCACCCGCCTCTCGTCCAGCTACAAGAAGATCATCCTTCTCTCCCTGGCAGTGGGCCTGGTGGTGAATCTGGTGGGGCTCATCCTCTCTTACATCCTGGATCTCCCTCCGGGAGCCACCATGGCCGTCACTGCAGGGGCGGTCTTCTCCCTATCACTCATCCCCCTACGCACCTCCAAGGCCTAGGCCCCAGGCCGGGAACCCATGGGACGCCAGGATCAAAGGTGTTCCACCACCTCCACCTGGACCCCCTGGGGGAGAGACTGAAGAAAGATCCTTCCATACCCCTTCTCCAGGACCCGGGGGTCCAGGAGGTAGACCACTCCCCTGTCCTCCCTGGTCCTGATGAGGCGCCCAAACCCCTGGCGAAAAACCAGGACCGCCTCGGGGAGGAGATAATCCATGAAAGGGCTCTTGCCCTGCTCCTCATACCACCGGGAGCGAGCAGCCACCAATGGGTCCTGGGGGGACTTGAAGGGCAACTTCACCAGCACCAGGGTCCTGAGGCACTCCCCGGGGAGATCGATGCCCTCCCAGAAACTCTCCACCCCCACCAGCACCCCCCTGGGGTCTTCCCTGAAGGCCCGAACCAGGGCGTCC
>JALUVF010000115.1 GCA_027020915.1 bacterium
CAGCCGGAAGGTAGGAACGATCCTGATCCCCCCTCCCCTCTTCAGGTCCTCCACCATGTCCTTGAAGTTGAAGTAGCTGGGCCCCATGAGGATGGGTTTGGCGAAAATGGCAGGCTCCAGGGGGTTGTGGCCTCCCCGGTCCACCCAGGAGCCCCCCACAAGGGCCAGAGTGGCCACAGAATAGGCAGGGGCCAGCTCCCCCACAGTGTCCAGCAGGATAACGGGGCGGTCTTTGCGCTTCTCTATCTCGGTACGTCTCACCCAGGAGACTCCCCTCTCCCTGAAGAGGGCCTCCACCTCGTCTCTGCGCCGGGGATGACGGGGAGCCAGAAGGAGCACCAGGGAGGGAAACTCTCTCTTCAGAGACAAAAAGGCATCCAGGATCACCTCATCTTCTCCTGGATGGGTGGAGCCGGCCACAACCACCTCCTCCTCTGGAGAGATACGGAAGCGCTCCCTCACCTCCCGGGCATCCACCCCTTCCAGCTGGAGGATGGCCTGGTCGTACTTGAGATTGCCCGCCACCACCACCTTCTCCTGGGGAGCCCCCAGGACCAGGATTCTGGCGGCATCCCGGGAAGACTGCATGGCCATATAATGAAAGTACCTCCAGAGCTGCTTCAACATTGGTACGGCCCGATAGTATCCCCGGAAAGATGAAGGGGAGATCCTACCGTTCACCATGAGAACCCTGGAGCCCCCCATGGCCAAGGCCCGGAGGAGATTGGGCCAGATCTCCGTCTCCACCACAACAAAGAGGTGGGGACGGATCCTCCTCACCACCCGCTTCACCAGGGGTGACCAGTCCAAGGGCAGAAAGAGATGGTGATCCATGTATCTTCCCAGCCGCTCCATGGCCATCTCCTTCCCCGTTTCCGTTACCGTGGAGAGATAAATGGAGCCACGGGGATATGCCTCCCTCAGGGCAACCACCAGGGGAGAAACGGCTATCACCTCCCCCACGGAGACGGCGTGGATCCAGATGACGGGCTCCCCCTGGGGTTCGGGGGGCAGTTCCAGGGCCACCCTCTCTTCCCAGCCCACCCTCCACCGGGGAGTGGCCGCCACCTTGTAGACCAGGAGGGGTGAAGCCACCAGGGCTCCTCCCCCCAGGAGGAGATTGTAACCTCCCCAGAGGGCCTTGCGCCAGATAGATTCCTTCATTTCACTCCTTTAATGACCATTTTGGTTCAAGGTTCTAAGTTCTACGTTCTAAGTTCTAGGTTCTGGGTTCAACGTTTAAAGTTCAATGTTCTAGGTTCTACGTTCGAGGTTCTGGAGGGCAATTTCGTGTATGAAACCTTTTGTAACTTTCAACCCCTAACCTCAAACGTGGAACTTTGAACCTCCCTCATTCCTATTCCTGGCACAACTCCAGGAGGAGTCCACCCGTGGACTTGGGATGGAGAAAGGCTATGAGGGTGTTGTGGGCACCCCTCCTGGGCTTCTCGTCCACCAGCCTCACCCCTTTGGCCTTGAGCTCCTCCAGCATGGCCTCCACGTTGTCCACCCCCAGGGCAAGATGATGGACCCCTTCACCCCTCTTCTCAATGAACCTGGCTACGGGAGAATCGGAAGAAGTGGCCTCCAGCAGCTCTATCCGGGTCTCTCCCACGGGAATGAAGGCCACCTTCACCTTCTGATCCTCCACCACCTCTTCCCCTTCCACCTCCAGGCCCAGGGTCCCGAAGACCTCCTTGGCCTTCTCCAGGTCCTTCACCGCAACCCCTATGTGGCTCACCTTTTTATACATGGATCACCTCCTGTCATCACTTAAAGATCATCCCTTCCATAGAATTCATCTTTAAACCACAAAAAAGAAGACGAGTAAAACAGAAGAATGGAGAAAAGGATTCCTTCATCAACCTTCTTCCACCACTCCAGGAGGGATCTGGGGTTCCACCCGGATGGTGGAGAAATCCCTGTAGGTGACCAGCCCCGGAGCCGCCCCAGGGATCTTTCTCACATGGCGCCTCTGGGTGTAGTCCACATCCACCGCCGGGGCCTGCCGGGCCTTGCTGAAGTAGGCCGCCAGGGCAGCGGCCTCCTGGACCTCCCGGGGATCAGGGCGGGGGTTCCTCAAAACCACATGGGCCCCAGGGTAGCCCCTGACGTGAAACCAGAGGTCCCTCCTCCCGGCCTGGTGGAAGGTGACCTCTTCGTTTCCCCGGGGGTGACGCCCCACCAATATAGTGCTTCCCAGGGTGGACCGAAAAACCCGATAGGGCAACACCACAGGCTCCCCGGGCCTCCTTCTTCCCTTCCTCTCCTTCACCAACCCTTCGGCCTCCAGCTCCCTCTCCATGATCTTCAACTCCTCCAGATCCCGGGCCGATTCCAGGAGCCACTCCAGCTCCTCCAGGTGGTCCTTTTGTGCCTTCATCTCCTCCTTCCTGCTGGCTACGGCCTGGGCCTTCCTCTTGAGCTTGGAGTACCTCTGGAAATACTCCTGGGCCGCCCGGGAAGGAGAACGCCTCCGGGGTATGGGAATCCTCACTATCTGGCCCGGGATGTAGGGGTCCTCCAGTTCCACTTCCTCCACCCCCTGAGGGATGCGGGAGAGGTGTATCAGCAGGATATCTCCCCACCTCTTATACTTTTCCGCCGTCCGGGCATCCTTCTCCTCTTCCGCCAGAATTGACAGGATCCTCCTCACCTTCTTCAGTTCCTTTCTCACCGCTTTGAGGAGACGGGCACGAAGAGCCTCCCAGGCCTCTCCTTGCCACCGCTCCCGGGCAAAGGCCTCAACCCTGGAGAGCAGGGGGCCCTCCTCCCCCCGGCCCAGGTGGTACAGGGGCAGGGGATAGACCCCCAAGACCCTTTCATCCCTCCGGTATAGATACCCCTTCCCCTCATCCATCTCCCCCCTCATCTCCTGCCATATCTCCCAGATCCTCAGAAGGGCCCGGGGACCCTCCTGGGGAGTACCCAGCCTGTGCTCCATCTCCTTCAAGGCATAAGGGGAGAAAAGGGTCCTTTTGGCCAGGGCCTCCAGGGGAGAGGCCTCCCTGGTGAGGAGCTCCAGGAACTCCTCCCTGTCCATGGAGAAAGGATCCAGCCTGGAGTGGGGAGGCGGAGGGGTATAATCCCTGCCGGGCAACACCTCCCTCACCCGGCTCATGTCCCGGTAGATGCGCTTGGCCGCCTCAAGGATCTTCCCCTCTCCGTCCAGGACCATGAGGTTGGAGTGGCGTCCCATGATCTCTGCCACCAGGGTATAAGTCTCGCCGTGGCCCACCAGGTCCCGCTTCACCAGCTCCAGGCGGAGGATCCTCTCCCCCGGCACCTGGGAGACCCCCCTGACCAATGCCCCTTTCAAAAGGCTCTCCAAGTAACGGGCAAAGTGATTCCCCTCTCCGGCGAGGATGGGTTCTTTGAGCCAGTAAACCCCAGCCCGCCCCGGATCCAGGGCGAAATATAGGATCCCCCTGTCCAGCTCCAGTCCCACCCCCAGGGGCGTGGTCTGGAAGACCCGCCTCACCCTGGCCCCGGGCAGCACCTCCCCCAGGGCCCTGGCCACCGACCTAAAAAGGAAATAGTCCATGGGGGGTAATCTAAAGGTCCATAACAAATTAGGCAAACCAAAGGACGGTTTCCATCTCACGAAAAAGGCCCCGGCGAAATAGCCCGGGGCCTGGGTCTACCGGGTCTTTTAACCCTACAGGATCACCTTCTCCTGGTACTCGCCGAAGGCCTCCCTCATGGCCCCGGCGATCTCTCCCAGGGTGGCATAGACCCTGACAGCCTCCAGGATGGGGAACATGATGTTGCCCCCCTCTCTGGCCACCCGCTTCACCTCTTCCAGAGCCTTCCCCACCTTGGCGTTGTCCCTCCTCTGGCGTAGATCCCTCACCCGCTCTATCTGCTGGGCCTCCACGGCGGGATCTATCTTTAGGATCTCCCGCTCCTCCTCTTCCTCCTCCACCTGGAAGGCGTTAACTCCCACGATGATCTGCTCCTTCTTGTCTATGGCCAGCTGGTAGGCATAGGCGGCATCCTGGATCTCCTTCTGGACAAAGCCCTCCTCTATGGCCGCCATCATGCCTCCCATCTCGTCGATCTTCTCCAGGTACTCCAGGACCTTCTTCTCTATCTCCTCGGTCATGGCCTCCACGGCATAGGAACCCGCCATGAGGTCAATGGTGTCGGCCACCCCGGACTCGTAGGCGATGATCTGCTGGGTCCTCAGGGCAATCATGGCCGACTTGGCCGTGGGCAGGGCCAGGGCCTCGTCCAGGGCGTTGGTGTGGAGGGACTGGGTGCCACCCAAAACGGCCGCCAGGGCCTGGAGGGTGACCCTCACCACGTTGTTCTCGGGCTGCTGGGCCGTGAGGGTGCAACCCGCCGTCTGGGTATGGAACCGGAGCCTCCAGGACTGGGGTTTCCTGGCTCCGAAGCGCTCCTTCATGATCCTGGCCCAGAGCCTCCTGGCCGCCCGGAACTTGGCCACCTCCTCCAGGAGGTTGTTGTGGGCGTTGAAGAAGAAGGAGAGCCTGGGGGCGAAGTCGTCCACGTGGAGCCCTGCCTTGATGGCCGCCTCCACGTAGGCAATACCATCGGCCAGGGTGAAAGCCACCTCCTGGACGGCGGTAGAACCCGCCTCCCTGATGTGGTAGCCCGAGATGGATATGGGGTTCCACTTAGGCACGTAGTCTTTGCAGTAAGCGAAGATGTCGGTGATGATGCGCATGGAAGGGTCGGGAGGGAAGATGTAGGTGCCCCTGGCGATGTACTCCTTGAGGATGTCGTTCTGGATGGTGCCCCTGAGTTTCTCCGAGGCTACCCCTTGCTTCTCTCCCACGGCGATGTACATGGCCAGAAGGATGGAGGCCGTGGCGTTTATGGTCATGGAGGTGGAAACCTTGTCCAGGGGTATGCCGTCGAAGAGGACCTCCATGTCTGCCAGGGAGTCGATGGCCACTCCCACCCGACCCACCTCCCCCCGGGCCATGGGGTGATCCGAGTCGTAACCCATCTGGGTGGGCAGATCGAAGGCCACGGACAAACCTGTCTGGCCCTGTTCCAGGAGGTACTTGTAGCGTCTGTTGGACTCCTCCGCCGTGGCGAAACCGGCGTACTGGCGCATGGTCCAGAACCGGCCCCGATACATGGTGGGCTGGACCCCCCGGGTCATGGGATACTCCCCGGGGAGCCCCAACCGCTCCCTGTAGTCCAAATCCTCCAGGTCGGCAGGGGTGTAGACCCGCTTGATCTCTATTCCCGAAAAGGTCTCAAACCTGGGTTTGCGCTCGGGGGCCTTCTCAAGAAGCCTGGCAAGGGTGGTCTCCTCCCACCGCTTGAGGTCTTCTTTTATCTCTTCTATGGCCCTGTCGTTGTGGAGTTTCATGACCCACCTCCTCAGTTGGAATCCCCCTTGCCCCTTAAGCCATGATACCCAAGCCAGCCAGGTCCTTTATTCGGAAGGCTCCAACACCACCAGGACGGCGTTGGCCTCCACCGTGTCTCCTTCTTTCACTTTGATGCTCTTCACCACCCCGTCGCAGGGGGCCTTGAACTCGTTCTCCATCTTCATAGCCTCCAGGATGACCAGAGGCTGGTCCTTCTTCACCTGGTCTCCCTCAGACACAAGGACCCTCACCACCTTCCCCGGCATGGCCGTGGTCACCTCTCCCGTACCGGCCCCCATCTCCTCCCCCAGAATGGAGAGGAGTTTCTTCTTCATCTCGTCCACCAGGTCTATGTGGTAGTGCTCTCCCTGGACCAGGACGCTGTAACCACCGTCAGGACGCTCATCCACGTCCACCTCGTAGCTCCTGCCCTGGTTCAGCACTGAGTAGACACAACACCCGTGGCGGCGGACATCCACCACCAGATCCCTCTCCCCGTCTATCACCACCTGGTAGAGATCACCCCCCAGGGGTTTCACCTCCACCTTGAGTTCCCCGTCCACACCCGCGATATTCGCCACGTAAGCCATGATCCTCTCCTTCCTAGTTCCTAGCAGAGTCCTGTTCTCATCTGGAGCCTGCGGCCGTAGAGCTTCCAGGGGCTAATGGCCCGGCCCCGAGCTGCGGGTGCCTCCCTCTTGGGTGCCATCTCTTCCAAATAGAGATGAACCGCTGCGGTGGCCAAGGCCACGTCCAGGTACCGAGGCTCCCTTGCCTCTTCCATCTTTCTGAAGACAGTGTCAATGAAAGTGGTATCGAAGTTGCCCTCAAGAAAGAGGGGGTTCTCCATAACCCTCTCGTGGAAGGGTATGGTGGTCTTGATGCCTTTCACCACGAACTCGGAAAGGGCCCTCCTGGTGCGCTCCACAGCCTCCCTCCTGTCCTTACCCCAAACGATGAGCTTACCGATGATGGGATCGTACTCCATGGGCACTACAGCCCTCTCGAAGACCCCGATGTCCACCCTCACTCCGGGACCTCCGGGGAGTCTCAAGCCCCAGACGGTACCGGGAGAGGGCAGGAAGTTGTTGTAAGGATCCTCGGCGTAGATGCGGCACTCGATGGCGTGTCCCTTCATCTTCACGTCTTCCTGGGCGATGGAGAGGGGTGCACCGGCGGCGATCTTGATCATCTCCTTGACAATGTCTATACCCGTCACCAGTTCCGTCACGGGGTGCTCTACCTGAAGCCGGGTGTTCACCTCCAGGAAGTAGAAGTTCCTGTCCTTGTCCATGAGGAACTCCACGGTCCCGGCGCTGTAATAGCCAGCCTCCCGGGCCACCTTGAGGGCCGCCTCCCCCATACGCTGGCGCAGATCCTCGTCCACCAGAACGGATGGGGCCTCCTCTATCACCTTCTGGTGCCTCCTCTGGATGGAACACTCCCTCTCCCCCAGGTAGATGCCGTTGCCATCCCTGTCCACCAGGATCTGCATCTCCACGTGACGGGGGTTCTCAATGTATTTTTCCAGGTAGAGGGAGTCGTCGTTGAAGGCCGACTTGGCCTCGGACCGGGCCATCCTGATGGCACTGGCCATTTCTTCCTCACTCTTCACCAGCCTCATGCCCTTACCACCGCCGCCGGAAACGGCCTTGAGCATGACGGGATAGCCCATCTCCCTGGCCTTGGCCATGATCCCCTCGTCAGTCAGGGGCTCCAGGGTACCGGGAATGACGGGGGCCCCGGCCTTCTGAGCCGTCTGGCGGGCCACAGTCTTGCTTCCCATGGAGACTATGGCCTCTTTGGGGGGGCCAATGAAGACAATTCCTTCCTCCTCGCAGCGGGCGGCGAACTCGGCGTTCTCAGCCAGGAAGCCATAACCGGGATGGATGGCGTCACATCCTGCCTTCTTGGCCACCTCTATGATCCTGTCTATGTTGAGATAGCTCTCCCGGGCAGGGGCAGGGCCAATAGGGTAAGCCTCGTCAGCGTAACGCACATGGAGGGCATCCCTGTCCACATCGGAGTACACCGCCACGGAGGTGATCCCCATCTCCCGACAGGCCCTGAGGAGCCTCACGGCGATCTCGCTTCTGTTGGCCACCAGAACCTTCTTGAACATCTCCCACCCCCTACAGCGGGATGTTCCCGTGTTTCTTGGGAGGATTGGTGTCCCTCTTGTTCTGGAGAGACTCCAGGGCCTGGACTATGCGTTTCCTGGTGATCTTGGGCTCGATGACCTCGTCGATGTAGCCCAGTTGGGCAGCGATATAGGGATTGGCAAAGGTCTTTCTGTAGTCGGCCACCAGCCTCTCCTTCTCCTTGTCGGGATCCTGGGCCTCCATGATCTGTTTGCGGAAGATGATGCTCACGGCACCATCGGGCCCCATGACGGCAATCTCCGCCGTGGGGAAAGCCAGGTTTATATCGCCCCTGACGTTCTTGGAACCCAGCACGTCGAAGGCACCGCCGTAGGCCTTCCTGGTCACCACCGTCACCTTGGGCACCGTGGCCTCGCAGTAGGCGTAGAGGAGCTTGGCCCCGTGGAGGATGATGCCCCCGTGCTCCTGGGCCACCCCGGGGAGGAAACCTGGCACGTCTTCGAAGGTGACGATGGGGATGTTGAAGGCGTCACAGAACCTGACGAAACGGGCCCCTTTGATGGATGCCTTGATGTCCAGGCACCCCGCCAGAACCATGGGCTGGTTGGCCACTATGCCCACGGGCTGTCCGTTGAAACGGGCAAAACCCACAATGATATTCTGGGCGTAATGGGGATGGATCTCGAAGAAGTAATGATCGTCCACCACGGCCTTGATGAGCTCCTTCATGTCGTAGGGTTTGTTGGGATCGTCAGGGACCAGGTAGTTGAGGTCCTCGTCCTCCCGGAAGGGATCGTCATTGGTCTCCCTGTAGGGGGGATCCTCCAGGTTGTTGCTGGGCAGGAAGCTCATGAGCTCCCTGATCATGAGGAGACACTCCTCGTCGTTGTCGGCGGCCAAGTGGGCCACACCGCTGGTGGTGTTGTGGGCCATGGCCCCACCCAGTTCCTCCTTGGTGATCTCCTCGTGGGTGGTGGCCTTGATGACGTCGGGCCCGGTAATGAACATGTAACTGGTGCCCTTCACCATGAAGGTGAAGTCCGTCATGGCAGGGGAGTAAACGGCTCCCCCGGCACAAGGCCCCATGATGGCCGAGATCTGGGGGATCACCCCCGAGGCCAACACATTCCTGAGAAAGATGTCGGCATAACCCGCCAGGCTCACCACACCCTCCTGGATGCGGGCGCCCCCGGAGTCGTTGAGACCAATGACAGGAGCCCCGTTGCGCATGGCCAGGTCCATGATCTTGCACACCTTCTTGGCGAACATCTCGGAAAGGGAACCGCCAAAAGCGGTGAAGTCATGGGAAAAGACGTAGACCAGACGACCATCTATCTTGCCGTAGCCCGTGACCACACCGTCCCCCAGGATCTTCTGCTTATCAATGCCAAAGTGGGGGCACCTGTGAACCACAAACTTATCGGTCTCTATGAAACTCCCTTTATCCAGAAGG
>JALUVF010000116.1 GCA_027020915.1 bacterium
CACCACAAAAAAGTCGTTATATCCCATAAGCTTAAATTCCTCGTCCACCACCTTTCCCATGCAACAGCCCCCCAGGATGTGGGCGGTAAAAGAGGAGTTGAAAAGGGCCTCGTAAATGTTGGTGAAAGCAACGGCATCCAGAGCCCGGGCCATGGTCCTGGCGAACTCCTGGGCCCCCGGTATGACCACGGGAGCCCTTTCTTGACCCTCCTCAGGAGCTATCTTGAGCTTGAGTCTTCCGGTGATCCCTTTCCTGGACTCCATCTTCAAGACATTGTCCACCGTCTGCATCACCAGGAGGATGATGCACTCCCGGGCCCAGTCCCGGGGCCTCAGGGACCGCAGGGTTCTGCCGGGACTTCTGATCAGTTCCTCCACCAGGGCCTTCAATCTGGCCCAGGGGGTGGGGGCCTCAGTCAAAGGAAAAGCCAGGGGAGCCAAACCATCGGACCCCTCCCCGTACCTCACCACCTCCACATGGGTCACGGGATCCAGATAGATCCCCGAGGTGATGGCCAGACCCTCGGAAAAGTTGACATCCTCCCCGGGTTTCCTCACACCCAGGAGGGACTCGCTGTTGGTCCGTACTCCCCGCCCCAGCTCCGGTGGAAGATCCAGCCTGCCTCTGTGCCCAAGGGCAAAGAGGAGCTTCAGGGTACCCACCACCCCCGCTGCCAGGACCACCTTCCTGGCCCTGTAGCGATACCTTTTCACCGGCAGGGGCACCAGGGGATTCACCGCCTCCAGGGTGTACCCCTCCCTGTCCCTCAGGATGTCCACCACCCTCCTCAGGGGTACGATGTGGGCTCCGTACTTCTGGGCAAAATAGAGATAGTTCTTGAGAAGGGTGTTCTTGGCCCCCACCCGACAACCCGTCATGCAGTTGCCACACAGAGTACAGCCCACCCTGTCCGGCCCCAGGCCCCTGAAATAGGGATCCGGCGACAGAACCCCGGGCTCCCCGAAGAACACCCCCACATCCACGGGATGAAAGGTCTCTTCCACTCCCAGCTTAGCCGCCGCCTCTTTCAGGGCTTCATCAGCCCTGGTCTCCACGGGACAAGGGGTGGTCCCCAGCATAAACTTGGCCCTCTCATAAAAGGGCATGAGCTCCTCTCTCCACGCTTTGCCGGGGGGAAACCCCTGGAAAAAGGGATCCGGGGGGACCAGGTGGACATTGGCATAGATGAGTGATCCCCCTCCCACCCCTGCTCCTCCCAGGAGACCCAGGCCTTTGAAGAAGTGGATCTTGAAGTAGCCTCCCATGAGAAGCCGGGGATCCCAGATGTACCGGAAGGGGTTCCTGTTGTGAGGAGGAAAGTCCTGGTCCCTGTACCAGCGGCCCTCCTCCAGGGCCAGGACCCTGTAGCCCTTCTCCGCCAGTCTCATGGCGGCCACGCTCCCCCCGAAACCCAGGCCCACTATGGCGAAGTCGTAGAGGTCCACGGCCCCCCTCCCTCACTTGCCCATGAGAGCCTTCACGATCCTCATGCCCCCCCTGATCATGAAGTCCTTGAGATCCACCCTCTGCCTCACTCTCTCCTTTAAGGGCAGGGAGAGAAGCTCCTTCCACCGGGTGGCAGGAGAGGAAAAGAAGAACCCCTTGATACTCCCCTTCATAATATCCAGGAGGTCCTCACCATAGGGATGCCACCAGAGCCTGGGCCTGTAACAGTAAGTCCTGGCCACGGCCTTGGGCTCCACCAACTCCATGAGCCCTGGCAGGCCGTGGCTTCTTCCCAGGCCACTTCCCCGGAAACCTCCCCATGGGAGCTGAGGCTCGGCAAAGGTGAAGAGATGGTCGTTCACCGTCACCACTCCGTAGCGCAGGTGCTGGGCAAACCTCTCCCCACAGGAAGGATTGGTGGTCCACACGGAGGCCGTCAGACCGTAGGGCATGGCGTTGGCCCAGGCTATGGCCTCTTCCAC
>JALUVF010000117.1 GCA_027020915.1 bacterium
CTCTGGCAGTTTTTTAAGGTCTGCTTTCCTCACTATCAGCGCTTCTATCACGGGGTGTTTCACTGCGACTGTTTCATAAATCCCGGGGGTCATGTCCTCCAGGGCTCTGGAGAGGGCTATGGCGCCGACAGGGGCTCGCTTTCCAACCACCAAGGCGTCCCGGATGGGAGGAAGGGCAAACTTTGTAAACTTCATTCTCACCTTTGCGCTCTTGCCTGATTGTTTCTTGGACTGGGTCTTTTCCGATTCCTGCGCCATCTTTCTACTCCTTTGCGCTTTTTAGTTGTGTTATTGAACAGTTAATGGGGTGTCTTGATTATGTCTTACAAGTGGATCGTTGGAGTGAAACTATATTCAAGAAGAACCTTTAGACTGCTCCCTTTAAGATATTCGATTGTTTTAGCCTCCCTAAATAACGGTCAGTTTTTATGTTACACGTATTCTCATTTCATGTCAATACTATGACTAATTTTAGGCCATTTAAGGTCTTTATGCATGGTATTAATTTACTATATGACTCCTTCGGCGGTTTTGTAGTCTGTGTTTCCAGGTTGAGCCGCTTTTGGTAGGCGCTTGGCCTTCTTTGGGGTACGTCCTGGGTGTTCAGGGAATCTATCACGCGCTCCAGGGTTTAGAGCAAGGTGGAACTCGGGGGACGCCAGTCCTGGGCAGCGGATGGCTGGATGGACTGCATCTACCACAAGGCCCCCTTCTCATTCCTTGTTTAGGAGGGGAGTGGGGGGTGGTATAAAGTTGTCCGGTATATGTGGAGTGGAATGGCCCCCCAAAGCTGGACCGTGTGATAAGCTTCCTGGCTACAACCAGCTTGCAAGGAGACCAGCGATGAGAGAAACGTAATAAATACTCAGCCGAGTTCAAGGTGAAGGTGGCTCTGGAGGCCATCAAGAGCGAGGAGACGGTCCAGCAGCTGGCTAGCAGATTCAGGGTCCCTCCCACTGATCACAAGGTGGAAGAAGGAAGCTCATGGAGAACGCCCCTGAGCTCTTTGGCAAAGGAGCCAGGAGAGACAAAGGCGTCCAGGCCCAGATAGAAGAGCTTTACCGCCAGATTGGACGGCTGAAGGTGGAGCGGGATTTTTTAGCCAAAAAGGTCGGCTTCTAGGAACCAGGGAGAGAAAAGCCATGGTGGAGCCGGCCTGCAATGGTCTCAGCGTCAGGAGGCAATGTGAGCTTCTGGGATTGTCCGGGTCGACCTATTACTACTGAGATGGCCCTGGAGATCATGAGGCTCATGGGACTAAGGGCCATATATCCAAGACCCAGAACCAGCAAAGCCCATCCAGAGCACAAAGTCTATCCTTACCTTTTGAGGAATCTGGATATAACCCGTCCTAGTCAAGTGTGGAGGCTCGGATATCACCTACATCCCTATGCCTAAAGGATTCATGTACCTGTTCATATCTACCCTGGAGGAGCACGATATAAATATCAGTATGGACGGAAAGGGCAGGTTCAGGGACAACATATTCATCGAGAGGTTGTGGAGAAGTGTGAAGTGCGGGTGTGGCTATATCACGGAGTATAAGGAGGTGAAGGAGCTTAGGACTGCATTAGGGGAGTGGTTCGCCTGGTACAATAGGGAAAGGCTGCATCAGGCTTTGGGCTACAGGACTCCGGGTGGAGTGTACCGGGAAGGATTGGAGGGTTTACCCCATGCGGCCTTATGCAGGATTTAAACAGACACATCACGCCTTAATGTTTTCATTTTGGTAAGGTTTCGTTCTTTTATTTTTTGAATGGTATAATTAATATGCTCTCTCATCCTAGCTGATGCTAGCTCACTGTCTCTCTTTATAATTGCATCTAGTATTTGGAAGTGCTGATCCAATAACTCGTATCTGACTTTAGAGCTGTAGTCTACTTCGTATTCCAATTCCAAAGTCACCTGTATTATCCACTCTGAAAAAGTCTGCATAACATGGACTAGCATCTTATTTCTAGACGCTCCTGCTATTAAAAGGTGAAACTTTAAATTTAGATTTTGTCCAGCCTTTGTACCACTACTTAGCGTTCTTCCCATTTTATTTAAACATTTGACCATATCTTGTATCTCTGCGTCAGTAGCCAGTTCAGCAGCTCTAGCTGCAGACCAAGTCTCAAGGACCATTCTTATTTCCATCAAATCAAGTAGAGTCTCCTTCCTTCTTATAAACTCGTCGAATAAACCCTGCATAGGTTCAGATGTCAAAGATTTAACATATGTTCCCTCCCCATGTCTCTGTTCAACCACTCCCATACACTCAAGTTTCAAAATCGCTTCTCGTATAGAAGATCTGCTTACATTCATTGCCTCTGCCAGTTCTCTCTCAGAGGGTAATTTATCACCAGGTTTTAGATTGCCACTATTTATAAGCTCTTTTATCTGTTCAAAAACTTCCTCCCGAACTTTCTTTTGAACAACTTTTCTAAACATTGTTTTCCACCTGATTGCGTTTTCTACACCATGGCTCGCCGTTAAATTAAGACACAAAAAGAATAGAGTCAAGCCATACGAGGGAGCCAATGTGAAAAGAAAAAAGCCGGTTCAACTAGGGCATTATAACAAAGCTTTTTCTAACCCATTGTTCTTTTTATTTTTTTCAGATCCGTCTTTTCCATCCCCTTAAGACTCTCTAAGATAAATGTCCCAATATGCATCACCTTTACACTCATTTTTCTTTTAATTACCCCACCTCTAAGCTGCATGATACAGCTGGGACAGGAAGTAACCAGGACATCTACTTTCTCCCTCTCCAGCCATTCCAGCTTCTTTTTCAAAATTTCCCCGGCGATCGGCGGACACTTGAAAGCATACAAGCCAGCTCCGCCACAGCACAGATGGGCTTCCTCTCCTTCTACAAGATCCACACCCTCTACTTTTTTTAAAAGGTCCAAGGGTTCCCTTTTGATGCCTAAGTGTCTCTCTAGGTGACAGGGGAAATGATAGGCCACCCTGCCCTTGAATCGGCCCGGGAAGCCGTTCGGCCCAAGCCTTTTCAAGATGAACTGACTGAGCATATAGGCTTCGGGGAGGGCCAGACCCCCTTTCCCATATTCCTGGAAAGCGGAAAGACAGGTGGCGCACAGAAAGATGAGTGGCTTTCCTGGGGGTATACTATCTAGGTTTTTCCTGGCCAGCCTTCTCCAATTGTCATGATTCCCGATAACCCTTGCAGGGAGACCACAGCACTCTTCTTCCATGATTTGAATAGGGATATGAAGAGCTTTGAAAAGCTCTACCACATCTCTGCCTATATCAGGATAGATGAATTCCGCCATACAACCCACATAGAGAGTAGCTTTTCCTCCTCTCCCCACTTCCAGCCCATGGGATAAGGCCCAAGGATGGAAAGGAGGACGTTGAGGCTTTTCTAGCACTCTCTCCTGAGTAATAGCCTTGGCTGGCCCAGGGAGGTTTCTGATCTCCCGGGGAGCCACCATGCTAGTCATCCCGGCGATAGCTCCTAAAACATTCCGCCTAGACACTAACTCAACTGCCAGTCGTTCTGCTTCTCCCCCCTCCTTGCACAGCTCTCTCACCCTCTCCACCAAGGTGGGGATGGGTATGCCCATGGGACACACCTCCAAGCAAGTACCGCAGCCTGTACAAAGGGCCGCCACTTCCCTGGCATCTTTTAGCTTTCCTGTTATTGCTGTCCAGGCTGCCCCTATTCCTCCCATGTATATGTGGGCAAAAGTGTGACCACCCACAGTCTTATAGACGGGGCACACGTTCATACAGGCGCCACACCGTATACACCGCAGGGCCTCTCTCAACACTGGATCTTCCAGAGCAGAACGCCTGCCATTGTCCAGGACCACCACATGTAAACTTCTGCCCTTTTTCCATGGGAACAAACCTGTGAATACGCTTAGATAGCTCGAATATTTGAGCCCCACAGAGTTCTTTGGCAGGATATCCAATATGGCAAACGCATCCTCTACCGTCTCTACGATTTTCTCCCATCCCGTGAGGATTATCTGTGTAGAGGGAAGGGTAGCGCAAAGACGGCCATTACCCTCATTAGTCATGAGAAAGAAAGCAGGAATATCAGCAGCCACAACATTTATTCCTGTGATGCCCGTACAAGCAGAGAGGAATCTAGTTCTCAGATCCTTCCTAACTTCCTTGGTTATAAGATAAGGATCCGCGGGCACCTCCCTTCCCCAGGCTTCCGAAAAGATAGCAGCCACTTCCTCCTTGGTCTTGTGGATAGCAGGAACAATAAGATGGGAAGGCTTTTCTCCTGCCAGCTGGATTATTCGCTCTCCCAGATCGGTCTCTACCACTTCCAATCCCAATGAATTGAGAAAGGGGTTAAGTTCTATCTCTTCACTGGTTATGGACTTCCCCTTAACCACTAAATGCCCACCAGATGCTTGTGCTACTTTTCCTATATACTCACGGGCAGCCCTGGCGTCAGATGCAATGAAAAGCTTTCCCCCTCGCTCTTCAAGACACCTGCTAACGCCAGCCCACAGCTGGTCTCCCTTAACTAATGCCTTCGCTTTCTTTATTTTCCATTCTTCTACCCATGCTTTGAAGTCACCCCATTCTTGTATGGCCCTATCCCTGTTCTGGGCAAATCGGGCCATTGCACTCTCCAAGGCCCCCCTCATCGTAGAGTTTTTCATCACCTCCTGCAGTGCTTTCCAGCGAACAGGATATTCTCTAAGTTCCCTAAGCAAGCCCTTCATGACACCACCAGATAAAGTTTTTCGGGTCCATGAACCCCAGTGACATGGGTGAGCTCAATATCTCCCGTCCTACTTGGACCTGTCACCAAAGATATATATGGGTAAGGTCCCCTAGGTGCTCTGAGATAAGGAATAGCGGCATGAGACACGCTCTCTTTCAGGTCCTCCATCATCATCACGGCCAGGTGGACCCGAGGAAGAGAGGTAAGAAGGTGGTCATTTTCCTCCTTGAACACAAAAACCAAAGTGCCCGTGGAAGCCCCAGCGCCATGAGCCCTCGTAATTCCCAAATCGAGACCGGTGTATTCCTTGGACCTTTCCAGGCCCAGGTCCTTAAACAAAGTGTTTATCTCTTTGTTTAGAGGAACGTCTTGAGAGATACCATACGATTTAACGTTTTCTTTCTTTACCATTTGTATGAGAAACTCGTTTAACGAACTACGATCCTTTAGAACATGTAAAACTCCTCCAGATGCCTCGAATTCTCTCTTAAAGCGGAGCAACAGCTGAGACTCATCCATCGTCCACAGATCCTCCAGAAAATTAACTTACAACCCAATTATAAATTGATAAGGTTTTACTCAAATAGCGATATATTAACCTCCTTCTTCTTAGGATCTGGCCATACTATGAAAGTAACTTCTTCTCTGAGCTTGGTATATTTAACATTCTCTGTATCTGTCGGTTCAAAGGGCAGGTCGTGTCCTGGTATTACAATATCTGCACATGACCTCACCTTCCTGTAACTTTCCAGAGCGTGCTCCTTTGAATCAAAATGAGACATGACTATATCCTTAGAAAATTCCCATGCATTCTTAACTGCATCACCAGCAATAAGAACCCTCTTTTCTTCCAGCAGCAACCCAATGGAACCTGGAGTGTGACCAGGCAACATTATGGTCTTTATGCCTTCTAGTATTTCTTCTCCATCTTTAACCAGGTCGATCCTATCTTTTAGAGAGATGAAGTGAGAAATAGGCACGAATGGATCTTTAACCATCTCATACTCGCGCTTTGAAACGTACTGATATTCTCTCTCCGAGACAAGTATCCTGCTTTTTTCGAAAATTTCAGCGTTTAGGATATGGTCATAGTGAAAGTGAGAAGTGACTATTATCTCAATATCATCTGGCTTTACGGACATTGATGATAGCTTATCAACCAATATCCTCCTATCCGAATACGACCCTGTATCAAAGAGAATTTTCTTCTCCCCGCAAGCCAGTAAAGTAACGCTACACCAACCTAAAGTTCCCCTGTTGGAAGAAACAGGAACTCCTTCCAGCAAGATGTGAATTGAGCAATCCATTATTAATCCTCAAAGCTAAGTAGTGAGGCAACTTCTCTCTGCTTTTCTGTAAGTCCCTTGGTATTAATCAAACTGAAAGCGAAGAAGAAAATACCCCCGACGATGAAACCCCACAACACGTTGTAGATTCCAAAGGGAAATTTCCACACTAGCCAGGTCAAAATAGAGGTTATACCTGCGGCAAGCATGCTCGCATAGGCTGCTAACTTATCTGCTCTGCGCCAGATTACTATCCCTATTAGAGGATAAAAATAGCTTGAAATACAGATCGCAGTACCTGCTGTTGATATTGGAACTATTAGCCCAGGCCTACTAAGGGCGATTGTTATCACTAGAAAACCTAGAAGAAGAACGATAATTCTTCCATAAAATGTCTCCTTGCCCGGAGATAGCTTAAGATTGAATGGAGAAACTATCAGATCCCTGAGAAAGAGGGACGAGGCAGTTAGCAATTGACTATTCAAAGTTGATGTCCCAGCTGCAAAAGCTCCACCTATTACTATAGCTGCTAACGGAGGAGAAAGGTATTTAGTCGAAAACATAACCGTAAGCGAGTCGGTAGCTTTCCTAGAAATTCCTGGAAAGAGTATTACACATGCAAGACCAAGAATAAAAACAGGTACACTTTGGACCCAGCCACTCAAGATTGAAGAAGCTATAGTGGTCTTCCCAATTATCCTGGGATCTTTAGCCATCATCAATCTTTGGAACATATGAGGCAAGAGTATTGCCATTCCCCAAGTGAATACGAAGCCGATCCACAATCCGAAACCAAACTTCCCATGGGTGATTAGTACAGGTTTTATTTTTTCGATCTTATCGAACATCTGGCCAAAACCACCCGCTAATTTAACGGCAAATATGGCAAGACCGCACATGACAGATAAGAAGAAAATCCCTTGGAATGTATCTGTCCAAACCACAGACTTGAGTCCGGCCAATGAGATAAAGAGGACCATGAATACAAAGGTAATAATTACTCCAGCAGCAAAAGATATAGATCCGTGAGTGAACGTCTCAATTACTATACCACCACCCATAAGTTGAACAGCAATGTAAGGAAGAAGAGCGAGTATTCCAAAAATAGCAGCTATTATTCCTAAAACCTTAGATCCATAGTAATCGTTCACCAATTCAGAATAGGTGATGTAATTGTATTTCTTTCCTAGTAACCAAACCTTCGTTCCCAAAAACCAAAACATCAGAGGCCACAATATATTCCAAAACATCATCATGGATACAAATGCTATACCTAGCCTATAATTTCCACCAACTGCACCCAGGAAGGTCCACATGCTGGCATAGGTGGCTATAGTAGTACCTGTAAGCACTATCCATCCGAGGCTTCTTCCACCAAGATAGTAATCTTCCACCGTTGCTTCGGTACTTTTAAACCCTATGTAACCTATGGCAATAAGTATCAGTATATAAATTGCTATAACTGCAATGAGCCAACCTAACGCTGACATTTCTATCCTCCCCTTTTAATTATTTTCAAGCTGTTCGATGACCCTGGAAGCTTTTTTATAGAATGCTGGTGACAATAACTTTACTGATAGATAAGCGTTTAAGACACCCCATATTCCCATGCAAACCAAATAAAACACTGAAAAAGGCATTCCTATTATTTTGGGTTTAATAGTAACGCCTAGAGTCCCTAGTCCCTGAAGAGAAAAAAGTACCATCCAGCACAAAATTAAAACTGTTACCAACAAACGCTTCTTTTTGTAGGAGCTCATCTCACACCTCCTCTGGCTAATAGTTTTTATCAGGCCGTAGAGTGGTCTGACATCCTACCACTATCAGGGCAGTTTATAACTGTCAACCACTTTTTTCCATGACAATGTTAGACAACTGAAAACTTTTCATATGCTGAATCTGTAAACGATACAAGATAAAAATATTGTTATAAGACTGTCTTTGCCTCTAAGATCCTTGAAAAATGCTTAATTATATAAAAACATAAGGGTTGAAATGGTCTCCCAAAAACTGGACCATGTGATAAAACTTCCTAGCCACAAACAATTTCATGGAGACTTATTCGGACATGTGGGTTGGAATTTAGAATGAGACATG
Organism: bacterium; assembly: GCA_027020915.1. GTDB lineage: Bacteria > Thermosulfidibacterota > Thermosulfidibacteria > Thermosulfidibacterales > B14-G1 > B14-G1. Next base: position 8,083 of record JALUVF010000117.1, read on the forward strand.
AGGGAGGAAAGGGTGTTGGGTTGTAAGGCCTTGTTAGGAGCCCATCGGGGGGAGATTTGAGTTTGTCGCATATAGGGAATGTGATTATTGGAACTTGGGTGTTTTTGGAATTTAAGATGTTACAAAGGGGTAATCGGGGGTTTGATGGCCGAAATGTTTTGAACGGCCTTTTGAACACTTAGGCCGAGAGTTGGTTTTTTAGTTTTTTGAGCTCTTCTTCCATTTCTTGCAGGCGTTTCTTGTCTTGAGCAAGGCGGAGTATGTAGCGACGGTCTTCCGGAGAGAGGTCTTTGGCCAGGCGGAGGATTGCCTGGAGCTCGGGGTCGGTGAGGGCTGCGATTAGATCTGGCGGGGGTTCGACGGGCTGATGGACCTGGCCTTCTTCTGATACCTTATTTATATGGGCATCGTCCGGAACTTTGAACATGGGGCCCTCACCGGTCAGAAGCCAGGATATGTTAACGCCAACCTTGGCGAATTTTTTTAACACTGAAGCCTTAAGGTCTCTGTCTTCTTGCTCTAGCCTTTGATAAGTCCTTAAAGGCAACTGTATATATGAGGCCATATCGGCTTGCGATAATCCCATGATTTCTCTGAGTTTTTTAATTCTTAGTCGCACCGACACAGCTTTCCCCTTTTTGTCCTTGTTACGCCAAAAATGGCTTGACAAAGTAGCCAATTATGGCTACACTATCCCCAACCAACTAGGCTTAAACTTAGCAAGGAGGCGGGCTCGGGACAATGGCCAGGAGAACAGAAATTCTGGACACGCCATTATTCGCCGTCCGGGAAAAGATTGAGGATGTGAATTTCGACGGACGGGTGAGGAGCTGGGTGTCCCGGGCCATCAGGGAGACGGGGCTGTCTCGGAAGGAGGTGGCCCAGAGGATGTCGGCCATGCTGGGCGTCCGGATTACGGAGGGCACCATCAATGCCTGGTGCGCCGAGAGCAAGGGCCACCGTTTTCCCGCCGCATATATACCCGCTCTGGCCGTTATCACGGAGGATTCTTCATTGATCGAAGAGATGGCCGAGTTTTGCGGGGTTTACGTGATTACCAGGGACCAGTTGCTAAAGCTTAAGCTGGCCGAGGTGAGGGAGGAAAAGGAGCGGCTGAGGGAGATTGAAAAAGAGTTGTTGAAGCTTTTGGGGAGAAGAAGATGAAGGTGAAAAAGAAGGTGAAAATGAAAAGGAAGATGTGGAGAGCTCCCAAAAACAGACACGCAAGGGAGTTATATAAAAGATTGATTGATTTGGATTTGACGGTGACGGAATTGGCAAAGGAGATGGGCATAACTCCAATGGCGATTAGTAAGATATTGAGCTTGAGAATGAGGGCAGTAGATAAGGAGAAGATGTTGGAAAAGAGGCTTGGACTGGAAGATGGGTGGTTTGAGAAAGTGTGGAAGGAGAAGAAGGATGAAAAGGCTAAGAGTGGAAATTGAGGGGCTTGGCGAAGCAGGAAAAGAGTTGGAAAAAGGAGTGAATAAGGACATAGAGAGGCAAGTTAAATCTCAAAGTGATATCTGGATTGCATTTAAAATAAGCGAGAACGGAAGGAGCATTATATATTTTGCTGACGGAATGGACCAGCTTATCGAGATTTATAACACTCGCTTTGACTTCTGGAAGATCTCGTTGAATGGGCACTTAGACCAGTCGAAAGAGATGGAGCCTGTAGAATGATGAGTGGCTATTGGACAGGATGTTTGATGAGAACATTTAAAACTGCTTCTGAATATGGAGCCGTTACTAAGGTGTTTGTGAGAGATGGCTATGGTTACAGTTTGCCCGATAAGAGGGCAGTTGTAAGTTGTTTTTTCCGCCATTTCCGTACCTCCGCTGTTTTTAGGGTGGGAGCGGGTAATCAAGCCTGCTCCCACAGTTTATTTTGAGGAGGAAAAGATGACCGAAAAGATAGTGGCAGAGTGGATAAAGAAGCACAAGCTTAATGCGATGGTTAAAGGGAGAACTATTTTCGTTTTTTCTCCTGGTTTTTGGAGGAAGTTGCGTCTTAGGATTTCTTTATTACTTTTCCCGCAGGAGACATTTTTAATTTTCCTCCCTCTTCCAAAAGATCCCACAGGTCGTTTTCTCCGAGCTTTCCAGGAAGATGAATTGCACGATTGGGAAAAGATGATTGAAGGGCTGGAAACTGAGAGTCATTCTGATAGTCATTCTGAGAGTCTTTCTGATAGTCATTTGGAAACTCAGGAACCATCGCATAGACCTTCAATTTTTCATTCAGAGACAGGGCATGATGAATGATAGCGTTTATATAAAGGTCTCTAAAGGCGAAGCCGATAGAAATGAGACGGTCGGCTTCTTGGAGGGATTTGAGAAACTCCAAATGGAGAGTGACAAAAGGTTCTTTCTCGGGAACGCCTTTGTAGCCGGGATAAATGATGCAGACTTCATCGGGATTATTGGGAACGGTAAGCCCAGAAGAGGTAACGTTCCCATCATAAGGGAGCCAATTTACGGATCCGTGGAGTTTAAAAATGGAAATGACTCCAGGGGCGTTAACGGTTTTAGAGTCGAGGGAAAATATATTGATACTCGCCGATGTTGTCTTAAAACCGAGATAGAGATCTTTGGCTCCGAGACCTCTCCAAAACCGAGAAAGGTTAAGGGAATTGTCACAGAAAGCCCTTTCAATGACAAGGTCATAATTGGTGGTGAATATCTTAGTGGGATTGTCTTCAGAAACAGCCTTTTGGAAAACACCTTTAAGAAGTTCAAAGGCGTCGCCGTATTTAAAGTTTTTCAGCTTTCTGAGGGAATGAGTTTTAATTTCTGTGTAGAGTTTTTTAGCTTGCTGAGAAAGGTCATCAAGGACAACAGAGATGCCTTTTTCGATATTAGCCTTGGTGTATGGCGAGGTGAAGGAATCGCCAAAATTGAAGTCAGAAGGCTTAAACGTGGCGATATTTCTGGTTCTCCCGTTGGCGAAGAGAGAGCGAAGGCAACTTTTAGAGACCTGGGACAGACCTTCAAGAATAGGCATAATGGCTTCTACATCGGCCTCGGCGGGCTTTACATTCAAATACTCGCAAATTGCGTAAAAGAGATTATTGTTGGTTGGCTGAAAATCCTTGAGAAAACCCTTTGCCGTTGGCAGGCCGAGAGGGGCGGAGGCGCCTGCGCCCAACAAGAAAATATCCATAGATACACCTCCTGGTTGGTTTTTAGAAGTTTAACGCTAGAGGCATAGGAATGTCTAGGGGCGATTTTAGGGAAAAGAGATGAGTCCTAAGGATGCCGGGGATGCTTAGTACGGCTGAAGTGGCGGAATCGCTGGGGGTTCACGAGAGGACTGTCCAGCGTTGGATTCGTCAGGGGCGGATTAGGGCAAAGGAGATGAAGGGCAAGGGTGGGAAACGGGGGAAGGTTTTTATGGTGCCAGAAGAAGAGCTGGAGAGGCTGGGTGTTCAAAAGTGTTCAAAAAAGGTTCAAAGAAGCGGCGAAATGATTGGCGACATCGAACCCAGACATAAACAATTGGAAGGATTGGAGTTTTTGCGCATTGACGACACGATTGACGACATTGCGAGCACGCCCAAATCCGAAGATTTTGGCTATAACTCCCCTAACCACAACGGGTTAGGCGGAGCAAGGGGAACGGACCAGGGGGATTGGGGAACCGATTGCGGAACTTTGGGGAACCACGGCGAAAGGGGCCCCAATGGAGATAACTTTCAGAATATCAATGAATTGCCTCCATTTTTCTGGCTTTCGGTGCCCGAGACGCAAAATCTCCTGGGAATCACGGAAAGGGCCATTCGAAAGCGGTGTTCTAAAGGCAAATTGAGATACCGTTTGACAAACGGAAAGGGAGGGAACGGGGGACAGGTTTATGAGATCGACCTGACCAGTTTGCCTCCCGAGTGTCAGATCAGATGGCTGGGGGAGAACCGGGAGAAGCTGGAGGAGATACCCGAGGGGGCCAGGGAGCTGCTTCATCCCGAGGCCCGGGTTGAGCTGGAGCTTTTGACCACCGACGCCGAAGAGGCCTCGGTGAGGGCCTTACAGGATGAGCAGGTGGGCGAGAGGCTGGCGGCCGTTGAAGCCGTGCTGGCCGTGCCCAGGGGACGGGGCAGGGACCAGGTGGCCAGCCAGTGGGCCCAGAAGTTAGGAGTCTGCAGGGCCACGGTCTACCGCTGGGTTAAGGCCTATGAGAGGGGCGGGATCTCGGCCCTGGCCAGGCAGAAGCGGGCCAGGGAACGAGCCCGGTGGTCCCAGGAGGCGGTGGATTACTTTACGGGGCTGGTGCTGAAGCACGCCAGGCCCAACAAGCGGGTGAATGTAAAGAGCCTTTACGCCAAGGTCCAGGAGAAGGGGGCCGGTGAAGGCTGGCAGGTGGGATCCCTGGATTCGGCCTACAAGATAGCCCGGGGCGTGTCCCGGCTGCTTCTGGCATACGGCACGGGAGGGCGGAGGATGGTGGAGACCCTGCTGCCGCCCATCCTGCGGGATTACAGCGATCTGGCCCCCTTCGAGATCATAGTGGGCGACCAGCACAGGTTTGATTTCTGGACCGAGGCCGACCTGGGCTTCTGGGTGGTGGACGATAAGACGGGGCGAGTGTTCAGACCCGAGGGATACTTCTTCCAGGATCTGCGGACACGGCTCATCTACGGGTTCCACATAGACAGGCACTACTCGTCCACCACGGTGGCCCAGGCCCTCAGGATGGGTCTCAAGGCCTGGGGGAAGTTCCGCTGCATCTACACGGACAACGGCAAGCCGGAGACGTCAAACTTCATATCGGGCAGGGGCAAGTGGCTGGCCAACCTGGGGATGCGGACCCAGGACATGGCGGAGCTATACAGGGTGGAGGCGGAAGAGTTTACCTCTTACGCCCTGCCCAACGAAGACGGCAACCCTCTGGCCCTGGTGGCCAGGCTGGACGCCACCCACCGCAGGGCCCTGGTGAGAAACGCCAAGGCCAAGCTTATAGAGCGCACCTTCGAAGCTCTGGAGGAGATCCTTCTTTCGGTCTTCAAGGTGCCGGGGCGGGTGGTGAACAAGGCTGCCCTGGCGGAAGAGCAGGCAGCGGTTCAGGCGGATCTGGACAGGCTGGCGGCCCAGGGCAAGCTCCTCACCTACTCGGAGTTTGTCCAGAAGGTGGCCGGGGCGGTGCGTTACTACAACGTGGAGCGGGTCCACAGGAGCCTGGGGCATCCTCCCATAGAAGAGCTCTGGAAGGCCGTTAAAGAGGAAGGCTTTGTTCTGAAGCGGATAGACGATGAGACCCTGGACCTGATGCTGCTGCCCAGCGTTACCCGGGTGGTGGATCGGAGCCGGGTGGTGCTCTTCAAGCGGTTCTATGAGGCCCCCGAGCTGCTGGAGCTGCACGGCAGGCGGGTAGAGGTTCGCTACGATCCCGATGACTGGAACAAGGCATGGGCCATCATTGACGACACGGCGGTGCCTCTGGAGCCGGTGGTGCGGGTGTCCATGAAGGATCCCGAGGCCACGGCGGCGGCCATCGCCAAAAAGCGGGCCCTGCACAGGCAGATCGCCGAAGAGTTCCGAAGGCTTACCAAGGGCATACCTGACCTTCTGGAGTATTCCCGGGAGACCCGCAGGGCGGCAGCGGGGAAGGAGATTCTCAAGAAGCGTGCCTACGATCCCGAAAACGACATGACTCCAGAGGAGATGGAAGCGGAGATGGCCAGGCGGGAGGCCCAATTCCGGCGTATGAGGCGGCCCAAGCCCCCCAGGAGGCCAGAGCACTTCATGGACGAGATAGAGAGATTCGACTGGTGCCTGAAGGCCATAGCCTGGGGGGTGGAGCTTTCTGATGACGACAGGGCCTTTTTTGAGGCGTTCAGAGAGGGTCTGAGCGTCAAGGAGATGGAGTACTGGAACGAAGCCCTGGAGATGTATGCCCGTGAGGCTGAAGACCAGATGGAGGTGGTGGATGGAGACTTTGAAGGCGGTGATGGAGGAACGGGGCTTGTCGATTGGTGATGTGGCCCGGCTCACCGGGGAACCCAAGAGCAAGATCTCGGGGATTCTGCGGGGGAGCTACCCGGGGAGGACGGAAGAACAGGAAAGGATCATCACCGGAAAGCTCTTGGATGCCCTGGGAGAGGGGCGCCCCGTGGAGGTGGAGCCGGGACGGCTGAAGGTGCGCCCGGTCTTTATCCAGACCCGGAACGTGCAGCGATTCGAGAAGCTGTGCCAGGAGCTCATGGATCCCGATGCTGTGCTGGGGCCTTCCCTGGCGGCGGTGATAGGACGGGCGGGCCGGGGCAAGACGGAGGCAGCCAAGCATCATGCCGTGATGAACGGGGCCATCTACATCCGGTTTATGGGGATGTTCTCGGCTGTGGATCTCCTCCGGGAGGTGGCCCACGAACTGGACGGCGTGAGACCCAGGACCACCCGGGCCTGCCTGAACGTTATCGAAAAGGAGATGGGGCGAGGGCGCCGACTAATCATCGTGGATGAGGCGGACAGGATGCCCGTTTCGTACATCCATGTCTTCAGGGATCTCAACGAGAGATGTGCCTGCCCGGTGATTTTCATCGGAGAAGAGGGCCTCAAGGCCAAGTTGTCCAGCCAGCGAAGAATCTCCAGCAGGACCAGGGCCGAGGTGGAGTTCGGCCCCGTGTCCACCCTGGACATCACCACCTATTGGAAACAGGCCGTGGGCATTGGTTTGGATCCAGAGGTGGTCAAAGCCCTGCACCGGCGTTCGGGCGGGGACTTCCGGCTGGTGGTGAAGGATGCCCTGGCCCTGGTGAGGATACTGAACGCCAACAGCACCCTCACGGTGACAATGGCGATGGTGAAGGGGTTGGAGAACTGAAGGATGGGACAGGTGACTTTGGCGAGCAGGGTTAGAGAGGCCTTCAGGGAGCGTGGGCGTTTCAGGCGGCCCAAGGAGATAGCGGACTTGCTGGGGGTGAAGTCTGAGCCTGTCCTGTGGGCCTTGAAGGACATGAAGCGCAGGGGGGAGGTGGTAAGTCGAAACGGATGGTTGGTTTACACCGAGATGCCTTTGAGGATGCGAACCAAGCTGGTGGCATCCAGGATCTGGAGGGCCATGAGGCTCTCCAGCACATGGACCGTCCAGGACATCGTGCGCCTGGCAGAGGCCAAAGAGGAGACGGTGAAGCGGTATCTCAGGGCCTGGAGAAAAGGAGGATATGTGGAGCGGGTGGCCTTGAGAAGGGAAGGGAGCTGGACGGTGGCGGTTTATCGGTTGGTGGATAGAGACAGAAGGGAACCGCCATCTCTTAGGAAGTGAGGTGGGAGATGGGAGAGGTGAAGATGAGGGTGATCGATGGGCGGGGACAGGATACCAGGCGCAAGCTCCTGGCCCTGATCCACATGGGCAAGAAGGAGATGGGGCTGGACGAAGATTCTTATAGGCGGATGCTTCGCCATCTTACGGGTAAGAACTCCTGTAAAGACATGGAGATCCGGGAGCTCAATCATGTGCTCAACTACATGGTGGTGGTGGGCAGGTTCAAGCCGGGCAAGGGGTACGCCAACTACGAAATTGCGATGGCGGAGCGCCTGAAGCGGGATGCCAGGGAGATCCTGGGGCCCAACTGGGAGAAGCGACTGAGGGGCCTTTGCAGGAAGCTCACGGGTGTAGAGGCTGTTGAGTGGCTGCACCATCAGCAACTGCGCCAGGTATGGGGGGCTCTGAGGAAAATAGAGGAGCAGGAGAAGAGGAATGAGCGTCGCCTTTCTCGCCGATGACGTTCTTGTGGTGCTCACCAGAGAAGCCCAAGGCAAGGAGAACGCCCTGGGAGTGGAGAAGCTCTATGAGGCGGTGTTCGGCGTGCCGCCTAAAGACAAGATCAATTCCACCCGGGTGATCCGAGGGGCCATAACGGCCCTCAGGCGCAGGGGCGTGCCCGTGTGTTCCTGTTTCAAGGGCTATTACCTGCCGAAGGATGCAGACGAGCTGGAGGTGAGCTGTCGGCTTCTGAGGAGGCGGGCACTCCATTCCCTGGTGATGGAGGCCAAGATCCGCAAGGTGAACCTGGAGGAGCTTATGGGCCAGCTGAGGCTCGATCTTGAAGGGGAGATGAGGGCTAAGGAGGGCGAGAAATGATGTTGGAGCATCTGTCGGATCATTTCGTCAGGCGATACAGGCAGCGTTTGGGTAAGAGGCCGAGCCTGGCCGAGGTGAAGAGACTGATGGAGGAGTCGGTGAGAGTTCAGGGCACCCGGGTGGTGAGACACAAGGGGAAGCCCTTTGTGGTGCCGTCCATATACGTCCATCCCCAGGGGATAATCCTGAAGGTGGACGAGATGGATGGTACGGCCATCACTGTTTTGCTGAGCAAGAAAAATGGAAACGGAAGGAGGACAGCATGAGTGCAGTGGCAGAAAGGATGGTGGAGATCCAGGTGGAGGGCAAGACTATGGGACTGGCCAAGGAAGATCTGGCCGGAGCCGTGGTGAAGGCCCTGGAGCTTAAGCGGCAGATCAAGACCCTGGAGGCTGAGTTGGACAAGGCCCTGGCCGATGTGCGCTTCGGCGTGAACCAGGCAGGGCTGAAGGACAGACCTTTGCATCTAACCGTGGAGGGCATGGGCAAGGTGAGCATCAGCGAGACCCAGAGCGTCAGGATAGACAACCTGCGGGGACTGGTGGAGGTGGCAGGACTGCCGGTGCTGGACATGGTTTCGGCCGGGCCCAGGAAGGAGATGATGGGCATGCTCTTATCCGCCGATAGCGCCCTGGGCAACAAGATGCGGGAGTTCTGCTCCATCGAGCGGAGAGAGAGCGTAAGCGTACGGGTGAAGATGTGAGGAGAAGAAGGATGGAGAAGGAGCTTTATTCTGGGGCCATAAAGCTGCGGGACAAGCTGACTCGGGCGTTGTTGAAGATGGACCTGGAAGAACCGGAGGTTCTTATGGACCTGGTCTGTACCAGTGCCGCTTTCGAGGCCAACTGTTTAAAGTTTATGCAGGAAAGAAGCCAAAGAGAAAGGGCCGAGGCCTACCACCGAGAGTTGAAGGCCCTGGGCTTCAGAGGAGCTGAGGTGACTGGTTGAATGGCGGGGCGCAGGCCCCGCCAGGCCTCAAAAGGGGGTGGCCTTGATGGGAGACAAGGAGATCATCTTTGAGCTAGATGCCATTGAAGAGGCGGTTCCCGCCAAGTGTTTTTTTACAGTGGCGGAAACTGCCCATTTGCTAGATGAGTCTGTTTGGACCATTTACCGCATGATTCGCATGGGACGAATCGAGGCTACCAAACCTATGGGCGAGTGGCGCATTCCCCGTGGTGCCCTAGTGAGGGCGCTGCAGGAGAGGAATAACTATAATTTGGATTGAGGGAAAAAGGCTTAGTTAATTAACTCCTCGAGGTAGTTTTCTCGTTGGCTCCACAGGATTGGCTTTATTTCGTAATTTATAAAGGCTTCTAAAATATCTTCTTTTAGCCCCCCATTATCCCTGTCATTTAAGAAGGCAAGAGCCTTAGAACCCTCTGGGCGTTTTTCTGAAGTATCTAGCCATGCGAAAACCAAAGATTCGGCTGCATTGCGATCTGGGCGGTTTATGGCCTTAATGATTCTTTCTGGCTGTAAGGACGATTTGGGTATGACAAAGTCGAAGTAGTGATCAAAACCGCTTTTCCCAGGAAACTTTACGCTCGGCACGTATCTAATCTCATGCAATTCGAGCCAGTTCTTCACATCTTCCAAAAACAAACTGGTTACATAAGGCCTAGCCAGGTAAAACATATCGTTGATAGCCAATATGGCTTGAACTAAATTATGCTTTTTCAAAGGGAACTCTTTTTCAGAGGGCACGGTAACCAATATCTCATGTTCCCTCCTCTGAACTCCAAAACCATTAAGGATCAACTCAAGGATGGCTTCACGCTTAGACGAGGAGCTTATCTGTAAGCCGCACATCTCCAGATCCCTAAGCGTATAACCATCATCTGTGATTATAAGCTTATCCCCATCTTTGCCCACGTAGAGCTGTATGTAATCGTTGTGACTGTCAAGATAGGGAGTAGTAATCTCTACCCAACCATTTTCAACGTCTCTAAGGCAGGTTCTATCTTTCAGCCATTTCCAGTAATTTTCTATCAACTTTTGGATTTCTGTAATCATAACGGAAGCGTCCTCTGTATATGGGGAGGGGCAATAATGTTACACAAGGCCATGAAATCCATCAGCACTTCCCAAAAATTCTCAGGGTCTGTGAATTTGTCCAAAGGGAGAGGCATGGCCCACTTATCTCCATATCCTTCTTTGTACACGTGAAGATGAGGACATGGTATTTCCTCGCCATCAGGATTGCGATGGGGTCTTCCGAATAGATCAACCCTTAGAAGAACGACTATCTGTCGGCCCCTGTTCTGATATGTGATTTTAAATGAAACACGTCCAGAACTAACTATATCAAGGAGAAACTTCTCCCTTTGGTCCACAGAAACAAGAGGTACCGCTATTTTTTCTCCTTGGATAGGAAAACTATACTCAATATCATCAACACGTCGCTTTTGCATTGCGATAAGCTGGTCTGCTTCTATTTGTGGAAGGTTCACCATAGTAGTGCATCCTTTAGTAGCGTTAATCTCCCTCCCCAATTGCCTTATGTCATAAGGCTTTTACAGGAGTCAATTGTCTTTCCCTTGGCAGGTTTGGCGGGTGGGGTGCGAATTTGGCTGTATATTGGCTCCATGAGGGTTTTTAGCAGAGATGACTTTACGTGTCCGTGTTGTGGGGAGAATAAGATCCGCCAGGAAGTGGTAGATGGCCTGAACAGGGCGGTGTCCCTTTTCCGCGAGCTTTTCTGGTTAGAAGTAGGGGTGCGGATTACATCGGGTTATCGCTGCCCCAGGCACAATCTGGCCGTTGGTGGGGCTCCCAGGTCAATGCATGTAAGCGGCCTGGCGGTGGATTCCCAGCCTATTCTCCCTCCCGAGGCCGGAGAAACGGCCAGAAACCACGCTTTTAGATGGTGGTTCATCGCCCTGGCCAGGGCGGGGTTTACCGGGCTTGGGCAAACTCACCGGGGCGCAGGAAGCATGGGGGCGATCCACGCCGACATGAGACACGTTCTGAAGCGTCCTCCCCAAGTATGGGCACCTCCGGGGAACTTTAAGCGATATGGCCCGTATCTCTATTTCTTCTCGTGGTGAGGGGGAAGGCATGGGCCGGATGGGCTCAATAACCCAGGAGCAGGCCAAGAAGGTCTTAGAAAACATCGCCCTGATAAGAGCGGGCAGAAAAAGGGGCTTTAAAGTGAGCGAAGAGACCCTGGCCCAGCTGGAAAAGCAGGCCCAGGGAATAGTGTCAAGGAGGGAGTCAAATGAGTTTGGACAACAGGGACATTGAGAAGATCGAGGGCATCCTGGACATGGTAATCACCTACGGCCTACCCCTTATGGAGGCCGGGGCGTCCAAGACGGGTAATCCTTACGATGACCTGGCCGTTGCCTTCTTCAAGGGAGGGCTGCCTGCCGTGAAAGACAAGCTTTCTACCTTTCGGCAGCCTCAGGAGGGAGGCCAGAGTGAGCCTGCAGGGAAAGCATCCGGTTAAGTCCAAGACCATAGGATTTAACCTGCTGTTACTTGGAGCCCTCTTTGCCAAGGAGCACTTTGGCATACGACTGTCGGATAACGACCTTCTCCTCATAGGGGCTCTGGGCAATATCTTGCTGCGCTTCGTGACCAAGGAGGCAATCCGGTGGCCGTTTTCCAAACCATAGGAGGGGCCCTGGGCCTGGTCAACAAGATCTGGGACGCCTGGCGCAAGGGGTTCCAGAGGAGGGCCGCTAAGAAGCGCTTGCGGGAATATGAAAGCCTGGAAGAAGAGCTGGAGAGGCAGGATGACAAAGAGAGTCAGGAGACTCTGCGCCGCCTTTTTGATGACGATTAGCCTTGTGGCCTGTTCTTCTGTGCCGATGAAGACCAACCAGGCCATGATGCCGGGCAGAGATGTGCGGGTGCACTGGATCAAGAAAGGTGAGCCTGCCCCTTTCGATGGGATAGAGCTGACGCCTGATGCTTACAAAAGGCTGAGGCAATCGCTCATTGAGTGCCGATACCAGCTCGATATGTGCACAGGCAGATGAAGGAGAAAACCATGAGGATTGACCTGGTGGGGTGTCGATTCGAGGCCGAAGCTGTTCCGTCCCTGATGTTAGACCCTAATATGGGGGCGGTTCTTAGTGTCAGGGTGGTCTCCAGGGACGGGCATGAAGAGGGAATGCTGAGCCTGGGGGTCAGGGAAGCCCAGAGCTTGAAAGAGGCCCTGGAGAGGTTGCTCACTCCATGTCCATAAAGCAGCTCATGGACTTGATGGATTTGGTGCTGGGTTACGGGACAGCCCCGGCCCTCCTGTTTATCGCATATCTGCTATGGAGCTGGAGGAAGGGCATGGATACACAACTGGAGCAGGTGAATCAAAAGATTTCCGGCCAGGGGAAGAAGCTGGCTAGCCTGGAAGAAGACCAAGAGAAGTTCAAGGAAGAAGCCATGATGACCTTTGCCAAACAGGGCGAGGTCCTGGAAATGTTTTCGGGGTGGCGGGGGGAGATCCAGCAGCTGTCCGGCAAAGTGGACAAGCTACTGGAAGAGTTTCACTACCTGAGGGGACGATACGATGAGCAGAGGAAAACTACTTAGGGGATACCTGCTCCAGTTTTTAAGGCGGGCCTATCCCCACGGCATCTATGCCCAGGATATTGTGGATGTATTCAAACACGACTTTCACATCCGAACCATCATGGCAAACGTGACATATCTGGTGGAGAAGGGATACGTGGACCAGGAAGAGAGGTCCCATCCAGCTTATCGCACAAGGAAGGTGACCATTTACCGTCTCACCCCAAAAGGTATGGACCTGACGGAACAGACCATCAGCGATGATGGCGTGGTCTTTGACGAGGTTGAAGAGCTGGAAGAGGAGCTGGGGCTGTGAGGCGAACCAAGGTGGAACTCCTGGGTCTGGTGGAGCGGGTAATAGAGCTCTACGAGGGGGAAAAACGTACCATCCGCCAGATTGAGGAGATTCTGCGCTCCGAGGGCTACGACATTTCCCGGGAGTCCATCAGGAAGAGCATCAAAAAGTCCCGGGAGCTGGCAGAGGTGTATAAGCGGTCTCTGGACGAGGCCAAGGTCCTTCTGGAGACGGTGAAGAACTCGCCCAACACCGATGTGATAGAGGTTACCACATCCCTTCTGGCCCACAGGATCTTTGAGTTTGTCAAGAGCATAGACAGCATAGACTTTGAGGACCCCGGAGAGCTGGTGAGGGCCTTGAAGCGCATGGCAGATGCCCAGGTAAAGGTGGCCCAGATGAGGCTTTCTTACCAGAAGGGTTTTGAAGAGGCCCGGGAGCAGTTTATGGGTGAGCTCCTCCGGGAGTTGGAGGCTTATCCCGAGGTGACGGCCAAGATAGTGGAGATCGCCCAGAGGGTGAGACCGGATGGGGGAAACTAAATGGCCATCGCCGAGCTGGCAAAGCGCCTGGAAGGCAGAGTGGATCCCGACAAAGAGGCTCGAAAGGAACGGGCCCGGCGAGACTTTGCCTTCTTCTTTGAGTACTACATAGCCCCGCAAATAGAAGACTATGTTCCTTCGGCGCCTTATCAACTGGCCCTCATCCGCACGGTGTCCACCAGGAGGCTCTCCCCTGAAGACGCCCGGCTTTTCCAGAGCCTGGTACTACCCGAACGCAGAGACCTGATCAGACCCACGGAGCATCTCAGGGGCCTGCTGGATCTGGAGCCCAGGGACCACGGGAAGACGGCCAGGATGACCCAGGCGTTGCCCCTATGGCTCATTCTCACCCAGGAACGGGTTTTCCCGGTGACCATTCATGCCTCGGAGAACGCAGCCAAGGATGTGCTGTCGTCTATAAAGCTTGAGCTGGAGAACAACGAGAGAATCCTGGAGGACTTCGGGGACCAAAAGGGGCGGGTGTGGAGCTCCCGAAAGATTGTGCTGGCCAATGGCAACGCCCTGGCGGCCCTGGGGGCGGGGCAGAGTATTCGAGGCATCAAGGACAGATACCGCCGGCCCACCCACATCATCTGTGATGACCTGCTGAAGGATGATGATGTGGAGAGCGCTTCCAGGAGAGAAGCCATTTATCGGTGGTTCAAAAGGGCAGTGATGAACCTGGGCAAAGACGCCCTCATTGTGGTGGTGAATACCATAATGCACCCTGACGATTTGCCCAGCAGGCTCAAGGCCGAGATCAAGGAAGGCAAGCTCAAAGACTGGCAGTGCCTCTGGCTAAGGGCCCATACACCGGACGGTCAACCACTGTGGCCCCAGCGCTGGAGCCTGGAAGATCTCAGGAGGAAAAGGGAAGATGTGGGAGAGCCGGTATGGGCCACGGAGTTTGACAACGAGCCCGTGCCCGAGGGCTCCAAGAAGTTCAGGAGGGACTGGTTTGTCTTTTACGATGCCAGCCAGATCGAGCCCGAGAGGCTGGTGATCACCTGTGCCGTGGATCCCGCCACGGGCACCGACATGGGGGACTACACGGCAGTGGTGGCCGTGGGAGTGCCCCGGGGGTTCCGCTATCCCATCTACATCCTGGAAGCGTGGGGGGCCAGGTGCTCTGAGTTTGAGTTACTGGCCAAACTGATCGAGCTCTATGGCGTATATCCCCACATGAAGGTGATGGGTTTTGAGGAGCAGAACTTTCAAAAGATTTATAAGAACCTGTGCATCAGGGAGGCCTGGGAGCGTTTTGGAGTGAGGCTACCTGTCAGAGGCATAAAGCAAACAGGATCCAAGGCCTTGCGCATAGCCAGCCTTTCGCCCCTGGTGGAGGCAGGGGTGATCAGGTTCAAGAAGACCCAGACCCTCCTCATGGACCAGCTGGAGGCTTTTCCTAAGGGTCATGATGATCTGCCCGATGCCCTGGAGATGGCCATCTCCCTGCTGCCCAAACAGAACAGGATCCCCAAAGTGATTCCATTGAGAATAAAGCGCCAGGTGGCCGGAATGCTGGGGAGGTACTGATGGAAAGCAAGGTCAGGCGGGTGAAAGCCGTTCCTGTGGAGGTTTACTCCAGGATCGTGGGCTATTACCGCCCGGTCCAGAACTGGAACGACGGGAAGAAAGAGGAGTGGAAGGACCGCAAGGTAATCCAGGCAGAGAAAGTGATGGAGCTTGTCAGGCATGAGGAGGGTTAAACGGTGAACAGGCGCTATTTGGGCCAGGAAGTGGTGAGCCAGTATGAGGCCATCTTTGCAGGCTTTCTGGACTACATGCCCAATCCCGACCTGCTTCTATCCACCACGGGGGAGACCCTGGAGACTTACGACAAGATGCTTCTGGATCCTCACATTGGTTCCATGCTGGAATTGCGCAAGAGTTTCACCCGGGGCAGGGCCTGGGACCTGGAACCTCCAGGGAATGATTCGCTTTCCATCAAGGCGACGGAGCTGGTCAAGGATGTGCTGAAGCGGACCAACCTGGCCAACGGAATTTCCCAGCTTCTCATGGCCCTGGACTATGGCTACTCCGTGGTAGAGCTGGTCTGGCGCCAGGAGGGAGATCTATGGGTGCCTACTCTAAAGGGGCGGGCACCCAAGAGGTTTGTCTTTTCCCCAAAAGGAGAGTTGATGTTGGCAGCACCATACCCCAGGACCCTTAAGACCAAATACAAATTCATTGTGCACAGAAACCAACCCAGGGGTGAGAATCCTTATGGCACGGCCCTGCTGTCTCGCTGCTACTGGCCCTGGACCTTCAAGAGAGCAGGCCTGAGGTTCTGGCTCACCATGTGTGAGAAGTTTGGGGTGCCCACTATTCTGGCCCTCTTCCAGTGTGACAATGAAGAGGAAGCCAGGGAGCGGGCCAGAGAGATCACCGATGCCCTGTACAGCATCCAATCCAGTGCGGCTGCCGCCCTGGCCAACATAGAAGACATCAAGGCTCTGGAGGCCAAGGGGGCGGGGGAGGACTTCCTTAAGCTTTGTACCTTCTGCAATTTCGAGATCTCCAAGGCTATCACCAACCAGATCCTCTCTTCGGACATCGGAGACTCGGGCTCCTATGCCCTGTCCAAAGAGCACAAGGATACCCTGAACCGCCTGGCCCTGGAAGACGGTCTGGCCCTGGCGGAGTTGTTCAATACCACTCTCATCCCGTGGGTCGTGGAGCTCAATCTCGGAGTGGACGCTCCGAAACCTACGTTCCAGTTCGACTTCTTCGAGGTTCCGCCCTGGGACATAGTGAAGGATGCCATAGACAGGGGCGTGCCCGTTTCCAGGCGGGCCCTCTATACCCGCTATAACCTTCCCAAACCTGAAGATGAAGCAGATGCCTTTGTTTCTCCCAAGAAGGCCTCGGAGGTGGCCTTCTCTGACCCTTTTGGGAGGGGCAGGATCAGACTCAAATAGCACCCTTGGTTCCGCCTGCCCCAGGGGTGGAGGCCAGGGAGAACGAGATTCAGATCCATCTGGGAGAGCTGGAGTCTCTGGTTCAGGATTACCAGAAGATCGGTGGGCGGGCCCTCTATGACTTTCTGGTGAAGGCCATGCCCACCATCACCAGGCGAGACAGGCCTCCCGACGAAGTGTTCAAGAACCTGGAGAACAGTGTCTACAACATGATGTTGCTGGCCTACCTCCTGGGGTTTGTTCATGTAACGGAGCTGGCCCGGGGGGAGACCCTCTTTGCCGAGATTGTGCCGGAGCCCCTGCCGATGGACGAGGCCATTGCTCTGTTCCGGGCTAGGGTGCCCCTGGAGCCCCAGGAGTTTTACTCCTTGGAGGCGCCTCTCAGATTGAGGGCCTTCACCGTGGCCCGCCTGGTGGGGCTGGACGCCATTGCCCGGGTAAAGGATGC
This sequence comes from bacterium, assembly GCA_027020915.1. Classification (GTDB taxonomy): domain Bacteria; phylum Thermosulfidibacterota; class Thermosulfidibacteria; order Thermosulfidibacterales; family B14-G1; genus B14-G1. Next base: position 24,887 of record JALUVF010000117.1, read on the forward strand.
CATCATCCGGGTGCTGGAGGAGGGCCAAACCCTCAGGCAGTTCCTGGAGGAGGTGGGAGCCCAGGAGGTGATTCGACGGGCAGGCTTCGACACAACCAGCCCGTGGTACTGGGAGACGGTCTTTCGCACCAATGTGATGAGCGCCTATTCCTCCGGGCGTTGGGCCGCCGTTCAAAGGCACAGGGTCGCCTTTCCTTACATGGAGTTTCTGACCATCCCTGACGAGAGGAGATGCCCTATCTGTGGACCTCTCCACGGCATAGTGAAGCCCGTGGGGGATTCTTTCTGGCAGAGCCATCATCCCCCCCTGCACTTCAACTGCCGATGCGTGGCCAGGCCCATACACAAAACGGAAGCCGGGGACATGAGAATCGAACCCAGTCGGGTGAGGACAGAGGATTTGCCGCTGCCGATGGAGGGTTTTGGAGGTGTACCCTCCCTTGAGAGCTTGCCTCCTTCCATGCTGGATCGAGCCAGGGAGTACGGCATCCTGGACGATGTGTTGCGTATGAAGGAGAAACTCGGCCTCTCGTAAATTCCCGTGGGGCAAGGGTTCATGAGGTATTCCCTCTCAGAGCCCCAAAATTGCCTTCTGAAGGCCTTTTGGTTGACAGACGATAAGAGTATCGGCCCCAAACTTTTGAACACCTTTTTGAACACTTTTGAACACCTTTGAACGCCCATGTTCTTGTGGGGCAGGGGCTCGGGAAAGGCTTTGGAGAGGAGAGAGGAATTTGTTTTGGCTTTTGGCAGGTTTGGCAAGGGTTTGAGGCGAATACCTTTATATATAGCCACAAGATGTGGCTGGAGCTGGCAAAAGCAGGCAAGTACCACGGGAAGGAACTCTCCCCTTCTGACTTTCAGGAGATAGTGGAGACCTTCAAGGGAGAGGTTCCCGTTGCTCTGGGCCATTCCCTGGCCGATTTCATGCCGGCTTTTGGATGGGTCAAGGCTCTGAAGACAGAGGGAGAGACCCTGTACGGTGATGTGGAGCTTTTGCCCCCATTGGACGAGGCCTACGAAAACGGATTTTTCAAGAAGTGGTCTATCGGGGTGCGGGTAAACGATGAGGGCAAAAAGTACCTGCACCACCTAGCCTTTCTGGGAGCCATGCCGCCTGCCATCAAGGACCTAAAGCCCGTTTCCCAGGTTGCATTCAGCGATGACGTGGAGACCTACGAGTTTGCGTCCCTGGAGGCCGACAAGCTAGGAGTCATAGCCAGGGCTCTTGCGGGTTTGAGGGAATGGCTTCTGGAGAAGTTTGGCAAGGAAGATGCCGACCGGGTGGTGCCGCCCTACGACCTGGACTGGTTGAAAGAGCCCTCGGAAAATGCCTTTGCAGATACCCCTCCTCCCCTCTCCAAGGTGCCCGTCGCTTCGGTGGGGACTAGGTTGGCTCCTCATAATGAGAAGGCAAAAAGGATTCTAGATAAATATGGATGGGAGGGGTTAAAGAAGTATTCTCTTTTACACAAATCAGACAAAAACCCCGAAAGTCTGGAGGCGTACAAATATCTAGTTGTGGATATCATCGATGGTAAACCCTACATCATTCCCAAGGCGGTTTCCCAATACCTGGCGTATTTGCATGGAGCCAGGGGAGTTAAGATTCCAGAGGCCGATCGTAAAGTTGTCGAACCCAAGCTCCTTAAGCTCAAGGAGCGGATAGACAAGGAAAGAAAGAAGGAGGAGCCCATGAAGTTTTCTGATTTGCCCAAGGAGGAGCAGGAAAGGTTGATGGCCGAGGCCAAGGCTCAGGTGGCCCAGGAGTTTGCCGACAAGGAGAAGGCCCTCACCGGCGAGCTTCTGGCTCAGAAGAAGAGGGAGCTGGAAGAGTCCATGAAGGGCAAGGTGCCCAGAGAAAAGCAGCCCTTAGTGCTGGCCCTGGCCGACGCCATGAGTCCCGTGGAGAAAATGGAGTTCTCCGACGGAGACGCCAAGTACGAGAAGAGCCCCCTGGATGTGCTCATCGAGATTTTCAAAGCCCTACCCCTGCCGGTGCAGCCAGGGGAAGAGGACTTTGGCGATCCCCCCACCCTGGATAAGCACCTGGGGGATCTGACCAAGTACATGTGATGAGGAGGGTGTGATGGCCTTTGATGCTGTTTTGGGAACCCAGCAGTTCGCCGAAAAGCAGGTGGCGGCCGGTGGGCACGGACCTTTTGGTGTCTCCTGGCCAGTGAAGACCGGACAGGGAACCCTGGAGGCAGGCACCGTTGTGGCCCTGAACGAGAATCAGGAGCTGGTGCCCTACGGTGAGACCAGCAAAGACATAGGCACGGGTGACGGAACCATCAAGGACTTCTCCGGAACCCTGGACTCCAAGCCCCTACAGCCCGGAACGGTGGTGGTGGGCGACGGCACCCAGACCCTCTATGACGACGGATGTGGACGTCTCTACGGCGATGGCAGCGGGACGGTGAACTATGAGACCGCAGAGGTGAGCGCCAGCTTTGCCTCTGCAGTCGGGAACGGGACCACGGTTTCTGCCTCTGCCAAGAAGAGACTCTTCGGGGTTCTGGCCAACAAGGTGGACACCACCAAGGAGTCTGTGGCCCTGGTCTACCGCCACGGCACCGTGAACAAGGCGGCCCTCCTGGTGGACGGCGCCGCCATCGCCGACGCCGACGTGGCCAGGCTGATAGAGGCAGGAATCTACCCAATTTAAGGAGGTAAAAGATGCCCGTAACCATAGACCTTAGAGAGTTTTTCACCCCCGAGGCGGTGGCCCAGATGTTGAAAACCCTGCCGCCTCTGCGGACTCCTGTGGTGGATACCATCTTTCCCGAAGCCAACAGGCGGCAACAGGGGCTCCCTGTTGTGGGCGTGGACGAAATCGTGGAGACCACCAACGCCGTGCCCGTGGTGAGGAGGGGAAGCCCCAGTGTGCCCATCGGCAACGAAGGCAGAACCATCACCTATATCGAGCCCCAGCCCATAGATGTGAACTCCTTTTTCTCGGCCAAGGACCTCAACGACCTGAAGCTCCTAGACAAAGCCGGGCGGCAACAGGTGGTGACCAATAAAATAGACCGCATGCGCCGGGTGGTGAGGGCCACTACGGAAGGGCTGGCCGCCCAGGCCCTCACTGGCCAGATCGCATGGCCCATGAAGACGGAGGCCGGAGCCCTGGATACCTACCAGGTGGGCTTTGGTTCTACCCTCTCCTATGATCCCACCACCCTATGGGATGATACGGCCAAGAAGGCCAAGGATATCCTGGACGACCTGATCCAGATGGAGGCCCAGATCCAGGACGAATCCGGCTATGCCCAAACCAAGATCTGGGCAGGCAGGCTGGCCTTTTTGGCCCTGGCGGGGGTAGTGGAGAACATCTCCAACAAGAGCGCCATCAAAGTTTCCATCTCCGAGAGAGCCATAAACCTGGCCGGATACAGCGTGGAGCTCATGAACGTGAGTTACTATGATCCCGCCACCAAGACCAGAAAGAAGATCGTGGACGAGAAGAAGGTGGTGATGTGGGCCAACGATGCCCCCTTCACCCTCCTCTACTGTGCCATAGACGACATGAAGGCGGGGCTCTTGCCCATGCCCTTCTACGCCAGGCCCGTGGACGAAGACGACCCCTCCGGCGTGAAGATTCTGGGCAAGAGCAAGCCCCTGCCCGTTCCCGTGCCCAAGGCCATTTGCTGGGCCACGGTGGTGAGCTGATAGGAGGCTAAATGGGCAGCTGGCTGTCGGCGGATGAGCTCCGGGAAGACATGGATCCCGGAATCTATGACCAGGTTACCCGGGGGGATGGCTCTCTGGGAGACTGGGCCATCTCCCGGGCCGAAACCTGGTTCACGGCATACCTGCGCAGGAACGGAGTGACGCTGACAGACGAGATGATCCCCGCTGTGAAACAGATCATCTCCAAGCGGGCCCAGTACGAGCTCTATGCCCGCCAGGAGGTGGAAGAGATGGCCAGGGATAAGCGACAGGACGCCAACGAGCTGGTGAGGGCTCTTCTGGGAGACGACCCCGAAGGCCAAACCGAGGCCCAGAGGCCGGCCGGGGCTGTCAAGGTACCCGATTACGACGGTATCGACTGGAGCAAGTTCTGATGGTGCAGATGAAGGTTGAGGCCAGGGACATGGGAGTCAGCAGAATGCTGGCCACCCTAAGGGAGCGGATGGTCAACACCAGGCCCCTCATGGACGAGATCGGCCTTTATCTGGTGTCCCAGGTGCAGAGGCACTTCGCAGAGGGAGGGCCCGGCTGGCCTCCCTTGAGGCCCTCCACCATCGCCCGGCGTCGCAAGGGCTCCTCTGTCCCCCTGAGGGATACGGGGCGGCTCATGAGTTCCATTGCCCACAGGGCAGAGGAGGGCAGGGTGGTTGTGGGGACCAACGTGGAATATGCAGCCACCCAGCAGTTTGGCGCCAGGAGGGGGCAGTTCGGCAGCCGGGAGGTCATCCAGCATGTGAGGGCCCATCTCAGAAGGCAGAGAGGACGCCAGGTTCACGTGAGGGCCCATGAAAGGCGAAGAACTATGGAGATCCCCTGGGGCGACATTCCGCCCAGGCCCTTCCTTTACATGACGGACCAGGACGAGGGGCGGATCCTGAGGATGGTGAGGGAGTATTTTGAGCTTTCTGGCTGACATAGAAGACGCCATCGTTGCCAGACTGAAGGATGCCCTGGCCGTAACAAACGTGGATGGCGCCAGGGGCACCTGGCAGGAGGTGATGGAAGGACTCTTTTCTTTGCCCGGAGTACGGGTGGTCTACGACGGTTCCGAGTTTGCAATGGAAAACCAGCTGGAAAGAGAGGACCTGAGTTTTACCGTCCTCTTTGCCTGTAGAGACATCCGGGGTGCAGGCAGGGACGATGCCTACTCTCTGCTGGAGGAGGGGCGAGCCGCTCTGAGACGGTACAGTCCCGAGGTGGCAGATGTAGTTCTGGCACCCTTTGTGCCCGTCAGGGCCCTCTTCGTGGGGGGCGATCCAAACAAGGTGGTCTATGCCCTGACGGTCAAGACCAGAATTAAAAGAAGGATTTGAGGAGGGAGACATGGCTAAAGAGAAGCTTTCACCAAAACAGCATGAGAAAGAGGCTCCGCCCACTGTGAAGGTGAAGCTTTTGAAACCCCACGAGCACGAAGGGAGAAAGTACGACAAGGGCAAGGTGATTGAGGTGCGGCAGGATCAGGCCCAGAGGCTGAAGGCGTGGGGCGTGGCGGAGATGCTGGATTAAAGGAGGAATGAGACATGGCTGGTTTTTTAGGAAAGGGAGAAGTTTACATCGACAGGGACCTTCAGGGGCAGTATCTGCCCATCGGCAATGCCGTCAAGTTCGCCATCGCCGAGACGGAGGCCGACGTCAAGGAGCGAGTCAGCCGCAGGGTTGACACCTACGGCCAGGCCCTGGACAGGGTGGCTTTGCCCAAACCCGCCAAGATCACCATTGAGCTCAACGAGATCGACGCCAAGAACCTGGCCGTGGCCCTGCGGGGAACCATAGAGGAAGTGACAGACAATGGCTCTGTCACGGGAGAAGACGTTACGGCGGCCCTGGATGCCTATGTGAAACTGGCCCACGACGGCATAGACGAGAGCACCGTGGTGGTCACCGACAGCACGGGCGCCACCACATACACCAAGGATGTGGACTACGAGATTCGGGGATCGGTGGGGCTGCTCAAGGCCCTCTCGGGCGGGGCTATTACCGATGGTCAGGCCTTGAAGGTGGACTATCAGTACAACGAGACCTGCAAAAAGATCCTGGGTTCCAAGAAGACCGAAATAGAAGGGGCCTTGATCCTGGAAGGTGTCAACATGGCCAACTCCAAGGCCTGCAGGGTCTATGTCTGGCAGGCGAGACTCATGCCCACCAGCGAGGTGGACTTCCTTTCCGAGGACTTCACCAGCATCACCCTGGAAGGCACCCTCCTCACCCCTGCCAACAAGACGGAACCCTACGAAGTGAGGTACGTGGAGTAATCCCATGAGGATGAGCAAGAAGGTGCGCCTGGGCGACAGAGAAGTTGTTGTTTCTGAGCTCACCGTGGCCCAGGTGCGCCAGCTCCTGGAAGAGCTGGAAAGGCCCGGAGAGGTCCATGTCCTGGACATGATGTTCAAGGACGCCCCGGCCCAGGCACTGGCCATGAGTACGGGGCTGAGTTTTGAGGATCTTGAGCAGTATTCCCCCAGCGAGCTTGAGCCTTTGAAAAAGGCCTTTTTAGAGACCAACCCTTTTTTCGTGAAGCTGATAGAGGATCTGGCCAGGATTGGGCAGGAAGTGTTGAAAGAATCGAGCGAGGGCTCTGCTGGCTAGTGATGATGGGCCACTGTCGGCCCTGGGAATATGGTTTTAGCTGGTTCGTGAAGGCCCTGGATATCACCCAGGGGTTACTTAAGAAGAGCCGTTAGGCCGGCCAGAGCAACGTACACGATCACCCCCAGGATGCACAGAAGGATAAAGCCCGAGAACAGATAAATCAGCAAGGTATCCAGGGACGAGAATAAGCGTTTCTGGGTGGCCTCGGGGAGCAGGAAACTGAAAACCACCAGAGACATGAAGATCAGGAGAAACCAGCCCACTATTCGGGCCTTCAGGGGAGGCTTCTTAGGGGGCACGAGCCCCTGGGACCTGGGCGGCTGCTTATGAGGAGGAAACCCGTTCATAGTTTTAGAATAAGCCGGTTGAGCAACCAGGGCAAGGCAGGTCAGTGAGATGGCTTGGGTGAGCGCATTGGACATTGTGATCCGGGTGAAGCCCGAGGGCGGCATAGCCATTCGGCGCCTGGAGAAAGACGTCAAGGGTACCCTGGGCCGCATCCGTGTGGAGGGCCAAAAAACCTCCAGGGGCTTGAGACACGCCTTCGAAGTGCTGCAGTTTCGGCCCTTGAAAGATGTGGAGAGGGATATCCGCAGGATCCAGGCAGCCTATGCCCGCCTGAAGCGCTCTGGCCAGCTGACAGACAGGGAGCTCTACAAGGCCCAGTTCCAGATGAAAACCCAAATAGCCGCCCTGCGGGCAGAAACCAACGGATGGTCCAATGCCCTGGCCCGGGCCAAGATGGGCCTGTTGGGCCTGGCGGCGGCGGGATATTCCGTGGTCAAGGTCTTTGGGGCTTACGAACGGTACACCCAGCGCATGGCCGAGGTTTACACCCTGGTGGATGTTTCCCGGGAGAAGTTTGCCGGATTTTCCAGGGAGATCCTGGAGATGACAAAGCGCATTCCCCAGAGCGCTGAAGAGCTGGCCGCCGCAGAGTACGACATCATCTCTTCAGGGGTTGCTCTGACCAAATCCACACGGGTTCTGGAGCTTTCGGCCAAGGCGGCTGTGGCAGGGGTGACGGATACCAAGACAGCCGTGAGGGCGGGCCTGGGGGTGCTCAATGCCTATGGCATGGGAGTGGAGCAATTGGGGCATGTTTACGATGTCCTTTTTGAAACGGTACGCCAGGGCGTAACCACCTTCCCGGAGCTGTCGCAATATCTGGGCGAAGTCTTACCCGTGGCCACGGCGGCCAAGGTGAATTTCGAGTCTCTGGCGGCTTCCATAGCCGTGATGACCAAGGCGGGCATGAGGACTCCCATAGCCACCACGGCCCTTATGGGTGCCATAAGGGCCCTGTCGGTTCCGGCTCCCGAAGCCCGGAAGAAGTTTGAGGAGCTGGGCATCACCTGGAAAGGCCTCATCCCCACCCTGGAAGAGCTGAAGAAGCGAGCCTTAAGCATGGAGCAGTTGCGGGCCCTCATTCCTGACGTGAGGGCCATGAACGGCGTTATCACCCTCCTGAACCATCTGGAAGAACTGAAGAAAACCCTGGGAGACATGAAAGAAGCCAGTGGAGCTATGGAGACGGCATACGGGAAAATGGCGGATACTCCAGCCAACAAGATCAGGCTTTTCAGGAACGCTTTAGGGGAACTTCAGATACAGATGGGAGGTTTCATATCCGGATCGCTGCTTCCTGTGGTGAAGATTCTGGGGTTGTTTGTGGGAGGGATAAACGAGTCCGACGCTGCCACCAGGACCCTGATAAAGGTGCTCACCATTGGCATGGGAGCATTTGCTCTCTGGCGCCTTGGCTTGAACAACCTTGTTTTTGGGTTGAGGGGGCTGGCCCTGGAGGCCAGGGCTGCTGCGGCGTCCCTGGGGGCTGTGGGGGTGGCGTTGGGAATGATGAATGTTGCCTACGCCGCTGTTGAAGTGGGGCGTCTGGTCTATCAGCTCAACGAATACAGGAAGGCCCTATCCAGTTTAAGGGAGAGTCGGGACTACTGGAGGACCCAGGCCGAATCCCAAAAGGACTTCGCCCATGTGGAGATCAAGACGCAAAAGGAGCTGAAGAGGCTTACGGATGAAGAGATAGCCCAGTATAGAAGGCGCCTGGCAGGGGCTATCAGGTATTACGGCTTTCTGAAGGCGTCCCTCAGTGCCCAGGCCGCCGAGACGGATTGGCTGGGCAGAAAAACCCAGGCGGCCAAGGAGGCGGAGGAGAGACTCAAAGAACTGACAAAGCAGGAAGAAGCGTACATCCGGGCGGCCCGGGAGCTACAGAAAACCTCTCCCAAGGCAGTGGCAAAGTTCTTCGATGCTGCAAAGCTGGCCTCCCATTGGAAGGCTCTGGCCGACGCCCGGGAGAAAGCGTTTCAGGGGCTGGGCAAGTCTGTCCAGGGGTTGATGCAAAGCTATCACCTCCAGGAGAAGGAGCTGGAGATCGCCCTGGCCGGGGCTGAGAAGGAAAAGGCTATGAATGCCCTGAGGGCCAGAACTTACAACGAGCTTACGGTGAAGATCCTCAATTTCTACACGGAGCGCTCCAGGGCCTTGGATGCATATCTGGAGGAGCTGGACCGAGAGGCCCAGAAGGAAGGGGCCAACGCCCAGGAGATCCAGATGTATCAGGAACAGATCCTGGCGGCCAAGGTGAAGACGGCCCAGGCAGCCAGGGCGGCCATCGTTTCGGCCCTTGATGAAGCTCTGAATAAGGAGCGGCAATACACGCAAGACATCCAGAACCTGAACCGACAGATTGCATCGGCCCAGGCAGACCTGGAGAGTCAGCTCAGGGATCTCAGGAGGTCTCGCATGACCCAGGAGGAGGCCCAGGCCGACAAAATGAAGGAAGCCTGGGAGAAACTCTCCAGGGCTCAGGCAGCCCAGGCCGAAGGCAGCTATGAGCTGGCCAAGAAGTACTACAGTGATGCCCAGAGGCTTTTCGGCGATGTGGCCAGGTCCACCAAAGACGAGGGGGTATTCAAGCGGGCATATGGAGGATTTGAAGAAGCGGGACGGGGCACTATCCGGGTGTTGGAAGATATGCGGGCCGAAAAGCAGAGGGCCCTGGATGGGCTGCGTGAGAGCATGGCCGGTCTGGGCCAGATCCTGAAGAATCTCAACACTAAGCTCGGGGAGTTTGCCAAGGAGCTGACGTCCATCCCCCAGGAGCGAAAGGCCCAGATCCTCTTTGGGGCCGTGGGGCTGGATGAGATCAAGGCCGAGTACGATGCCATCCGGGATAAGACCGTTACGGTGAAGGTGCGCCAGCAGACTGAAGAGACCCATGCCGCAGGGGGGCTGGTGGGCCTCAGGAGATTTGTATCGGGAGGCAAGGTGCCGGGGTGGGGTTGGAAGGACTCGGTAAAGGCCCTGCTTACCCCTGGCGAGTACGTCCACAATGTGAAGAGCGTGGCTTATTACGGGGTGCAGGCCATGCAGGCAATAAACAGGCGACTCATTCCCAGGGAGGCCCTCTGGAGCTTACTCCCGGGGGTGAAGGTGAATGTTCCGGCGCTGCCGCCCAACGTGCAGACCTCTTCTGTCTCTCATAGGGAAGTCCACGTCCACCTGTCTGTTCCCCAGGTGGCGGCGGTGGGCCCCAGGGCTAGGAGGCTCCTGGAGGAGCTGGGAGAGGAGATCGCCCTGGCGGTGGCCAGGGGTGAGGTGTTGTGATGGCCGGCGTGTTGACCTTCACCTACGGCTCTCCCCAGGTGAGCTTTTCCATCCAGGACGTGGCCGAGCTGGGGGAAACCCTGGAGGCTCCCGTGTCCGCCAGCCGGGACATTACCGGGGCCCAGATCGTTCAGGCTCTGGTTTCGGACAACCTGGAGGTGGGCACAACGCTGCGGTTCACGGGCCGCCTGACCCGGGCGGAATACCAGGCCCTGCGCCAGCTGGTGGCCTCGGCGGAGGAAGCCCAGGTGGTGTACCAGCCCGCCGATGAGCCGATTTCCAGCTTTTACGCCCTGGTGCGCCGGTGCGATGGGACCAACATCATTCCCACCGACTGGATGGACGTGACGGTGGATCTGCTGATTACAAAAACGGAGGTGTCATAAATGGGGATACCAGGTAGAGTTGCGGGCGCCGGCAACAATAGCGTTGCCCGCTATGTTTTGAAAGTAACCTTCTCCCAGGCTCTGTCGGCTCCACCCAACCTGAAGGCCTGGGACGATTTCAACGCCAACTCCACGAACCACGCCGTGTTCACCGGCACCACGGGCAACGGCAACATACCCATGATCAGCGCCGTGGCCACCACGGACGCCGCCCCGGCCAACGCCGATTGGAAACCGGCGGCTCCCACCGCAGGAGGGGCTACCATCAATCGGCTCAAAGGAGACGAGTATTACGTGGTGCTCTCAAATGCGGCGCCGGCGGCTGGAGAGAGCGTCATGTTCAACCTCTGCTGGGAGATTCCCTCCGACTGCCCCGTCCCCACCACGGACGATCCCGATATCCTGAAAGCCGTCTTCGTGGTGGAGGTGACCTACAGCGGGGCGCCACCGGTGCTCACCTGGTGGTTCAACGACCTCGACGCCGGTGGCTCCGAGAGCGGGCAGGTCTGGACCCAGATCACGCCCGGCGCTTCGGGCAACCAGCTCAAACCCGCCGATGCCGGGTGCAGCTCCAGCTACATCGTGTTGCACAAGCCGCCTTCCGGGGTGGCCGACAACCCTGAGCTGTGGGTGGTCTGATGTGGATGGCCAGG
>JALUVF010000118.1 GCA_027020915.1 bacterium
CAAGACCCAGCCCTATGGGGACAACCACCACCACCGAGTCCGCCATGTTCCAGAAACCCAGCCCCTTTCTCCTGCAGTAGATGTAACCGGCCACCAGGGTACCCAGAAGACCACCGTGAAAGGACATGCCACCGTGCCAGAAGGCCGGAATCTCCAGGGGATGTCTGAGATAGTAGGGCAGATTGTAAAAGAGGACGTAGCCCAGCCTGCCCCCCAGAATCACTCCCAGGACCACCGCCTCCAGCAACCCCTCCAGCTGGTCGCCCGTGATCTCAATGCCCCTCTCCCTCACCACCTTCTTTAGGAGGAGGTAGCCCGAGAGAAAACCCAGGAGGTACATCACACCGTACCACCGGACCTGGAGAGGACCTACCTTCACGATCACGGGATTGATGCGGGGGTAAGGTATCATTCCTGCCTCCTCCCCCCTTTTACACGGGTCCGGTATGAGTTGCCACCCCACCCGTTCCCTTCCCATGGGCCTTGTAAAGAGGGGAGAAGAGACCCCCTTGACATACATATCAACCGAGATTAATATTAACCACAGTTGATATCAAAAGGAAGTCGGAGGGCGGCAGTTGGACAGATGGGAGAGAAAGGTGAGCGAGACACTGAGGGTGATGGGAGAACCTTCCCGCTTCAAGATCCTCCGGTACCTCACAGAGGCTCCCCGCAACGTCTCTGAGATCGTTCGGGCCCTGGGGATGGGACAAAGCCTGGTATCCCACCATTTAAAGGTCCTGAAAGAGCACGGACTACTGGAGGCCAGTCGCCAGGGCCCCTTCGTCCGCTATGGGGTGAGGCATCCAGAGGTGAAGGAGATCTTTCTCCTGGCCGAAACACTGGTGAAAAAACTGAAGGAGGCAAGGGATGTGTGAGAAGAAAGGAAGTCCACAGATGAACCCCATGGAGATGATGAAGAAGATGATGGGAGAAGGGGGATCGCCCATGGAGATGTGCATGAACATGTGCAAACAGATGACCCAAACCGTGGCCAAAGCCAGTGAGATGGCGGCCTACGCCACTCCCGAACTCCGGGGGCTCTTCGAGGCGTGGCTGGAAGAGGTGGAACAGGAAGCCGTCAACTTCCTGTCCGAGAGAGGCGCCGCTTCCGCCGAGGAGCTGGCGGAAAGGCTGGGCATCTCCCCGGAGAGCGCCATCTTCATCCTGGCCCGGCTGGCCAAGTCCGGCAAGATCAGGGTCTCCGCCCAGAAAGGCCCCGAATCCAGTGGATGTGGATGCGGATAGGGAGCCCCTACTTTAATGAAGGTTGGAACGGGATCACCCCTCTGGCACCTTCACCTTCACCAGCAAGGGAAGGGCCAGGAGGGTGCAGAGCACACCCTCTGCGAAGGCCACGGGGGCTCCATAAGCCTGCCATAGATAGCCGAAGAGGAGGTTCCCCACCAGGAGGGCCATCCCCCTTATCCCGTGGAACCAGCCGAAGCCCCTGCCCAGGACACCAGAAGAGACCAGGTCCGACAACAGGGCCCTTTCGGCCCCCTCGGTGAGGCCGTAGTAGAGACCATAGACCAGGAGGAGATACCAAAAGAGGGCGGAAGAAGTGAGAAAGGCCAGGGAGAGATAAACCCCTCCGTATACAGCCCATCCCAGGAGCATGACCTTCTTCCTCCCCCAGGCGTCCGCCAGCAAACCCCCCGGAAAGGAGGAAAGGGACCGGGAGACATGAAGGACCATCCACAAAAGGGGAATGGTGGCCGTGGCCAAGCCCAGCTCCCGGGCCTTGAGCATGAGGAAGGCATCGGAGGAGTTACCCAGGGAAAAGAAGCCCAAGGCCCCCAGATAGTAGAGGAAGTTGGGGCCGAAAACCCTCCCTCCTGAAGGAGAAGCCATCCCGGGCCCTTGAGCACCATGAACCGGGGATGAACCTTTTCCAGGACGCGCCTCTTTGACGAAAAAGAAGACCACCATGACGGCCAGGGCACCGGGAAGAGCCGCCAGGAGGAAAAGGGTCCTGAGGCTGTGCCAGCGATGCAAGAAGAGAAAGGCCAGCAGGGGGCCAAGAAATGCCCCGGCGTTGTCCATGGCCCTCTGATAGCCGAAGGCCCCTCCCCGGGACGGGGCAGGGACGGAGAGGGCGATAAGGCCGTCCCTGGGAGGGGTCCTGATCCCCTTGCCCATCCTGTCCAGGGAACGCAAGCCCAAGACCTGCCACCAATGGGAAGTGACACCCATGAGGGGACGGGCCGAATTGGCCACCAGATAGCCCCCCAGGATGAAGGGTTTCTTACGCCCCATCCTGTCGCTGAGAGCGCCAAAGAACACATTGGAGAGGCTCAAGAGGGCCTCGGCCACCCCTTCTATGGCACCCACGGCCCAGGCCCCGGCCCCCAAGACCCCTGTAATGAATAGGGGCAGGAGGGGATAGATCATCTCGCTGGAGACATCATTGAAAAAACTGACCACACCCAGGGCCAGGACGCTGGGAGGATACTTTGATTTCAGTTTGGAGTCCACCCTATTCCACCCCACAGCTCCCCGAGGTTCCTGGGACACCTCTGCTGTACAGCATAAAGAGGATCACGCCCCTACCCTGCCTCCCTGAAGCGCCCAAAAAAGGAAAAGGCCTGTCAAGGAAGGCCGAACACGGTAAAAAACCTGGTCTCCATAGAAGGCCCCGGGAAGGGCTCCCGAGGGACTAGGCCACCCACGCTCCTTGCCCTCTCCAGGGCCGGCTAGACCACCCTTTTGGCCTTGATGTCGTACTTCTTCATCTTGTACTGGAGCATCCTCCTGGTGATGCCCAGCCTCTCCGCCGCCTTGGTCTGGTTCCCGCCACTCTCCTTCAGGGCCTGGGTGATCATCTCCCTTTCCAGGTTCTCCACGGTGTCTATGAGAGAACCGGGATAGGCCCCCCGGGCCGTGCCCTCCCTGAGCCAGGGAGGAAGGTGCCTCTCAGTGAGGACCCGCTCGTCCTCCTCGCAAAAGGCCAAGGCCCCCTCTATGACGTTCTCCAGCTCCCTCACATTGCCCGGCCAGGAATAGGCCATAAGAAGCTCCAGGGCCCGGCGGGAGACCCTCTCCACCCGGGCGCCTATACGGGCTCCATACTTCTTGAGAAAGTGGGACACCAGGGGAGGAATATCCTCCTTTCGCTCCCTGAGAGGAGGAATGACCATCTCCAGGACCCGGAGCCTGTAGAAGAGGTCCCTGCGAAAGGATCCCTCCTCCACCAGCCTGTCCAGGTCCCTGGTGGTGGTGGCCATGACCCTCACGTGGGGCTCGTCCGAGACCCGCTGCTCCTCGAGAAAGCGCAAAAGCCTCGCCTGGGCACCCGGGGAAAGCTCATCCACCTGATCCAACAAGAGGGTACCCCCCCGGGCCAGCCTCACCTTCCCGGGAAACCCCGCCCTTCCACCGAAGAGCACCTCCTCCACCCTTTCAGGGTCCAAAAAGGCACAGTCCACCAAGGTGAAAGGGCCATCCCTCCGGGTGCCGGTGGCATGGATCACCCTGGCCACCAGTTCCTTACCCACCCCCGTCTCCCCCCGAATCAGAAGGGGACTGTCCACTTGGCACGCCTTTCTGATGAGAGGTATGAGGTCCCCCATGGCCCTGCTCTCGGCCACCAGGGAAAACTCCCGATAGAAGGCGCTGAGGGAGGCCTTCAGGGCCAGATTCTCCTGGGCTATCTCCTGGAGCCTCAAGGCCCTGGCCACCACCATCTTCAACTCGTCCACGTCCACGGGTTTCAGGATGTAATCGAAGGCCCCCAGCTTCATGGCCTGCACCGCCGTGTCCACGGTGCCGAAAGCCGTCAGCACAATCACGGGCACATCCACCGACAGGTCCCGGATACCCTCCAGAAGAGAGAGCCCATCCATGCCGGGCATCTTGAGGTCAGTGATGACCAGATGATAGTCCCCCTCCCGGAAAAGCCCCAAGGCCTCCTCCCCGCTGGTGGCCGTGTCCACCGTGTACCCCTCATCGGCCAGGTGCATGGCCATAACCTTGCAGAAGTGGGGCTCGTCATCCACCAGGAGTATCCGGACCCTCTCCTCCATCCACCCATCACCTCCATCCCTTCGTTATCCTGTTCAACAATACCCGAAATAACCCCAAAGAACAAAAGCCCTCCAGCCCTTTCCATAATAGAGTCTTGAATTTGGACTAAGAAACTCCAATAATCCTAAAAAGGAGGAATGGCTGTGAGTCACAGGTCTGCCCCTTTCAATTCACTTCACAAAAGCCCAAGGAGGGAAACTTGAAAATCAAAGTGGTCTTCGAAAACCATCCCCATCACCCCAGGTGCATTCCCATGTGGGGTTTCTCCTGCTACATCCCCAGGTACCGCATACTCTTCGACACAGGCTCCAACGGGGCCGTCCTGCTGAG
This sequence comes from bacterium, assembly GCA_027020915.1. GTDB lineage: Bacteria > Thermosulfidibacterota > Thermosulfidibacteria > Thermosulfidibacterales > B14-G1 > B14-G1. The sequence goes on from JALUVF010000118.1 coordinate 4,357, forward strand.
GAACATGGAAGTCCTGGATATCCCGCCAGAAGAGATAGAGACCATTGTCCTCTCCCACTTTCACTGGGATCACACAGGGGGCCTGCTGGACCTCCTCCAGACCCACGGCGATAAAGAGGTGATCATCCATTCCGCCTTCTCCATCACCTTTGCCAGCGAGGCGGAGAACCTGGGTGCCAGAATCCTCATAGAGGACCATCCCAGAGAGATCCTCCCGGGAGCCATGACCACGGGGTCCCTCAAAGGGCCCATGTGGGAACAGGGACTCCTGGTCAGAGGAGACGAGGGATGGGCCCTCCTCACGGGCTGTGCCCATCCCGGCATCTCGTCCATGGTCACCACCGCCACCAAGCTGACGGGAGAACCCCTATACCTGGTTATGGGGGGCTTTCATCTCCTCAATCTCACCCCCCAGGAGGTGGCCAAAGTGGCCAGAGAGCTCCTGGACCTGGGGGTGACCTCCATAGGGCCCTGCCACTGCACGGGGGATCAGGCCATAGAGACATTCTCGGGGATCTACGAGAAAGGCTGCATCTCCGTAGGGGTAGGCCTGGAGGTTGAGGTCTGAGCCGGCCCCAGGCGGGTCCTACCCCCCTAGGGCGCCGTCCTGGATGGGGCGGATGTAGGTGATGCGGTCTATGCGAAAGGTCTTCACCCTTCCCTCGGGAGAGCACATGGCCTTGAGATAGTGGATCTTTCCCGTGGAGAAGAGGGCCAAAGGGGAGATACACCGTCTCCCCTGGGCATCCCCCCCATCGTAGAAGATCTCCAGATCCCTGCCCTCTCTCACAGCCAGCAGGAGCCTTTCCACCTTGCTATCCCTCTTGCCCACCTCCTCCCAGTGGGCCTGATACCTGAGCATGGAATCCGGGGGGCCAAAGAGAGAAAAGAGATCCGCCACCCTGTCGTGGGGTCCCAGGCCCAGTTTCTGCATCATACCCATGAATATATAGGCCGTGTGGCGGGCATCGGCCAATGCCCTGTGGCATCCTTTGAAGGGACTCCTCCAGACATGGATAAGGTGAGGAAGGCTGTGATCCGCCACTTCAGGGAAGTGGCGCCTGGAGATCTTACGGGTGTCCAGAACGGGGTTGTCCAACAGGGGAAGCCCCCTGCGCTGGAAGTTTATAGAGAGGACCCTGAGGTCAAAGGAGGAGTTATGGGCCACCAGGATGCTCCCTTTCACAAACTCCATGAATTTACGGGCCACCGTCTTGAAGGGCGGAGCATCCCTGACCATGGAGTCGTCTATGCCGTGGATCCTCACCACTTTCTGGGGAATGGAGACCGGGGGCTTCACCAGGCTCACAAAGGTGTCCACCATCCTGGTGCCTCTAAGCTTGGTGGCTCCCAGCTCCACCACATGGGAGAGGGGCGAAAGACCCGTGGTCTCTGTATCGAAGACCACCACAGGCACATCCTTTATCAACAGAGACTCCAAGGGTCTCCCCCTTTCAAAAAGAAACCATCTGACACTACCATACTCCCACCCTCCGGGGGTTTCAAGAAGGGGGCCGCACCGCCCCAGGGCTATGAGTCCACCAAATCCAGCACCTGGACGAGATGGGAGACGGTATGATGAGGCCTGGGCAGATCCCGGGGATACCCCCTGCCATCAGGATCGTAGTGAACGGCCACCATGCCCGCTTTCAAGGCCCCCAGTACATCGGCCTCCGGGGTGTCTCCCACGTGAATGGTCTCCTCCGGTTTCACCCCCATGTGATAGAGGGCCATACGAAAGATCTCGGGCCGGGGCTTCCTGTACCTCACCTCCGATGAGAAGAGGAGGACTTTAAACCTGTCATGGACTCCATAGTGGCGTAGCAGGGCTCGCTCTATCTGACCGTGGATGGTGTTGGAGATGATGGCCAGCTTCATCCCCCGCTCACTGAGCCTCTCCAAAACCTCCATGGCCCCCGGCAGTGGTCCCGGCAGCCTCTCGAAAACGGCCTTAACATAGACCTCCTCCAACTCGGAGAAGGGGGCCCGGTCCACACCAAGACGGGCCACAGTCCTCCTGATGACCTCGTCCAGGGGCACCTCCAGTCCCGATGCCTCCCTCTCCCTGTTCATCTCCGCCACCACCTCATAGAAGGCCTTCTCCACCCTCTCGGGGGGAACACCCAGGACCCGGGAGAAAGAGTCCACCCGGATCCTCCTCACCTCCTCCAGCTCCTGGGGAGAGAGAAAGCCAAAAAGGGTCTCCCAGAAGTCGAAAGTGACCGCTTCCACCTTGCTCATCTCACCCCCAAAGAAAAGAAATAGACGCCAAAGAGCAAAAGCACCAGGGCACAACCCCTCAAGAGCCACGAATAGACCCTGGTCCCCATGAACCTCCTTCCCGATGCCACCAGGCCTGAGACCATGGCGTACCAGGCCAGATCGGCCATGATGTGCCCCAGATAGAAGGCCAGTACCCCCCACCACCCCTCCTTGATGGCTATGGTGAGATAGGCCATGCCTATAGTGGCCCACCAGAGGAACCAATAGGGATTGGAGAGACTGGTGAGAATCCCTTTTACGGGGAGGTCCATCCAGCCCCTGGCCCCCCCATCTCCCTCCCCCGGGGAGAATGGAACCAGGGAGTCCCTGTAGGTCTGCCAGGCCAGCCACAACAGCACCCCTCCACCCCCCAGGCCCAAGACCTTTGTTGCCACAGGGCCCTTGAGGACTCCTCCCAGACCCAAGACCACGGCCACCACCACGGGGACCTCAAGGATGGCGTGGCCCAACACGATGAGGGGGCCCACCTTGATCCCCCTCCTGGCCGACTCCGCCAGAGTGATGGTGAGCACGGGACCCGGTGATGCAGCCCCTGAAAAGGCCACCAGGAAGGAACCCCCGGCTATGATCGCCAATCCTTCCAGCTTTCTTATCCTCCTCCCGGTTCCCCCCTTCTATCAAAAGGGCCCCCATGAAACCACATAATGAGAAAGCTGGATGGGATATTAAACAATAATGACTTATAAAAATATTTTTGTTTATTGATATCTGTAACAGTCCGTTTTATTATGTCACAGACAAAGAGGACTCAATGGTAAAAAAGATACTGGAAAAAATCAAACGAAATGCCAAGCTCCCTTGGACAGTGGACAAGGAAGCACCCTCCTCCCTGTACCTCCTCTGGGGGCTCATCCTGGCTATGGGAGCCCCTCTGGGATGGCTGGTGGTAGAGAAGGCCTGGGGCCTCTCCGCCCCTTCACCTTATAGGGATGTCCTGTACACCTACATCACTCTGGGCACCGCCCTGGCCTTCACCGTCTTCTCTGGAATCACCGTTGCCCGCATGGAAAGGGAGAAGAAGCTGGTCCACGAACTCTCCACCTCCCAGAGGGAGCTGGAGCGACGGGAAGAGGCCGCATGCCAGGAACTGGAAAGCACCAAAGAGAGGATGCTCAAGATCAGCCAGCTGGGGGCACATATAGGGAAGTCCATCAAGGAGGAAGAGGTCTACTACAAGTTGGCCCATGCCGCCCACGTGGCCCTCAACTTCGACAGGGTGATAGTCTACCAGAGGAAATCGGATGGCCTGGTCATTGTGGAGGCCCGGGGCATCAAGATGAAGGACAAAGAGGAGGAGAAGCTCCTAGAGAACCTGGTCATTCCCTGCTCATCAGAGGCCGGGGCCGTGGGGGTGGCGTGCGAGGAGAACAGGGCCCTCATCTTCGCCTCCCAGGACTTCATCCCCCTCAAGTACCGGCTCAAACCTCCCTACAACCAGATAAAGGCCATCAGGTCCCGCTCCTTCCTCTTGGTCCCCGTGAAGATCGAGGGGGAGAACTACGCCAGGGCCATAGTGGCCGCCGACAGAAAGTACAAGAAGGCCGATGTCACCAGCGACGATCTGGTCTCTCTGGAGATCCTGGCAGACATCGCCGCCACCACCCTGGCCCGCCTCCAGCTGGAGAAGAAGCTGGAGATCCTGGCCACCACCGACGGCCTCACCGGTATCCTGAACCGCCGCACCTGGATGGAGATGGCGGAGAAGGAGCTCACCAGGGCCCAGAGGTACAAATACCCCTTCTCCATCATCATGCTGGACATTGACGACTTTAAAAACGTCAATGACAACTGGGGGCACCAGGCAGGAGACAGGGTCCTGGAGACCATAGGAGCCATCCTGAGGAAGAACTCCAGGAGCGTGGACCTGCCAGGGAGATACGGGGGAGAAGAGTTCGTGGTCCTTCTACCCCATACCAAAGGGGAAGTGGCCCTCTCCGTGGCCGAAAGGATACGCAGGGCCATAGAAACGGTAAACATGGACATCCCCACGGTAGTGACAGCCACCCTCGGGGTCTCCTGGTTCAATCCCGAAAAACCCGACACCCATCTGGACCACACCCTCCTCAGGGCGGACAAGGCCCTTTACCACGGCAAGAGAATGGGTAAAAATAGGGTGGTAGCCAGCTGGGAGATAAAGAGAGGAGGGGATGGAGATGGAAAGGGTGAGCTTCCCCAACGGAGG
>JALUVF010000119.1 GCA_027020915.1 bacterium
AACGGCAACCCTCGTAGGGACATATCTCCCACCCCCTCAGAGTGGAGAAGAGATCCAGTCCCGTGACGGTCAACCCCAGTAAAATAATGAGAAGACTAAACTTGCCTGCCCGGCCTCTTCTCCTCTCCAGCCTGTCCATCACCCCTTGACCCCCACCAGGAGTTTGGAGCTCCCCGTTGGACTCCTCTCCTTGGTCACCTTCTGGAAGAAGCGGGAGAAGAGGAGCTGCTCCCTGGCCACAAACCTCTCCGAATTCCAGGATCCCATGGACGCCAAGCGCACCTTGTAAAGGAACCTCACCAGGGGGTGGGCGGGCTCCTCGTGCTCCATCATGCAGAACCTCCCACCCGGCACCAGGACCCTCTTCACTTCGGCCAGGGTCCATAACTTCTCCCAGTTCTTAAGTTCGTAGAAGGCATGGGAACAGATCACCACGTGAATCGTACCTTCCTTGAAGGGCAGAAAAGGAGCGCAGGCCTCCACCCACTCCAGCCCCTCAACCCCCCAAGCTTTCTCCCTGGCCTTCTTCAGCATGCCCCTGGAGAAATCCACCCCTACCACCAGCCCCGAATCTCCCACCACTTTCCTGGCCTCCAGGGCCACGGAGCCCGTGCCTGTGCAGAGATCAAGCACCCTCATGCCAGGCTCCACTCCCGCTCTCTCCACCAACCATGCCCTTAGCCTCCCTGCCCTGTCCGAGGAGTGGAAGGCAATGACGCCGTCGTACACCCTGGAGAAAAGATCATAGTAAAAGCGCCTGAAACGCCTCATACAGCCCTCCCCTCCACAAGGCCTCTCCTATATCTAGCAGAAGCCCCGGGCTCTATCCAGGAGAAAATAGACCTTAAGAAGGGGCGGAAGGCCCGCGGTACCCCCCAAGGGTTCCCCTTCAACCCTCGAACTGGAACCCTTTCTCCACAAAGAGCTTCACGCAGGCGTCCACCACCTGGGGATCGTAGACAGCCCCTCTCCCCCTCTGGATCTCCTCCAGGGCAGCCTCCACCCCCAGTGCCGGGCGGTAGGGACGGTGGGAGGCCATGGCCTCCACCACATCGGCCACACCTATAACCCTGGCCTCCAAAAGGATCTCCCCGTCTTTAAGACCCAGGGGATAACCGGAGCCGTCCAGTCTCTCGTGATGCTGAAGAACTATCTTGGCCACGGGCCAGGGGAACTCGATGTCCTTCAGGATCTCGTAACCCACCTGGGGATGGGCCTTGATGATCTCAAACTCAGTGGGAGTGAGCTCGCCGGGTTTACTCAAAAGCTCCACGGGGACGGAGAGCTTCCCCACGTCGTGAACAAGCCCAGACATGTATATGCCCTCCACCCGGTGGCCGTCGAAACCCATCTCCCACGCCAGGGCCCTGGCCAGCTGGGCCACCCTCCTCTGATGTCCCGCCGTGTAGGGGTCCCTCTTCTCAATGGCCGAGGCAAATGCCCTTATGGTGCCTTCCAGGGTCCTCTCCAGCTTGTTGAGGCTGGCTCTCAACTCCACCTCCAGGGCCTTTATGTCGCTGATGTCCACGATATTCCCCATGATGGCGGGCCTGCCCTTGTAGCGAATCTTGCCGGCCAGCATCCTGCACCAGACGATCCTTCCCTCTTTGGTCAGTCTTCTGATCTCGTACTCCCGGGGCGCCTCCCTGTCCTTCAGCCTCCTGGCCACTATGGCCTTCACCTTCTCCCTGTCCCCGGGGTAGACGAGATCCAGGTAGTGTCGCCCCAGGACCTCCTCCACCTCGTAGCCGTGGATGCGGGCAAAGCGTTCGTTCGCGAAGACGTACTTCCCATCCTGCTGGATGAAGATACCCGTCAGGGAAGCCTCCGTGAGGACCCGGTACTTCTCCTCGGACTCAATCAAGGCCTGGGTCTCCATCTCCCTCTCTATGGCCAGGGCGTAGAGGTCCACCAGCCTCTCCACGGCCTCTAAGTCCCTATCGGTATAGCCGTTGGGAGCGTTGGCCAGGGCCACCTGCCCAAGGACCCTGTCCCCCAGAACCGCAGGAACGGCCATAAAGCACCTTATGGGCACGTGGCCTTTGGGAACCCCCCGGAAGGCAGGATGGGCCTCGGGAAGGTTGGTGTAGAAAGAGGCCCCCAGATTCAGGGCATGGCCCCACAGGCCAGGATAGCAACCATCCTTTCCCCTGGCGAAGGCCGCCTTCTTCTCCCGGGCCGCCAGGGAGCATCCCTTCATGGCCTCCGTCACCACGATCCTCATGTCCCCTCCCGTGGCGGGATCGATCACCGAGGCAAAACCGTGGGGACTCCCCGTCAAGGCCTGGGCCTTGTCCAGGACCACCTCGGCAATCTCCTCCACGGAAGAGGAGAGGGCCACCATAATCCTGGCGATGTCAGAGATGGAGGATTTGACCCCCAGCTCCCACCAGAGCTTCTCCTCCATCTTCTTCCGCTCTGTCACATCAATAAGGGTGCCCACAATGGCTGGGCCGCCCTCCACCTCCACCCGGCTGCCCAAGGCCTCGCAGTATATAGTCCTCCCGTCCTTGCGGACCCCCCTGAACTCGTACCGGACGTGCTCCGCACCTCCCCTGAGCCTCTGATGAATCTTGAGCCTCACCAGGTGCCTGTCCTCGGGATGGGTGAGATCCAGGGGACCCAACTTACCCACAATCTCCTCAGGGGTGTAGCCGAAGATGTGGGCCAGGGTGGGATTGACATATACAAACCTGTTGTCCTTAAAGAAGTAGATGCCTACAGGAGAGTGATCGGCTATGAACCGGAACAATCCTTCAGTCTCCATTCCCACCAATCTTCACCCCCCATCCTTCCTATAGAGTCAGTAGAGTTTCTCCTCCACCCTGCTACACAATTTTGTACATGCCAAAGGGGATCTAAAGCCCCTTTTAATCGTAAAATTTCCCCATTAAAGTCACAAAGTCAAGGAAATTTATTCGGAGGGCATCACAATTTGAAGATTATTCCCTAGCAGATTTCCTGAGCCAGGTTCCCAACGGTCAGGCCATGGAATCATCTGGACTTCCCCTTCCTCACGACAAAAAGTCCTTGATTATCGACGGGGCACTGATGCCAAAGGGAGGTTTTGGGGAGAAGTCCTCATGGAATTACCCCTTGGCCTCTCTCCCTCTCCTGTGCTAACCTCCCCTCTCCGTAAAAAACGCTGTAAAAGGGAGCTGGTCATGGTGAGAGTGAGGTTTGCCCCCAGTCCCACGGGTTACCTCCACCTGGGTGGAGCCAGAACGGCCATTTTTAACTGGCTCTTCGCCCGGCACCACGGGGGCAGGTTCATCCTGCGGATAGAGGACACCGACAGGAGCAGGTCCACCCAAGAGTCCATCCAGGAAATCCTGGAAGCCATGAGATGGCTGGGGCTGGACTGGGACGAGGGACCCTACCGGCAGACGGAGCGCATGGAGATCTACAGGAGAGAAGTCCAGAAGCTCCTGGAAGAGGGAAAGGCTTACTACTGCTACTGCACCCCTGAGGAGCTGGAGGAGAGGAGGAAGAAAGCCCTGGAAGAGGGACGCATGCCCAAATACGACGGGCGATGCAGGGAGAGGAGAGGGCCCAGGGAAGGGGTGAATCCCGTTGTTCGTCTAAAGGTGGATCAGGAAGGGGAGACGGTCATTCAAGACCTCATCAAGGGAGAAGTGGTCTATCCCAACTCCCAGCTGGACGACTTCATCCTCCTCCGCTCCGACGGCACCCCCACCTACAACTTCGTGGTTGTGGTGGACGACGCCCTCATGGGCATCACCCACGTCATCCGGGGAGACGACCACCTCAACAACACCCCCAAGCAGATCCAGCTGTATCGTGCCCTGGGCTACGAACCTCCCCGGTTCGCCCACGTGCCCATGATCCTGGGGCCCGACAGGGCCCGCCTGAGCAAGCGCCACGGTGCCACCTCGGTCCTGGCATACAGGGAGGATGGCTACCTTCCAGAGGCCCTCTTCAATTTCCTGGTGAGGCTGGGTTGGTCCCACGGAGACCAGGAGATCTTCTCCAGGGAAGAGCTCATCCGGTACTTCTCCCTGGAGCATGTGGGCAAGTCCCCTGCCGTTTACAACCCAGACAAGCTCCTGTGGCTCAACGCCCACTACATCAAGACGGGGGATACTCAGCGCCTGGCCCGCCTCCTCACCCCTTTCCTATCCAAGGAAGGGCTCATCCAAGAAGGGGAAGAACCGGACCCGGACTGGCTATGTAGGGTGGTGGAGACCCTCAAAGAGAGGGCCAGGACCCTGAAAGAGATGGCCCAGATGGCCGCCTTCTATTTCAGGGAACCCCAGGGGTACGACCCCAAAGGAGAGAAAAAGTTCCTTAAGCCCCAGGTACTTCCCTATCTGGAGGGCCTGGTCCAGGAGTTGGAAGCCCTGGAGGACTTCAGCGAAGGGGAGATAGAGGAGGCCTTCAACCGGGTGATAGCGCGATTCAACATAAAATTGAAACACCTGGCCCAGCCCTGCAGGGTAGCCCTCACGGGTAAGACGGTGAGTCCCGGCATATACGAAATCATATCCGTAATGGGAAAGGAGAAGGCCCTTTCCCGGCTTAAAAAGGCCATCCAGCACGTGAGAAAAAAGGAGAGGAGTGAGGCACTTTCCCATTGATTTTTAAAAGATGGTTATGATATGAGTTACTGCAAAACAGTTTGACGGAGCGGCGTTTCATGACAGATCAGTGCAAAATATCTGAAGCCTTTGTGAAGATAAACGAAGAAGATCTGGCCCTGGTGGAGATATTCAACGCCCTGGGCAACGAGATCAGGCTGGAAATCGTCAAGATGCTGGTGGAGAACGAAGGGCTCTTCTGCTCCGATATAGTGAACAAGCTCCACCTCAGCCAGCCGGCCATATCCCACCATCTCAAGGAGCTCAGGAGATCCAAGGTGATCGTATACCGGAAAGAGGGCTCCCTGGTCTTTTATGAAGTGAACAAAGAGTACCTGCGCTCTGTCCTCGGCCGATTCATGAGTATGTTGGGGATATCTTGAAGGACCCCTCCAGCCCCCTCTTTCAGGTCCACCGAGAAAGGCGAAGAGAAAAAACCTCTCCAGAAGGGTCTCTAGAGCCCTGGAGTGGTAACTAAAAACCAATTCAAAGTCGTAACCATTCGCTTCATTTATTTAAAATTTTAAATATTGACATTACCTTTTTGAAAGGGTAAACCCAAAACGGGGTCTACTAAAGCAGAACACTACACTACGGAGGTGAGAAATGGATTTTAGGCTTAGTGAAAGAGAGGAACTACTAAGAAAGTCCATTGCTGAGTTTGCTCAGAGAGAGGTTGCTCCTCTAGTTGAAGAAATGGAGAAAACGGGAGAATTCCCCAGACCCCTTATCAAGAAGATGGGGGACATAGGCCTCCTGGGCCTGGTCACCTCCCCCCAATACGGTGGCAACGGCATGGGCTTCCTGGCCAGGGCCATCGCCATCGAAGAGATCTCCAAGGTATCGGCGGCCGTGGGCATCGCCCTCCAGGTCCACCACATGGCCTGCTGGCCCATTGAGACATGGGGTACGGAAGAGCAGAAGAAGAAGTACCTCCCCCGCCTGGCCAAGGGTGAAACCCTGGGTGTATGCTCCATCACCGAGCCCAGCGGCGGTTCCGACGTCTTCGGCATGCAGACTACGGCCAGGGAAGAGGGGGACTACTGGGTCATCAATGGCAGGAAGTGCTTTGCCACCAACTCCCACGTGTCGGATATCATGGTCATCGTTGCCAGGACCGGGGAGGATGCCAAGGGCAGGCCTGCCTTCAGCGCCTTCATAGTGGAGTCCTCCTTTGAAGGCTTCTCCCTGGGCAGGGAAGAGAACAAGATGGGCTTCAGGGGCGCCTTCAGCGGCGAGCTGGTCTTCCAGGACTGCAAGGTGCCCAAGGAGAACCTCCTGGGCAAGGTGGGTGAGGGCCTCAAGATCGCCCTGGCCACGGTGAACAGGGTGGGAAGGCCGGGCATGGCCTCCATTGGTGTGGGGCTCTGCTACGCTTCCCTGGAGGAGGCCGCCAAGTTCGCCAGGGAAAGGGTCCTCTACGGTAAGCCCATCTCCAACCTCCAGGCCATCCAGTTCCTCCTGGCCGACATCTATGCCCTGGCCGAGGCCGCCCGCCTCCTCAACTACCGGGCCAACTGGATGATGGACCAGGGCCTCCCCTGTGACACGGAGATGACCCTGGCCAAGTACGTGGCCACGGAGAACGCCTTCCAGTGCGCCAGAATGGCCTGCGACATCCACGGCGGATACTCCTGCATCCTGGAATACCCCGTCCAGAGGTACCTGAGGGATGCCTGGGTATCCATTCCTTCGGGAGGCACCTCCCAGGTGGCCAAGGTGGTCCTGGGACGCCACGCAGTGAAGAACTTCTGAAGGGGAAGGGGACACCATGCCGGAAGCGGTAGTCTGCGTTAAACCCATCCCCGATCCCAAACACTGGGATCGCCTCTCCCTGGACCCCAAGACGGGGGTCCTGAGAAGGGAGGGCATACCCACCGTCATCAATCCCCTGGACAAACACGCCCTGGAAGTGGCCCTCCAGCTCAAAGACAACTTCGGCTGGGAAGTCACAGTGGTGAGCATGGCCCCTCCCGAGACTACCCAGACCCTGAAAGAGGCCCTGGCCATGGGTGCAGACAGGGCTTACCTGGCCAGCGACCGCCTCCTGGCAGGAGCCGATACACTGGCCACGGCCTACACCCTGGCAGGGCTCATCAAGAAGAAGGCCCCCAACTTCCAGATGGTCCTGTGCGGTAACATGAGCCTGGACGGTTCCACCTCCCAGGTGGCCCCCCAGATAGCCCACTATCTGGGGGTGCCCCACATCACCCACGTGAGCAAGGTGGAAACGGAGGACGGCTCCAAGTTCCGGGTGACCATGGACCTGAAGCTGGCCCAGCTGGTCCTGGAGCACCAGGGGCCCATGGTTCTGGCCGTCACCAAAGAGGTGAACCTCCCCAGGCTGGTGAACATAATGGGTATTCTGGCCGCCGAAAGTAAGCCCCTGGAAGTCCTCTCCGCCGCCGATCTGGAGCTGGATCCATCCAGAATTGGACAGGAAGGGTCTCCCACCAGGGTCCGCAACCTCTTCATGCCCGAGATCAAGCGCAGAAGAGAGATCCTGAAAGGTGAACCCGAGGAGGTGGCAGAGGAACTTGTGAACCGCCTCCACCAGGCTGGCATGCTTTAAAGGAGGACATCATGAACGACTACAGGGGATTCTGGGTATTCGTAGAGCAACTCCAGGGGCGCTTCTCCGACGTGGGACTGGAGCTCCTGGGCAAGGCCCGGGAACTGGCCGATGCCACCAACACCTACGTGGGGGCCCTCCTTCTGGGAGACTTCTCAGAAGACAAGGCCAGGGAACTCATCGGCTATGGTGCCGACAAGGTGTACCTCTTCTCCCATGAAGAACTGGCCACATATCACAGCCTAGCCTACACTAAGCTCATCTGTCAGGCGGTGATCCAGGAAAAACCCGAGGCCCTCTTCATGGGAGCCACCCCTCTGGGAGCCGACCTGGCACCTCGGGTGGCAGCCCAGCTGGAAACCGGGTTATCGGCCCACTGCGTAGACCTCAGGCTCGGGGAAGACAGGATCCTGGAACAGATCGTCCCGGGATTCGGGGGCACCATGATGGCCGTCATCATATGCCCTGAAAAGAGACCCCAGATGGCCACCGTAATGCCCGGAGTCTTCTCCAAACTGGAGCCCCAGAATCGCCAGGGAGAGGTGGTCTCCATGGCGGTTGAGCTCACCGAAGAAGACCTGAAACCCCGGGTGGTGAAGTTCAAGGCCAAAGAACAAAAAACCGTGGCCCTGGAAGGGGCCAGCGTAGTGGTGTGCGGCGGCTACGGCATGGGAAGCAAGGAGAACTGGCAGCTCCTGGAAGAGCTGGCCAAGATCCTGGGCGGGGCTGTAGGAGCCACCCGTCCTGCCGTGGACGAAGGATGGGCGCCAGAAGAGGTGATGATCGGCCAGAGCGGCAAGATCGTCCATCCCAAACTCTACATCGGCGCCGGTATATCCGGAGTGATGCACCACGTAGTTGGGATCCAGGACTCGGAGATCATCGTGGTCATCAACAAGGATCCCCATGCCCCCTTCTTCGAAGTGTGCGACTTCGGCGTGGTGGGAGACGCCACAAAGGTCCTGCCAGCCCTCATAGAAAAGTTGAAGGAGCGACTTCAGGTAGACTGATTCCCAAGGGGGAGGTCCGCCCCTCCCCCGCCTCCCTCTTTCCCCGGGCTGAAGGGAGAAGATGAAGGCACAGATCGACAGAGATAGAACCCCTTCCAGGGGACGCAACAAAATTAAGGAGCCAGGATGAAGGCGGAGGATTCCGTGAGAATAAAACAACAAAAGGAGGAACGCCATGGCACTAAAGACACCCGAAGAGTATAGAGAAAGCCTCAGGAAGATGAGGCCCAACATCTACAAGTTCGGGGAGCTCATCGAGGACGTCACCACCCATCCCGCCACCAGGAGGACCATCAACGGCCATGCCCAGCTCTTCGAAGCCTACAACAATCCCGAGTACGCCGACGTATTCACCACCACCTCCCACCTCACGGGAGAGAAGATCTCCCGCTACCTCTCCATCATCCAGACCCCCGAAGAAGCGGTTTACAACTGCAAGGTGAAGCGGGCTGCCTATCACCTCACGGGCACCTGCACGGGGGGCCGGTGTGTGGGATGGACTTCCATGAACGCCCTGTGGGCCACCACCTGGGAGATGGACCAGGAGCTGGGCACCGACTACCATGAAAGGCTGAAAAACTGGGTCCTCTACGCCCAGTCCCAGGACATCACCTGCGCCGGGGCCCTCACCGATGCCAAGGGAAACAGGGCTCTGCCCCCCAGCATGCAGAAGGACCCCGATCTGAACCTGAGGGTGGTGGAGGTGAGGGACGACGGAATTGTGGTGAGGGGCGCCAAGTGCATGATCTGCGGCGTGGCCGCCGCCAACGAGATCTTCTGTCTTCCCGGCGGTGCTTACAAAGAAGCCGACAAGGACTACGCCGTGGCCTTCGTGGTGCCCAAGGACATTGAGGGCCTCACCATAGTGGAGACCAGGAGACCCAGCGACAGAAGGGAGTTTGAGGAGGGCTTCGACATCCCCAACGAAATCGGCGGCATCACCCAGGCCTACCTCCTCTTCAACGACGTCTTCGTGCCCAAAGAGAGGGTCTTCATGTGCGGAGAGTATCAGTACTGTCTCAAAGTGATCCAGTACTTCACCTCCACCTACAGGGCCGCCATAGGCGGATGCGTCTCGGGCCAGGGCGACATCAAGGTGGGAGCGGCCATCATCATGGCCCGGGCCAATGGCCTCTCCATGAGGACCTTTTATGACAAGCTCATCCAGATGCAGATCAACAACGAGACCACCTTCGGCATGGGCGTGGCGGCCTCTGTTCTGGGATACAAGCATCCTTCGGGCTGCTGGATATGCGATCCCCTCCTGGCCAACTGCAACAAGATCCACGTAGCCACCCTCCCATGTGAGACCAACAGACTGGCCCAGGAGATCGCCGGAGGCATAGGTGAAACGGGATGTCTGCCGTCCTACAAGGACATCATGGACCCCAAACACGGGGACCTCATCAAGAAGTACCTCACTGCCGGTCTGGACTGGGAGATCAGGGCCAGAGGGGCCCGTCTGGTGGAGTGGCTCACCCTGGGGCCCGGTGTGCCGGGATGCATGCACGGAGGAGGATCCCCCGACGCCGCCAGGCTCATGATCAGGGTCTCCACTCCCTGGGAGAAGTGGGTTGAGCTGGCCAAGAGGATCGGAGGCATAAAGGCCGACGTGCCCGAGCCCCCCAAACCCCAGAAGAAGAAATAATACCGCCAAAGGAGGGTTTCATATGAAGGAGCTCAACAAGATGCAGGGTGGAATCGGGGTAGAGGTCTACTCCAGGCCCGATCCCAAAGAGAGGTACTGGGATCCCGAAATCGAAACCATGGCCCCGGAAAAGATCAGGGAGATGCAGCTGGAAGAGCTCAAGTACATGGTGAAGTTCTGCTACGAAAACTCCCCCTACTACAAGAAAGCCTTCGACGAGGCAGGGGTCTCCCCCGATAAGATCAAAACCCTGGAGGACGTGAAACACCTCCCCTTCACCAACAAACAAATAGAGAGGGAAAGACAAGAGGCCGTTCCCGATTTGGGAGACATGATCTGCGTGCCCGAGGAAGAGATCGTTTACATATCGGCATCCTCGGGATCCACGGGTGTACCCACCGTCTCCCCCTTCACTGCCAGGGACTTCGACGAGTTCCAGGACTACCAGGCCCGCCTCTTCTGGGGTATCGGCATGAGGCCCTGGGACAGGTATGTCCACGCCCTCAACTTCACCCTCTTCGTGGGAGGACCCGACGTAATAGGCGCCATGAGAACGGGAGCTCTGGGGATCTGGGCAGGGACCATACCCTCGGAGAGGCTCCTCTTCATCCTGCGCAACTTCAAGGCCACCATCACCTGGACCACCCCCTCCTACGCCTGGTACCTGGGGGAGACGGCCATGAAAGAGGGGCTGGATCCCAAGAAGGACTTCAACCTCAAGAAACTGGTGGTGGCCGGAGAGCCGGGAGGCTCCATTCCCGCCACCAGGAAGGCCATCCAGGATCTGTGGGGCGTGGAACTCTACGACTTTTACGGCCTCTCCGATCTATTCGGTGCCAACGCAGGGATGTGCGAGGCCCAAGAGGGACTCCACATCTATGAAGACCATCACATCGTAGAGGTCCTGGATCCTGAGACCTTCGAGCCCGTGGGGGACATGGAGAGGGGCGAGCTGGTCCTCACCACCCTGAGGAAGATGGCCCGGCCCATGATCAGATTCCGCACGGGAGACATAGTCACCGTCACATGGGAGAAGTGCGAATGCGGCAGGACTCATCCCAGGATCATGGGCGTCCACGGCAGACTGGACGACATGCTCATCATCACCGGCGTCAACGTCTTCCCCAGCGACATCGAGTACGTGGTGCGGCAGGACAAGCGCCTCACCGGGGAGTACCGCATGGTGGTCTATAGAGAACAGCACCTGGACCGCTTCGACGTGGAAGTGGAGAAACTGGACACAGTGGACATAGAGGAAGAGGTCCTGGCCAGGGAAGTGAGAGAAGCCATCAAGGTCCGGGTGGGAGTGGCCCCCAAGAGGGTCATAGTGCTTAAGGAAGGGGAGATCCCCAGGGCCACCCACAAGGCCAAGAGGGTCATAGACAAGAGAGAACAGGTTTGGGCGGACTAGCCCTATAGCGAGCGTCACCCCCTTGCCTGCTTTCTGTTTGGGGTGGCTC
The DNA here is from genome assembly GCA_027020915.1 of bacterium. GTDB lineage: Bacteria > Thermosulfidibacterota > Thermosulfidibacteria > Thermosulfidibacterales > B14-G1 > B14-G1. Next base: position 11,289 of record JALUVF010000119.1, read on the forward strand.
CCATGGGAGCCACCCTCTTTTTAATCCCTATGAGCCCCCCAGCAACCAGAGGTGAAGAGCGGCTCCCACCAACCACACCATCATGGACAGTCCCAGGGCGGGCCAGAAAGCCATACCCTTCCTCAGGGCCACCACCAAAGCCACAAAGAAAAAGGCCGTGGGGATCAGCGCCCACAGAACAGCCCCGGAGAACCGGGCAATGGTGGCCACATCCCTGGTGTCCACATAGATCCAGAGGATGACCAACAGGGTGGTGAGGGGCATGGCGGCCAGGAGACCCGACAGGATGGCATGCCTCCTGGCCAACTCACTGAGAGCCACGATGATGGCGGCCGATACAATTCCCTTGAGGAGAAGGGGCATCTCACTTTCTCTTCCACTCTCCCGGTTTCACTTCAATCCACGTCCCGGGAGGGGCCGTTCTCTGCCACTCCTTGGCGAAGATTCTCCTGAGCCGGGGCAACTGGGACTCCTCCACACCCAGGGCCTGGGCCACGGCCTTATAGAGGGCCTCACGGTCGCCGTTCTCGGCCTTCATGAGGCGTCTCACCTCGGCCCTCTCCCTCAAACCCAAGGCACCACCGTCCTTGAGGACCAGGTAACCGTCCAGGGACTCCCCCAGAACCCCCCGAGCCAGGTATGGCTCCAGCCTGGGATACCGCTCCCTGATGGACTCCTTCAAGGCCCTTATGGTGGCATTGGAGACCTCCAGAGCCTTCTCACCGGCATAGGCCACGCCCACCCACAGGAAAGAACCGGGGCTCTCCCTTTTCTTCTCAGGGGCCACCTTCACGCCTCTCACCTCGTTCACGATCTCTCTGGCCGTCTTCTGGGCCTGGGCAGCGGGAAAGTAGATGTTCACCGTCACGCACGAGAGAAGGAAAAAGACGGCAAGAAGTAACACCAAAAACCTGCTAGCCCTTCTCATGGCTCCCCCTCCTGATCCTCTCCAATCGCTCCAGCATATCCGCGAAGCTTATCTCGCTATTGGGATTCCTGTTTATCACGTCCACTCCCGTCAATCCACCCCTCACAACGATATACTCCACTTTACCCCTCCTCCTGAGCCCGTGGAGGGTGAAGACATCGTTCTTCAATGTACAGGAGAAACCTAGATACCTGTATCCAAAACTTTTAAAGAAGGGGAGAAACAAAGAGACGGGCCCGCCTCCTCCCAGTATGGAGATGGAGTTGATGGCCTCCAGGCTGATGCGCTTCTTCACCCCCTTCACGTCCTGGGTCTCCACCCTCATACGGAAGGACTGGGGCTGACCATGACTGATGACAAGGTCCTTCACATAACCCCTGATATACCCCGTAATCCTGCCGAAGGGGGTCACCCTGGTGAGATCCGCCAGGTCCAGATGGTGAAACTCTACGTCGCAACCCAGCCTCATAAGGGGAGAAAAGGGGTTTATGAGCCGGATGTGGGAGATCTTCACCTCCCCTTTGGCCACCTTGATCTTCACTTCTCCCCGGAAGAAGATCCCCTCTCCCTTCCCGTCCACCCTTTTGAAAACGCCATTCAACACCATGGGAAGGGGAACTTTGGGGGGAACCACACCCCTGAATTCCAGACCGTCCACCTCCAGGCGGGGATGGAGAGGCTCCCTGTAACCAATGGAGAAGGGCCCCCACTTCACCTTCCCCCCCCACAGGGAAAAGTGGTGACCTCTAAGGGCCCTCATCACAAAGGGCCGGGCCTCCAGGGGGGTCTCCCAGCCCCTCAAAGTGACAGGGCCGAGGACAAAGGCGTCCACCCTGAGCTCACCCTCCTCCCGCCCCTGGGGAGCATAGACCACGGGCAGGGAGAATTCCCCTTCAAAGGAAGCCCCCCGGGCCTCCACCTTGCCCTTCCAACGGAGGACACCCCTGGCCTCGAGCCCTCTAATCCAGGAGAAGGAGAGGCGCGCCCCCATCTCTCCCAAGGGAGAGATCACCCTGAGAAGAGGTACATCCTCCCCCAGGGGCTCCACCAGCAACTTCTTGTAAAGGTCTCCGCTCTCTCCCCACAAGGCCACATCTCCTCCACCACCGCCGGGGATGCAGAACTTCCCCTCAAATCTCGCCCTGGCCAACCCTTCATAGGTCATCCTGGAGAGACACACTATCCCTCTCCGGCCCCTTCCCTCCAGAGAGAGGTGCCAGGGACGTTGACCGAAGTCGAATAACCAGTAGGAGTAGAGAAACTGTCCCCCCAACAGGTCCACGGAAAGGGTCCATGGACCTTCCAGGAGGTCCGGGGAGATGAGGGAGACCTTCACCTTCAGGGCCTCGGCTCCGTTACCACGGGGGGTGGAGAAAGAGAGCCCCTCCCCTCTCCATGCACCGTGGACCCGCCACTTCCCGGCCTCGAAGCGGGCCTTGGCCTCCCCGGCCAGGGAGCCCTTTAAGCCCAGGCCGGCTCCATGGCCAGGTAGGATCCCCCGGGGAAACCACCTGGCCAGCCAAGCCACGGGAATCCTGTGAAGAGAGAGAAGGAGACTCGCTCCATCCAATCTGGGACCAGGAGAGGAGAACCGAAGGACAAGGCTCTTGTCGGCCTGGGCCAGAGACAGGGAAGCCCCTACGCCCCCTCTGCCCCAGTCCCTCCATCCCAGGTACCCCCTCCCTCTCCAGTTCCTCTCTTCCCCCCAAGGGAGTTTCAAGTCCAGGAGGTTCAAAGAAGCCAGGGAAAAGGCTCCCTTTCCCCCTTCACCCCGAAGGGCGCCTTTAAAGGAGAGTCCGGCCCTCTCCAGCCTTCCCAGGCCCCTCAGGGTGACCCTTCCCCTTTTCACATCCACATCATAGCTGAGGCCTCCATCCCAGGCGGCCCAGCCCGAGAATTCCAAAGTTCCATCCATCCCAATGGGAACCTCAGGGAAAAGGGCCTTCCAAGGGGTCAGGGAAATGATCTTGCCCTGGGCGTCCAGTCGCCATCTATCTCCATGGACGGTGAAGTCCCCCTTCAACTCCAGGAGCTTGGGCAGGAAGAGACGCACATCTTCGGCCTTGAGAAGGGGCCCCCGGGGTTCCAGCCACAACCTGGGCACAAGAAGGGTCCCATGGAGGGTCCTGCCACCAACGGCCAGGGTGCCTTCCAACCACCCACCACCCCTGGGGTGAGACTCCGCCAGAGAGGCCCTGCTCCCAGCCAGAGAAAACCTTCCCTCCAAGTGGGCACCATGGAAAGAGCCATCCAGCAAACCCCTCACGTAATACTCGTGGGGACCCAGGAGTATCCTGGCATCCTGCATCTCCACCTCTCCCCATGGAGCCTTTAGGGAGAGGGCCAGGGACTCCAGCTCCAGCCTTTCGAGCCTGGAGGGAACAGGAATACCCCCTCCTTCTCGTGACAGGAGGGCCCTCACCCGCCCCCTCTCCACCACCACCTCCCTGAGAGAAAAAGGGAAAAGGGAGAGACGTACCCTGCCCCTCTCCAGAGAGGCCTCTCCCCCTTCCCAGCCGGCCTGAAGCCTCTTGAAGCCCAGGGCCAGTGGATGGAGTTCCAAATGGAGCCCCTCCACCCTGAGGTCCACGCCGAAGTGAGAGGCCACAGGGGGCGCCAATGTGGAGAGGAGGGAATCCCTGAAGAATATCAGGCCCATGAACAGGGCCAACCCCAGACCGGCCCAGAGTGCGAACCTCTTCAATCTCCCCTCGATTTCAGAGAATGACAGGAATCTCCCCCTCCAGCTCTATCCCCTGGAGGGAGACCGCACAGCAGAAGGCCCATACCCCAACCCCCGCCTCCCGGGCGGCTCGGAGGGCCCGGGTGAAGGCGGGGTCCCTGGCCTCAAAAGGCGAGAAGACCCTGGCATCGGTGCGCTGTACTACGAAAACCACATGGGCCTCCCCTCCACCCTCCACCAGTCTCCTCAAGGCCTCCACATGGCGGGTGCCCCTGGTGGTGGGGGCGTCGGGGAATAGGGCCACCCCATCTTCCACCAGGTTCACGGACTTGGTCTCCACCCATGCGGTCTTCCCCCTGCCCTTTTCCAGGAGCAGATCCACCCGCCCATCACCCAGAGCAGGCTCCCTTCGACCGGGTCTATACCCTTTAAAGACCTTCCCCTCCATAACGGCCTCCTCCAGAATCCTCGGAGGCATGCGGGAGTCTACCCCCACCAAAACTCCACCCTTCTCCACCAGCACCAGCTCGTAGTGGGTCTTGCCAGGAAGGGTCCTCCTATCCTTCAAGAAAACCCGGGCCCCGGGCACCAGGAGCTCTTCCAGACGGCCGGAGTTGGGGACAAACACGGGGTGGGCATCTCCCCCCACCTCTGAAAAGGCCAGGAACCTGTTCCTCCTCTCAAGAAAACGGCCCCGGGCCAAGGGAGGAAACTTCAACATTCTATCCTCACTCCCAGACCGCTATCCACCCGCCTGGTGGCCTCTGCCAGGACCTCCTCCAGAGCGAGGCGAGCCCTCTCCAGGTCTTCTCCCCTGGAGATATAAAGGGGCTCGCCAAAATAGACGCCCACCCGGGCAAAAGGCAGGGGCAGCATAAACCGATCCCAGCTGTTGAACCTCACGGCAGGCCTGGCCGACACTCCCACAGGCAGAATGGGACATCCCGAGACCCTGGCCAGGGCCACCGCCCCCATTTTAGCCACATACCTGGGACCCTTAGGTCCGTCGGGTATGATGGCCACATCTATGCCCCCCCTCAATCTCCTAGCCCTCTCCAGCAAGGCCTCCCTCCCTCCCCTGGTACTGGACCCCCTCACGGTTCCGAAGTGAAACCGATGGAGGACCCGGGACATGAGCTCCCCTTCCTTACTTCTGCTCACCAGCACGTCCACCCTGCCCTCAGAGAATCGGGACCTGTAAACCCTCCGATAATAGGCAATGAGGGGAAGCAACCTGCTGTGCCAGAAGACGTAAATGATCCTCTCACCAGAACCCTTGAGTTCCTCCTCCCTCTCCCGGTGCCACACCTTCATCCGGTAAGTGGAATCCCAGGCCCCAACGAGCACACCCAAAAGAAAGGACATGGCCCGGGGATGAACGGGGATCCTCACTCTTCTATCCCCCCAGAAGGACCGGCTCCAAAGGCTCCTCCCCGGAAAACTGGAGCTTATAGAGATGACTGTAAAGACCACCCTTATCTATCAACTCCCTGTGGGTACCCATCTCCACGATCCTCCCCTTGTCCAGCACTGCTATACGGTGGGCCTTCTGGATAGTGGAGAGGCGATGGGCAATGACCAAGACCGTTCTTCCCACCATGAGTCGGTCCATGGCGTCCTGGACCATACGCTCAGACTGGGTATCCAGAGCAGAGGTGGCCTCGTCCAGGATAAGAATGGGAGGATTCTTCAGGACCGCCCGGGCGATGGCCAGCCTCTGTTTCTGGCCCCCGGAGAGACGAACCCCCCTCTCCCCCACCACTGTCTCGTAACCATGGGGAAGTTGAAGGATGAACTCGTGGGCATGGGCCACCCTGGCCGCCTCCACCACCTCCTCAAAGGTGGCCTTGGGCCGGCCATACAGGATGTTGTTAAGAATGGTGTCATTAAAAAGAATCACGTCCTGGGTCACCATACCTATAAGGGCCCTCAGGGAAGCCTGCTTGATCTTTCTCAGGTCTATGCCGTCGAGGTACACGGCCCCTTGGGTGGGATCGTAAAACCGGGGCACCAGATCCACCAGGGTGGTCTTGCCCGCCCCGCTCTCCCCCACAAGAGCCAGGATCTCCCCCTTTTCCACCTCCAGATTTATGTCCTTGAGGATCCAGGTGTCGGGATCGTCGGGATAGGCAAACCACACGTGGTCAAAGAGGATGGACTCCCTGAAGCCCTTCACCTCCACCGCATCGGGAGCATCCCTGATGTCAGGCTCCATGTCCAGAACCTCGAAAACCCGCTCAGAGGCCGCAATGGCCGCCTGGATGGTGTTATTCACCTTGGTGAGCTTCCTTATGGGGCCGTACATCATCATGAGGGCCGCCATGAAAGAGAAGAAGTCCCCGGGGGTGAGCCTGCCAGAGATGACCCTCATGCCCCCCACGTATATGATGGCCGCCGCCCCCAGGGAACCCAGAAACTCTATCAGGGGCGACACCAGCTCCGCCGCCTTCACCTTCTTCATGCTGAGGGCGTAAAGGCGATGGAGTTGCTTCCTGAAACGTTTGGTCTCCTGCTCCTCCATGTTGAAGGCCTTCACAATGCGCACACCCGAGAAAGAGTCCACCATGAGAGCGGAGAGGTCGGCCCTCTTCTCCTGGGAAGCCTTGGTGATCTCCTTTATCTTCCGACCCAGCCTGTCTATGAGAACACCGGCAAAGGGAACGGTGAGACATCCCATGAGGGCCAGCTCCCAGTCTCTCTTGAAGAGGACCACCAAGAGGGCCATTATGGTGAAGATCTGGCGAATGAGGTTCTTTATCACATCCACATTGGCGCTCCTGACCACAGAGACGTCGCTCATCACCCTGGATATGAGCTCCCCCGTGGACCTGCTCTTGTGGAAGGCCAGGCTCATTCCCTGGATCTTTTTGAAGAGATCGGTCCTGAGGTCCATGACCATGCGAAGATTGGCATAGCGCATGAAATAGTTCTGAATGTACCTACCCAACCCCCTCACCACATAGAGGCCCACTATGGCCAGGGGAATGAGCTTGAGCATCTCCAGGTTCTTCTCCACGAAGATCTTGTCCATCATGGGCTTCACCAGCCAGGCCAGAGCGCCATCGGTGGCGGCCACTAACTGGGCCATGAAGAGGGCTATGGTGATCCTGAACCAGTAGGGCTTGGCGTAGGTGAATATCCTGAGATAGGTCCTGAACCCCCGGCCTATGAGCTCCTTCTTCCCCTTATCCTTGCATCCCTCACCCATACCCTTCAGAGTCCCCTCTCCTCCATAAAGCGGGCCACGGTTTGGGCGGCCCGGGCCGAGGCTCCCGGAGGTCCCAAAATCTCCCTGAGCCGGGCCATCTCCTCCCTCATAGCAACCCCGCCTCCGTCCAAAAGACCCACCAGCTCCCGGGCCATGAGGGGAGCCCTGGCCTTGGACTGGATGAGCTCAGGTACCACCCTGTAGCCCAGAACGATGTTCACCAGGGAGAGCCATCTCACCCTGACCAGTCTCTTTCCCACCATGTAGGTGAGGGGGTTCACCCTGTACACCAGGACCTCGGGTGTTCCCAAGAGGGCCACCTCCAGAGTGGCTGTCCCCGAAGCCACCAGGGCCACATCAGCCGCAGCCACTGCGCTATAAGTATCCCCCTGCATGATGACACAATTTATGTCCCCGTACCTGGCAAGTCTAGACCAGCGCTCCTTTACCTCTTCCAGGGAGAGGGTGGAAGCCACGGGAAGTACAAAGGAGGTGCCCCTCTCCCGGGCCAGGATGGCCGCCGCCCCCACCATCTCCTCTAAAAGATAGTCCAGCTCCTGCCTCCTGCTGCCGGGGAGAAGGGCCACCACCTCGTCCTCCGGGGACAGGCCCAGACGGCCCCTGAACTCTTCCCGTCCCAAAACGGGCCTCACCACGTCCATGAGGGGATGTCCCACATAAACCACAGGTACTCCTGCCTTTCTGTAGAGCTCCTCCTCGAAAGGCAGGATGACCATCATCAGATCCACCGAACGCTTGATCTTCTTTATCCTCCCCGGCCTCCAGGCCCAGACCTGGGGAGAGACGTAGTAGATAACGGGCAGTCCCTCGGCCCGGGCCAGCTGGGCCAGCTTCAGATTCATGCCCGGGTAGTCAATGAGAAGAAGGGCATCCACCTCCCGGGAGGTGATGAGTTCCTTGAGTACGGTGTAGGTGTAGTAGAGCCTGGGCAGCCTGGACAGAGCCTCCACTCCCCCCACCACGTCAAGTTCGTGGGAAGGCACCAGAATCTCCATACCCCGGGCCCCCAATTCTCTATCACCCACCCCCACAAAGGAATGGTGGGGAGCGATTCTCGCCAGCTCTTCCAGGAGCATCCCTCCCAGGCGATCGCCAGAGGCCTCACCGGCCACCACCAGAATACGAGCCATTATTCTCCCTTCTGGAGGTTCATCTCCTCCCCATGCCTTCCTTCTCCAGGAAGGCATGATTCACAGCCAGAAGGGAAATGCCCGCCTCCCTGGCCTCCAGGTCCATGGCCTCCAGGTCCAGGACCAGCGTCTCCCCGGCTTCCACAGCCAGGGCCCTGGCCCGAACCTCCTTCAACACCTCCAGGGTCCTGAGACCCACGGTGGGCACATCCAGAAGAGACGACTGGGAAGGCCTCTTCACCTTGACCACCACAACACCGGGCCCAGCCAGTTGCCCCCCTCTCCTTATAGCCTCGTCGGTGCCCTCCACGGCCTCCACGGCCACTACGGAACGCTCCTTCACCACTACCGTCTGGCCTATTCCCAGATCCCCCACTCTCCTGGCCATGGAGAACCCGAAGGCCACATCGGCCATCACCCCGGGGCCTGCAGGAACCCCTCCCAGGAACCCAGGACCAGGCACCATCTCCCTCAGGACATCCTTCTGGCCCACCACCTCTATGCCTTCCCTCTCCAGCTCCTTTATCACAGCGTCAAGAATGGTGTCGTCTTTGAAATCCTTGAGAGTCAAGAGAAACTGAAGAGCCTTGAAGTCTATTCTCTTCTTCCTGTAGAGCAACCGCTTGTCCACCTTGCCCAGGAAGAGGACCCTGTCCACCCCGGCCTTCTTCAAGGCCTTGAGTATCCCCCCCACCTGCCCCACCCCAAAGGCGTCCCCATCCACAGAAGGCAGGCGCTTCAGGACATCACCACCAGTAATATCAATCACATAGGGTGCCTCTCCCCGGCCCGAGAGGGTCTCTATGGCCAGGTCCACAATCTCTCCTTGCCCGGCAATGATGCCCAATCTGCCCATGGGAGAACCGGCTCAAAGCTCAAAGAAGAAGAGCTTGGCGTCGATCACCTTTGGAGGGGAAGGCTGGGATACACCTCCACTCTCGGGAGTGGAGAGCAACTCCAGCTCCAACTTTCTCACCTGGGGATACTGGAGCCACAGGGCCCACACCCCCTGGTACACCTCTGCCAGATGCTCTTGGGCCATGAGGCGAGAGAGCTCATCCTCATTATCCACCTTCGCCCTTCTCTCCTCAAGCTCCCCCCCTCCCTTTCTGAAAACCCTGGTGATCCATCTGAATGGGAAGGCCTTTCTCTGGTCCCTCTCCAGGGTCACCTCCCTGCGCTCATCCCCGTCCACCTTCTCCTGGACCATAACTCCCATGAGGGTGAGCCAGGGCATGCGGGTAGCCACCTCGCCCAGGATGGAAGGGTAAACCCTGGCCACATCCTCCCTGCAGACTCCAACAGCCACGGCTCCTGCATCCCCCTTGTGGATCACCCTGGACGTGACGGTCTTGAGAACTAGGGGATAGCCCAGCTCCTCGGCCACCTGATAGATCTCTTCCTTGGACCTCACCACCCTGTAACGGGCCACGGGGAGACCATAAAATTCCAATACTTCCAGGGCCTCCAGGTTCACACTCTCCTTTCTATCCTTCTTCACCCGCTCCAGCAGCTCTTTCATCTTCCTCTTGCCCAAGGAGAACCCTTTATCCCACTCTCCCCTCTTAAAAAAAGCCTTCCACTTGTCCAGCATGCCCCTTTCACCTCCCTCAACGGCCCCAGCCTTATACCAGGGAATCCCCGCCCTTGACAAGGAGCAGACGCTGAATTAGATTGCTCCTGGCTCTGCCGGGGTAGCTCAGTTGGTAGAGCAGTGGACTGAAAATCCACGTGTCCCCAGTTCAATTCTGGGCCCCGGCACCAGTCAACCTTCCAATAGTACAGGAGGAAATCACATGGCGAGCGAAGGCGTTTTGACGCTGACAGAGAGCAACTTTGACCAGGAAGTACTTCAATCCGATAAACCCGTACTGGTCGACTTCTGGGCGGTTTGGTGCGCCCCGTGTTCCATGATCGCCCCCACCGTGGAAGCTATCGCCAAGGAGTACCAGGACAAGGTGAAGGTGGGCAAGGTGAACGTGGACGAGAACTCCCAGCTGGCCGTCCGGTACGGCATCAGGGCCATTCCTACCCTGCTCCTCTTCAAAGACGGCAAGGTGGTGGAACAGATGATAGGTGTGCAGCCTAAAGAAGCCATCAAGTCCTTGATAGATAAATACCTGCAATAATCACCCAGTGGGAAGAGGCCATGCCGCTATACGAGTTCCAATGCAAGGAGTGCGGCCATCGCTTCATACAGCTGGTTTTGCCCCACTCCCAGCACGAGGAGCTGAAGTGTCCCAAGTGCGGGAGTCGGGAACTGAAAAGGCTATTCTCCTCTTTCTCCAGCTCCAGTTCCAGCCCCAAACTCCCCGGGGGATGCGCCCCTTCGGGGTGAAGGATCTGAAGAGGGCCAGTTTGGCCCCTCCCAGCTCATAGTCCCCGGGGAATAGGCGACTTGGGGACCGCATAGATGAGGCTCTTAGGAATAGATTACGGCAGGTCGAGGATAGGTCTATCCCTGTCAGACCCCACAGGGAGTCTGGCCCAGCCCCTCACCGTCTTGAAAAATAGGCCTGGGGTGATGGAAGAGATAAAAGAGCTCACCCGCTCCTACCAGGTGGAGAAGATCGTGATAGGGCTCCCTCTTCATATGAATGGGGAAGAGGGAAAGATGGCAGAGGAGACAAGGACATTTGCCTTCAAACTCCACGAGATCACCGGCCTGCCGGTGGAAACCATAGACGAAAGGCTCACCAGCTGGGAGGCCCACACCATCATGAAGGAAGCAGGACTCAACAGAAAGAAACGGAGTAGACTGGCCGATAAGGTGGCTGCTACCCTCATCCTGCAGCGTTACCTGGAGAGGGAGAAGAATGCTCCTGGTGGTTGACATAGGCAACACAAACACAGTGATCGGGATCTTCAAAGGAGACCAACTGGTCGCCCACTGGCGGCTGGGCACCCACAGGGAAAGAACCTACCATGAGTACGCCATCCTCATCAAAGAGCTCTTCCACCTGGAGGGGCTCTCCTCCCGAGAGGTGGAGGGGGCTATCATCTCCAGCGTGGTACCCAACCTCACCCCCGTCTTCTCCAAGACCCTCCAGGTCCTCCTGGGGCTCAGACCCATGGTGGTGGGGCCCGGCACCAAGACGGGCATCTCCATCCTCGTGGACAACCCCAGGGAGGTGGGCACCGACAGGGTGGTGAACGCCGTGGCGGCCTACAACAAGTACGGTGGCCCCCTGGTTGTGGTGGACTTTGGAACGGCCACCACCTTCGACGCCGTCTCTCCTCATGGCGAATACCTGGGAGGTGCCATCTCCCCGGGGATAACCATCTCCATGGAGGCCCTCTTCAGAGAGACGGCCCAGCTTCCAAGGGTGGAGTTGAAAAAACCTCAGCGAATCATCGGCAAGAACACCGTGGAATCCATCCAGTCGGGCATCTACTACGGCTATGTCTCCCTGGTGGACGGCATGGCCAGAGCCTTCAAAGAACGGTTAGGGGAAGGCTGTCAGGTGATCGCCACGGGAGGACTGGCCTCTATCATTGCCGAAGCCAGCCGGGAGATAGAAATCGTAGACCCCCTCCTCACTCTGGAAGGACTGCTCATCATATATAAAAAGAACCGCCCCCGAAAGGACCAACCCCCCAGGGCCATGTAGAACTCTCCCTGGGTCCTAATCCCCATTGGAAGAGGCCTGGTTCCGGGAATCATCCATCTTCTTGCTCCTATAGAGAATCTCCATAGCCAGGGCCCTATCCTCACAGGCCCTCCTCAGCATTCTTCTCATCTCCTCGGGATTGATATCCAAAGCGTCACAGCAGGACTCAAACTTCAGGATACTGGGCCAATCCGAGTTGAAGATCCAGTGATAAGCCGTCACCCAATCAAGGGTCCTCTTCTTCTCCTCGGCCACGGGCTTGAGCAGATCTATAATGGCCCTCTCCAGTATGGCCTCGGCCAGCCTCTTGTATCTCTTCATAGAACCCTATCACCCCCTCGCAAGGCTCTCCTTTTTAATATATAACCCGCCCCCAACCCAAACCACCGGGGCCTCCCCAGAGACCCCGGTTCCCATCACCGTGCCCCTAACTATAGGCATCAACTTCCTTCCCGCAACCCCTTAACAGTCCCACCGTTGCTCCTGGGACATAAACAGGGTAATTATCCCTGGCAATGGAACAGGGAGGAGAAGGTGTTCAAGTTTCAGGTATTGAAAAGGGACCCATCCACAAAAGCCCGCATGGGATTGATAGAGACCTCCCGCTACAGAGCACCCACCCCCCTGTTCATGCCCGTGGGCACCCTGGGGGCTGTCAAGACCCTCTCCCCCCGGGATCTGAGGGGCCTGGGAGCCACGGTGATCCTGGCCAACACCTACCACCTGTATTTAAGGCCAGGCCACGAAACGGTGAAGGCACTGGGAGGCCTCCACCGTTTCATGGCCTGGGACCGCCTCATACTCACCGACTCGGGGGGATACCAGATCTACAGCCTCAGCCCCCTGAAACGGGTGACCCAGAAAGGAGTGGAGTTCAAGTCCCATCTGGACGGCTCCATGCACCTACTCACCCCGGAGAGGGCCATAGAGATCCAGGAAGCCATGGGCTCGGACATCATGATGGTCCTGGACGAGTGCCTGCCCTATCCTTCCACCAAAGAGCAGGCCGCAGAGTCCCTGAAACTGACCAACACATGGGCCAAGAGATGCCTGGAGGCCCGATGCGGCCCTGGAGCCCTCTTCGGCATCATTCAGGGCTCCTTCTATCCTGAGCTCCGGCTTAGGGCTGTAGAAGAGCTGGTATCCATGAATTTCGAGGGCTACGCCATAGGAGGCCTAAGCGTTGGAGAACCCCCTGACCTCATGTACGAGATGGCAGGATACACGGCCGCTCTCTTGCCTCAGGAGAAGCCCCGATACCTCATGGGAGTGGGCCGGCCCCAGGACCTGGTGGAAGCCGTATCCCTGGGCATTGACATGTTCGACTGCGTCATACCCACCCGCAACGCCCGGAACGGGACCCTCTTCACCTGGACGGGTCCCATGAGCATCAAGAAGGCCTGCTATACCAGAGATCCCCTCCCTCCGGACCCCACCTGCAGCTGCTACACCTGCCGTCACTTCAGCCGGGCATACCTGCGCCACCTCTACATGAGCAACGAGATCCTGGGACTCAGACTAAACACCATCCACAACCTCCACTTCTACCTCACCCTCATGGAACAGATGCGCCAAGCCATCTCCCAGGGGAGAATGGCCTCCTTCAAAGAAGAGTTCCTGTCAAGATACGGAGAGGGCCATGGAGAGGTATCTCCAGAGGATTAAGGAGATCGCCACCGACAGGAAGCACGGCGCCCGTGAGCTTTACCACCGGGCCGTGGAGAACCTTCTGGAGTGGGTGAAAGAACGGGGATACCACCACCCCCTGGAACTGGTTCCCCTCCTGGCCGAGACAGCCAGAGCCCAACCCACCATGGCTCCCCTCCTCAACCTGGTGAACAGGATCCTCCTGGCCTGGGAGGAGGGACCTTCCAGGGCCCAAGAAATCCTGGAAGAAGCCCTCCAGGAAGACCAGCCCTCCACGGCCAAGGTGGTGGAAGAGGGTGTAAAGATCCTCAAGGACAACAGGATTGTGACTCTGAGCAGGAGCTCAACCCTCCTGGAAGTGATGAAGGCCCTTTTGAAAGAAGGGAAAAGGCCCAGGGTCCTCATCTCCGAAGGGCGGCCCCTCATGGAGGGAGTGGCCACGGCCCGCCACCTCCACAAAATGGGAGCCGATGTGACCCTCTGTACCGACAGCCTCATCTTCTCCCTCATGGAAGAAGGGGACGTGGTAGCCCTGGGAGCCGATGCCATCACCCCCCGGTACCTGGTGAATCGCTGCGGCACCTATCCCCTGGCCCTGGTGGCTAGAGACAGGGGAGTGGCCTTCTACACTTTCACCGATACGGGGAAACTCCTCCCCCCTGCCCTGGCTCCCCTCTTCAAGATGGAAGACCGGGACCCCGCCGAGGTTTTGGAGGACGCCCCTTTCGAAATCGCAAACCGCTACTTTGATCAAACCCCCCTGGACTACATCACCGCCGCTGTAACAGAAAAAGGGATCCTCAAACCCAGGGACCTCCGAAGGCTCATAGCCAAAACGAAGGTATCACCCCGGGTTAAAGAGATAGAAGGATACCTGACGGCCCACACCCCTTCCCTCTAATCGCACCTCCACCCTTTCATAATCTCCCTTAAACCGGGGAAACACGGAGTATCCCCCCGGTCCCCCAAATATTTATAACATCGGTATGTTTACTCTCTAAATTATTAGGCAATAAACAAAATAATCTCAGCACAGAAACACATATTGATAAGCGGACAATACCGACACTTGACATACAAAACAGCATCATTAAAATGATACAAGCCAGACTACCAACCGGAGGGAGGTGAGACAAAAAGAGTACCAAACAAACGCAGCAGGAAGGGGGTGATATAGCCGGGTGAAAAAAAAGGAGTTATATAAAGGCATCTTTAATACCTCGTCTGACATCTCGGAGGAAAAACCTCGACAAACGAGGCAGATTAGAACGTAACATAACGCTTAAAAAACAGCAAATGACACACAACAAAAGGAAAAAGATGGAATGATATCTACAAAATAAGGAATAGAAGTTGACAAAATGTGTTTGTAATTAAATCAACACCTTAAAGGAGGAAAAGAAATGAATGAAGTAAAACTGGGTAACCCGGCAGTTGTAGGCCTGGGAGGCTTTGGTATGACCACCCTGATCCTCCAATTCCATAACCTGGGGTGGTGTGGCATAACCCCAGTACTATGGCTAGGTCTACTCTTCGGAGGGACAGCCCAATTGATTGCAGGGCTGCTGGAGTTCAGGACGGGAAACAACTTCGGGTTCTGCGCCTTTTCTGGATACGGCGCTTTCTGGATCTCCTTATGTCTTTATGTGATCTTTGGTACCAACGCAGAGCTGGTGAAAGCCTATCCCGTCCTTAAACTCACAGGCGCCGACCTGGCCTGGTTCCTCCTGGTGTGGACCTTCTTCACTTTCATCCTCTTCATCGCTTCCCTGAAGCACCACACGGCCCTGGTTCTCATCTTCCTCACCCTGCTAATCGGCTTCGCCGGCCTGACCATCAAGGAGTTCACGGGTATCAAGGCCATTGGCACCTTCGCTGCCTGGGATCTGGTGGCTTGCGCTCTGTTGGCCTGGTACCTCATGGCCCATGTGGTGTACGCCGAGGCAGGTATAAAACTGCCAATAGGAGGTCCGTGGATTAAGTAATCACACAGGGAGACAGAGGGGCAACCAACCTCTGCCTCCCCTCTATGCCCCGCCCTACCGCCAGCCCTCCCTCTCAGCCTTGAGAGGGAGGGCTGTACCCTATGCCCCCGGTTGACAACGGGGGATGAAACCTCTCTAAGTACAGAACACAGAACGGCAAAAGGAGGTACCATGAGACCCAGAAAAATCAAAGAAAAGATCTACTGGATGGGATCCGTCCACTGGGAGAGACGTCTATTCGACTCCCTGATCCCCCTTCCAGACGGAACAAGCTACAACGCATATCTCATCGAAGGCAGCGACAAGACCGTCCTGATAGATACGGTAGACCCTTCCCAAACCCATGAATTGATGGAGCAACTGAGCGGGGTATCCAAGCTGGACTACATAGTTTCCCTTCACTCGGAACAGGATCACTCAGGGGGAATCCCCCATGTCCTCTCCAAATACCCCCAGGCCAAGGTGATCTGCACCCCTAAAGCAAAAGGGATGCTTACAGATCTCCTTCCAATACCCGAAGACTCCGTCATCACTGTAAAGGACGGCGAATCAGTCTCCCTGGGCGACAAGACCCTGAAGTTTATCCATACCCCCTGGGTACACTGGCCTGAAACCATGACAGCCTATCTGGAAGAGGAAAAGATACTCTTCAGTTGCGACTTCTTCGGCTCCCACATAGCAACCACCGAACTCTACGCCCACCATGAAGGACGGGTATACGAAGCGGCAAAGCGCTACTATGCCGAGATCATGATGCCCTTCAGGAACGTGATCAAGAAGAACCTGGAAAAGCTCGCACCTTATGACATAGCCATCATAGCCCCCAGCCACGGTCCTCTCTATCCCCATCCCCCCTTCATCATGGACGCCTATGGAAAGTGGATAGAGGACCCTCCCAAAAACCTGGTGGTCCTGCCCTATGTATCCATGCACAACAGCACAAAACTCATGGTGGACCATCTGGTACTGGCCCTGGTTGACAGAGGGGTCAGGGTGGAGCTCTTCGACCTGACAGTGACGGACATAGGTAAGCTGGCCATGGCCCTGGTTGACGCCGCAACCATAGTGATAGGCACCCCCACCGTCCTTGCAGGACCTCACCCCAAGGCTCTCTACGCCGCATTCCTGGCCAACGCACTCCGTCCCAAGGCAAGGTTCCTCTCCATAATAGGTTCCTATGGATGGGGAGGGAGAACGGTGGAGATCCTGGCGGGAATGGTCCCCAACCTCAAAGTGGAAGTCATAGAACCCATTCTTGTTAAAGGCGCTCCCCGCCAGGCCACCTTTGAAGCCCTGGAGGACCTGGCAGAGACTATAGCCGCAAAGCACAAGGAAGAAGGCCTCCAATAATCCATGGAAACGCCGGGGGGGGAGGCCATACCTCATGGCACCCAGAGGTAGGCCGCCTCCCCCGTGGTAAGGAGGTCCAACCATCCCCGGGCCGAGGGAAGGGGGCCGGAATAGACATTTGCCTGGGCCTTGCCCGGAGGCAAGTAAGCCACGAGACGGGCCTTCTTCAACCCCGCCAGCTTCCTGACCAGAGAAAAGGCATCCTCCATGTATCCCGTTTTGTCCACCAAGCCCAGCTTGAGGGCCAAGGAGGCAGGGAAGACCCGACCTGTCTTCACCTGGGCCATGGAACTTTCGGAGAGATGGCGCCGCTCCTCCACCAGGCGGAAGAAACGCCCACTGAAGGCCTGGATCATCTCCTGAATATGCCTCTCTTCCTCGGGGGTGGAAGGCCTGAAGGGGAACCAGGTGTCTTTCTCGGCCCCGGATTTGTACACCTCCACCCTCACCCCCACTTTCCTGAGGAGCCCCTGGATGTCCAGCTTCAGGGCTATCACTCCCACGGCCCCTGTCACCGTGGTGGGATGGGCCACGACCCTATCAGCAGAAAGGGCCACGTAGTAGCCCCCCGAGGCCGCCACCTCCATGAGACAAGCCACCACAGGCCATTTGTGCCTTCTGGCCTCTGTGGAGATCTCATGATAAAGTATGTCCGCCGCTGTCACCGTGCCCCCGGGGCTGTTGATACGCAAAAGAAGCCCTTTCACCCGGGAGTCCTTGGCCGCTCTGTCCAGGACCCGGCGCACCCTCTCCACTATAGACGGACGACTGGTAATACCCAAAAGGGACGAACCCCGACTGGTGGAAAGGAAACCCGACACATCCACCAGGACCACCCTGGCCTCACCCTCTCCCATGAGGGTCACCTCCTTCAAAGGCCTCTCCCGAGGAAAGAGGTTCACCTCCACCAGGGTGCAGCCCGCCAGGATAAGTAAAAAGGGAAAGACCAGCATCCCCTTCTTCACCCTCATCTCTCCATCCCTTCCCCGTGAAATGCAGTCAGCGCATCATCCAATAACACACCCCATGCCCAAGGCAAAGGTACCGTCCCAGGCTTCAAAGTTTGTCTTTTCCCCAGGATTGGAGTACTACCCATCCAGGAGGTAAACCTTGAAAACCAAAAAGACCTTTATCATTCTGGGGATAGTCGCCGTAGTAGCAATCCTCTCTCTGAGCCTCTCCCTCAGGTACTACGCCGACTGGCTGTGGTTCGAGCATATGGGCTACTCCAGGGCCTTCTATACCATGCTGGGCACCAAGACACTGGCCTTCCTAACCTTCTCCACCCTCTTCGGCGTAGTGGCGGGGATCAACATTGCCATGGCCAGGAGAACCGGCAGACACACCCGCTCCATCATCCTGGCGGGCCCGGACCAGCCCCTCAGCACCCTGGGCACCATCCTCCGGGAGAAAGGGGCAGGAACCCTATGGGGAGCTGTTATCCTTTTCCTCGCCCTCGTCATGGGTTTGAGCACTGTCAACGCATGGGAGACCATCCTCAAGTTCCTCCACAGCACCCCCTTTGGCATAACCGACCCCATCTTCGGCAAGGATGCAGGGTTCTACGTCTTCAAGCTCCCCTTCTATCAGTTCCTCCAGAGCTGGTACTCCTATTCCCTCTCTCTCATCATTGTCATGGTGGCACTCTCCTATTACTTCGACCAGTCCGTCACCCTGGTGGTGAAGGACAACCGGTTCCACGTTCTCCCCAAGGCTCAGTATCACCTGTCCATCCTGGGAGGACTCCTGTTCCTGGGAGTGGCCTGGTCCTACCGGCTGAAGCTCTTCGAGACCCTCTACTCCACCCGGGGCGTGGCCTACGGGGCCAGCTACACCGACGTCCACGCCCTCATCCCGGCCTACTGGGTCCTTCTAATCATCTCCTCAGCGGTGGCACTGATGCTCTTCCTCTTCCCCCTCTTCCACAGATGGAAGCCGATAATGTACGCCCTGGGACTGTATCTCATGGTCTTTGTGGCCCTTATCTGGATATACCCCACCGCCCTGGAGCAGTACGCGGTGAAGCCCAACGAGGTGACCAAGGAGGCCCCTTACATCAAAAACAACATAAAATTCACCCGTCTGGCCTACGGCCTCAACGAGATAGAGGAAAAGGACTTCCCCGTCCAGGAAAACATCACCTACAGAGACGTCCAGAAAAACCGCTCCACGGTGGAGAACATCCGCCTATGGGATAGAAGGCCCCTCATCCAGACCTACAAACAGCTCCAGGAGATCCGTTTGTATTACGACTTCAAAAGGGTAGACGTGGACCGTTACCACTTCGGAAAGAAATATATGCAGGTTGCCCTGGCCGCCCGGGAGCTGCCTCCCTCCCAGATCCCCCTGCGCGCCAGAACCTGGGTGAACATCCACCTTAAATACACCCACGGCTATGGACTGGTCATGAACCCCGTGAACGAGGTCACCCCCGAGGGCATGCCCAACTTCATCGTGAAGGACATCCCGCCCCGCTCAGACGTCCCCCTCAAGATCACCAGACCCGAGATCTACTACGGGGAGGAGACCGACGAGTACGCCATAGTGAGGACCAAAACCCAGGAGTTCGACTACCCCAAAGGAGACCAGAACGTGTACACCACCTACCGGGGAAAAGGGGGAGTGGAGATCTCCAATATCTTCAGAAGGCTCATCTACGCGTGGTACTTCTCCGACCTCAAGATCCTCTTCACCGACTACATCACCAACAAGAGCCGAATCATGTACCACAGAATCATTACAGATCGGGACAGGACCCTTGCCCCCTTCCTGGCCTACGATTCGGACCCATACCTGGTGGTGGGAGACGACGGAGCTCTATACTGGGTCCACGACGCCTACACCAAGACCACCATGTACCCCTATTCCGAGCCCATCAGCCAACTCTTGAAAGGACCCAACGGACCCAACCTCAACTACATCCGCAACTCGGTCAAAGTGGTCATCAATGCCTACAACGGGGACGTCAACTTCTACGTGGTGGATCCCAGGGACCCCCTGATACAGACCTACCAAAAGATCTTTCCCGGGCTTTTCAAGTCCATGGACGAGATGCCCTCCTTTCTGAAGAGGCACTTTCGCTATCCCACAGACATGTTTCTCATTCAGGCCCACATTTACAACGTTTACCACATGACCAACCCCCAGGTCTTCTACAACCAGGAGGACTACTGGAACATACCCACGGAGATCTACAGCGACACGGAGCAACCCATGTTCCCCTACTACATCATCATGAAGCTACCCCAGGAGAAGTCGGAAGAGTTCATCCTCATGCTCCCCCTCACCCCTTCCAAGAAGAACAACATGATCGCCTGGCTGTGTGCCAGGTGCGACGCCCCCAACTACGGCAAGCTCATCGTCTATAAACTCCCAAAGGAGAAGCTCATCTACGGCCCCATGCAGATTGAGGCCAGGATAAACCAGAAACCCGACATTTCATCGGAGTTCACCCTCTGGGGTCAGAAAGGGTCCAGGGTCATCCGGGGCAACCTTCTCGTCATCCCCATAGCCAGATCCTTCATCTATGTGGAACCCGTCTATCTCCAATCGGAGCAGAGCCAGATGCCGGAGCTCAAAAGGGTGGTGGCAGCCTTCGGGGACAAGCTGGAAATGAGAAGGACCCTGGACCAGGCCCTAAGGGCCATATTCTCCGCCCAGAACCTCCCCTCCCAGGCCGCCAGCAGGGCCATGATGGGCATCACACCAGCCAACCTTCCCCAGGAGGCAAGGAGGGCCCTCTACCACTACAACAGGGCCATGGAGTTCCTGAAAAAGGGCGACTGGGCCGGATACGGAACCGAGCTCCAGCAGGTGAAGCGGATCCTGGAAAGCATGTCCCGGCAGGGGAAAAAGAGGAAAAAGTTCACCCCAGCCAACGGGACAGGAAGAGCCCTACAGCCGTCAAAAGGGGAGTGAGGAGATTGACAAGCACGTTCTTCCCCAGGGCGGGCATGAGCCCTTCCAGGTCTTCGGCATGCCTCAAGACCCTGAAAGCCGTGGGCACGGCAAGCACCAGGGTGCCCAGGCCCAACAGGGCGCCCCCGGGCAACACCCCCAACACCACCCCCACCGCCAGGGACAGATAGGCCATGGCCAGAAAGGCCACATAAACCCGGGCGCTGTATCTCTCTCCCCGGACAATGACCAGGTGGCGCCTCCCCACAGTGGCATCGGCCCTGGCATCGGGAAACTGATTCAGAAGAAGGAGGTCGCTCACCAGAAAGAAAGGCACCAGGGAAGCAAAGAAAGAGGCCCACGAATAACGCCCCGTCAGGACGAAATGGGTGCCCATGACCCAAAGAATTCCGAAACCCAGCCCCGGAACCATGAGACACAGAAGGGGCCTCCTGGTGATCCAGCCCGTATAGGCCACCACCAGAAGGAGTCCCGCCAGGCCCAGAGGGACAATGCCCCAGCCCCACACCTTCAAGAAGTAAAAGCCTATGACCACGGGAATCAGGAAGGAAACGCACGCCACCAACAGGGTCCACAGGGCCAGGTCGGGATGGGTCACCAGGGTGCCGCTTCCTCCGCTGAAAGGGGTCCTCTGGGTCCTGGCATCCAGGCCGCTCTTGAAATCCAGGTACTCGTTGAAGGCGTTTACGCTCACATGGGAAGAGAGGGCCCCCAATAAGGCCAGGAAGGAGTACCACAGACTGATATGCCCCCTCTCCCAATAGGCCGTGGCCATCCCCAGGAAGATACAAACGGGAGGCAAGGCAAGAAAGGGGACCCTCATGGGGCCCAGATAATCTTTAAAGGTCTTCTCCACAGCCCGGCCACTCAAGACCCGGAGGGCCTCTTTCCACCTTCCACGGTGACAACCGTGTGGACGTTGCCCCGGGGATGAAAATCTCCCACCACCTTGAGATACCGGGGTTTAAGAAGGTCGTGGAGATCCTGGTAAATCCTGTTGGTAGCCTCCTCGTGGGAGACGTATCGACTGCGGTATTGGTTCAGATAGAGCTTCAGGGACTTGAGCTCCACCACCCATTTGTCGGGGATGTAAGAGATACGGATGGTGGCAAAGTCGGGGTACCCCGAACGGGGACACAGACAGGTGAACTCAGGAAAAGCGATGTCAATGGTGTAATCCCGATCCGGGTACGGGTTCGCCCAGGGCTCCAGCCTGGCCTTGGCAATGGCTTCCTCACCGTACTTCATCCCCAACCATCCTATCCGGGAGGTACAAATCTGGTGCCGGAGGTGGGATTCGAACCCACACGGGCGCAGAACCCGGGGGATTTTGAGTCCCCTGCGTCTCCCAGTTCCGCCACTCCGGCAACCTGGGAAGAATCAAAGGGCAGGGGAGTTTATAGGTCTTTCCAGACCAAGAGTCAAGAAGACCCTCACCATCCCACTCCCTCGTTGATTTTCCCGCCTCTGAAGACTAGCATGGAGGAAAACCAAGGGAAGGAGTCTCCAGTATGTTTGTCCACCCCCTCATCGACAGATACGCAAGCCGGGAGATGGTCGGAGTCTTTTCCGAGGAGAGGCGCTTCTCCACCTGGAGGAGACTGTGGGTGGCCCTGGCCGAGGCCGAGAAGGAGCTGGGCCTACCCATAAGCCAGGAGCAGATCGACGAGTTGAAGGCCCACGTGGATGATCTAAACCTGGATGTGGCCCGCCGATACGAGAGAGAGCTCCGCCATGATGTCATGGCCCATATCAAGGCCTACGGTGATCAGTGCCCCAAGGCCAGGGGCATTATCCACTTGGGAGCCACCAGCTGCTTCGTCACCGACAACACCGACGTGATCCTCATGAGAGACGGCCTGGAGATCCTCCTGGTCAAGGTGGCCAACGTGCTGAACAACCTGGCCGCCTTCGCCCGGAAATACAGGGACCTGCCCACCCTGGGATTCACCCATCTCCAACCCGCCCAGCCCACCACCGTGGGCAAGAGGGCCTGCCTGTGGGCCCAGGACTTCCTCATGGATCTCCATCAACTGGAGAAGGCCAGGAAGAATCTGAGATTCAGGGGCGTGAAAGGCACCACCGGCACCCAGGACAGCTTCCTAAAGCTCTTTGAAGGCCATCACGAGAAGGTGAAAAACCTGGACAGATTGGTGACTCATAAGATGGGCTTCGACAGGGCTTTTATCATCACAGGCCAGACCTACACCCGGAAACAGGACGCCCAGGTCCTCTACGCCCTGGCAGGACTGGCCCAGTCGGCCCACAAGTTCGCCACGGACCTGCGCCTCCTCCAGCACCTGAAAGAGGTGGAGGAGCCTTTCGGGAAGAGACAGGTGGGCTCATCGGCCATGCCCTATAAGAGGAACCCCATGCGCTCCGAGCGTGTCTGCGCCCTCTCCCGCTTCCTCCTCTCCATAGCCGATAACCTCCCCTACACCACGGCCACCCAGTGGATGGAACGGACCCTGGATGACTCGGCAAACCGGCGCATCACCATTCCCGAGGCCTTCTTCACCGCCGATGCCATCCTGGAGCTGTGCATGGACATCACATCGGGGATGGTGGTCTACCCCAGGGTCATTGAAAGGCGGCTCAGGGAAGAGCTCCCCTTCATGGCTGCCGAAGAGGTGATGATGAGAGTGGTGAAGAAGGGGGGAGACCGGCAGGCCCTCCACGAGCGCATAAGGGAATACGCCATGGAGGCGGTCCGGACCGTGAAAGAGGGCAGAGAAAACCCCTTCCTCGAGATGATCGCCGCCGATCCCTCCTTTGGCCTCACCCGAGAGGAACTGGAGAAGATCCTGGAACCCAAGAGATTCGTGGGCAGGGCCCCCCAACAGGTGGAAGAGTTCCTGGAGGAAGAACTCCTGCCCGCCCTGAAGCCATACAGGGAAAGACTGGGTATCAAGAGCCAAGTGAGGGTATAGAAAGACCGTGGTGGTCCAAAAACTCCACCCTTGGAACCTCTCCCCCCAGGAGGCCGTTAAACTCCAGAAGGAGCTAGCCTCCATGGTGAGGGAAGACCCCCTGGATCTGGAACACATCCACCTCATAGGAGGGGTGGACGTCTCCTTCTCCAGGGGAGACAAAACCGGCTACGCTGCAGTGGTGATCATGGAGTACCCCTCCCTCCGGATAGTGGAAACCGCCGGCGTTAAAGGTCCCCTGGGAATGCCTTACATCCCCGGTCTCCTCTCCTTCAGGGAGGCCCCCCTCCTCTTGGAGGCACTGATGAAGCTGAAGAAAGACCCCCAGGTGATCCTGGTAGACGGTAACGGAATCGCCCATCCCCGGGGCCTGGGCATTGCATCCCACCTGGGAGTCCTCACAGACATGCCCACCGTGGGTTGCGCCAAGAGCCGCCTCCTGGGTTCTCACCAGGAGCCAGGTCCCGGAAAGGGAGAATGGGTCCCCTGGCACCACGAAGGGAAGACCCTGGGAGCAGTTCTCAGAACTCGAAAAGGGGTGAAGCCCATCTATGTGTCCATTGGGCACAGGGTGACCTTGCGGGATGCTTTGAACCTGGTCCTTTCCTGCTGTCCCAGGTATCGTATCCCGGAACCCATCAGAGCAGCCCACAGGGAAGTGAACCGACTGCGTCAGGAGGGGTGAGTGAGCCAGGAAAGCCTCAAGAGCATAAAGGAGATTCTGGAAAGGATCACCAGCCAGAAGGAGTGGGAAAAGGGAGGCACCATCCTGCGCTGGCGAGACCTGTGGCGTAAGTGTGTTGGTCCTTATGTGGCCGGAAAGACAGAAGTGGTGGGAGTC
>JALUVF010000120.1 GCA_027020915.1 bacterium
ACCAGACTGAGTCTGGGGGTCCAGAGCTTCCATGACCACCTGCTGGCCACCCTGGGCCGCATCCACACAGGAAAAGAGGCCCGAAAGAAGGCCGAAATGGTGAAAGAGCGCCTGGACAACCTCAATCTAGACCTCATCTTCGGTATTCCCGGGCAAACCTCCAAGGCCCTGGAAAGGGACCTGGAGATAGCCCTATCCCTGGATCCCCGGCACATTTCGGCATACAGCCTCACCCTGGAAGGGGAGGTCCCCATGGCGGTCCGGGTAGAGAAGGGAGAGCTCACCCTGCCCACCGAGGAAGAGTGGCTGGAGATGTTCCAGCTCATACCCGAAACACTGGCCTCCGGCGGCTTCAGGCGTTACGAGATCTCAAACTTCTCCCTGCCCGGGAAGGAGTGCCTCCACAATCTCATCTACTGGGAAAACGGAGAATACCTGGGCCTGGGAGCTTCCGCCGTCTCCCATATTGGGGGCGAACGGATATTCAGGGAAGAGGAGCCCCTAATCTACATCCAGAGAATACAAAAAGGCATCCCTCCCATCTGTGAAAAAGAAACCCTGTCCCCCTGGCGGAAAGTCCTGGAGACGGCCATGGTGGGTCTGAGAACCACCCGGGGCATCAATCCCGAAGAGATAGAGGAGAGATGGGGAGTAACAGGGAAACGCCTGACAGCCATTCTCCAGGATCTGGAGGCCCAGGGGCTCCTGGAGAGAGCAGAAGGGAGATGGCGCATTCCCGAAAGACTCCTTCCCACAGCCAACGAAATCCTGGCCAGGATACTGGAGCAGAGAAAAGATTGAGGCTGAGGTTAAAGTCGAGAAAGCTTAAAGGTTCCACTTTGAAGCTAGAACCACGAACAATTCTTAGCTCCGTGTTGAATACAAAGGGGGATGGCAAATGCCATCCCCCTTCTCAAGCAGCGAATTTGGGACCTACTTCTTGTTTCCCTGGGTGTAGAAGCGTTCCTTCACTCTGGCGGCCTTGCCCATGCGCTCCCGCAGGTAGTAGAGCTTGGCCCTTCTCACCTTGCCCCGGCGGATGATCTCCACCTTCTCCAGCCTGGGGGAATGGAGGGGGAAGGTCCTCTCCACCCCCAGACCACCGGTGATCCGCCTCACGGTGAAGGTTCTCCTGTTCATGGCCCCCTGGAAGCGCAGGACCACGCCCTCAAAGGGCTGCACCCTCTCCTTATCCCCTTCACGGATCCTGAAATAGACTCTCACCGTGTCTCCCACCTTGAACTCGGGGAGATCATCCCTCAGGTACCTAGACTCAATGGA
The DNA here is from genome assembly GCA_027020915.1 of bacterium. Classification (GTDB taxonomy): domain Bacteria; phylum Thermosulfidibacterota; class Thermosulfidibacteria; order Thermosulfidibacterales; family B14-G1; genus B14-G1. The sequence goes on from JALUVF010000120.1 coordinate 1,282, forward strand.
CCTGATGAGTTCCTCGCTCATGGTTCACTCCTCCCTGAAAAATAGCCTGTCCAGCACTATGGCCGCTGCACACCTCACCGACAGGTGGTTGTAACGGCCCATCCCTTTTATAGGCTTCAGCAAGTAATGGCAACCCCTTATCACCTCTTCCGCCAATCCCCACCCCGTACCCAGGAGAATGACCACGGGCCGGTCTCCATCTAGTATCTTGCCCCCCAGAGCCCTATAACCAATAAACCTACCCTCCCACTCCCTGGCAGAAGTGGCAACAAGGAGGGGCTCCAGCCCCGTCTCTCCACGCACCTCCTTCTCCAGGGTATCCAGGGAAGGAACCACCCTCACCAGTTCCAGGGCCTCCCCCCGATTGGGGTTGTAGCTGGCCCCGAAACCGCTCTTCCAGTGGGCGCAGATACGCTCAATCATGGCCCTCTGGGCCCCCAGGGGTGTGACCATGTAGAGGGCCCTACCATGATAGGTCTTCACCAGACGGGAAAGATCGTGGATATCCAGGTTGGTGATGGAGGAGACCACCACCTTCCCCTCCTTGTTGTAAACGGGATAATGGATCAGGGCCAGATAGAAGTTCAAGGCCTCTTCCACGGGTCCTTCCCCCTCACCACCATGACCAGGAGATCCCTATCCTCCTGGGCGAGGTCAGCCTTGGCCAGCAGATCGGGCCTTCTCTCCCAGGTCACCTTGATCTGCTGATAGCGGCGCCACCGGGCAATCTCCTGGTGGTTTCCCGAGCGCAATACCTCGGGCACCTCCAGGCCCTGAAAGACGGGGGGCCTGGTGTACTGGGGATACTCCAGCAATCCCCTGGAGAAACTCTCTTCCTCCAGCGACTCCCGGGAACCCAGGACGCCGGGGACCAGACGGGCCACCGTCTCCACTATGACCATGGCCGCCAGCTCCCCCCCTGCCATGACAAAGTCACCCAGGGAGATCTCCCCGTCCACATAGTCCCTCACCCGTTCGTCTATACCCTCGTAACGACCACAGACAAGAGCCACCGGGGGCCCCGAGGCCAACTCCTGGGCCATGGACTGGGTGAAAGTCCCGCCCCGGGGAGAGAGGAGAAAGACCCGGACCTCCGGATCCCGGGATCGTACCTCCCCTATGGCAGCCACCAGGGGTTCGGGTTTCATGACCATACCCGCCCCGCCCCCGTATGGCTCATCGTCCACCGTGCGGTGCCTGTCGTTAGTGAAATCCCGGGGATTCACGGGGATGATCTCCAGGAGCCCCCTCTCCCGGGCCAGCTTCAGGATGCTGAAGTCCAGGGCCTCCACCACCTCGGGAAAGATGGTGACCAGGTAGAACCTCACCGGAGCCCCTCCAGGAGATGGATCACCATGCGTCCCTCATCTAGGATGACAGCCTTGATCACCTCTTTTATGGCAGGCAGGAGTATCTCTTCGTCCCCTTTCCTCACCACATAGACGTCATGGCCCGCCGTCTCCATGATCTCCTCCAGCACCCCCAGATACTCCCCCTCCTCGGTATAGACCTCCAGCCCCAGGAGCTGGTACCAGTAGTACTCCCCGGGAGGCAGAGGCACCAGCTCCTCCAGGGGAATCTCCAGAAGACCTCCTACCAGCTCCCGGGCCGTCTCCCTGTCGTCCACTCCTTTAAACTTGAAGAGGAGGAGGGAGCCGTGGAACCGAAGGCCCTCTATCTCCAGCTCCCGAATTTCCCGGTCCCGTCTCCAGCGGATGGTGGAGCGCCCTTGAAAATTTTCCAGAACATCGGTGAGAAGCACACCCCGAACCTCCCCCCGGACCCCGTGGGCCTTCACCAGCCTGCTCAAGGCCACCCATTCCTTCTTGGAGCCCAAAGGCCACCTCCAAAGAAAAAGAACGGGTCCACAGACCCGTTCACTCCGTCATTGGAAAACCCCAGCCTCCCAAGGGGAAAGGTTCTACTCCAGAATCTCCAATACCGCCCTCTTGTTGCTCTTGGTAGCAGCAGCCGAAAGGATGGTCCTCATGGCCCTGGCCGTCCTACCCTGACGGCCAATGACCTTGCCCAAATCCTCGGGCGCCACCCGGAGCTCAATGACAGTGGTCTTCTCCCCTTCCACCTCCACCACTTCCACTTTGTCGGGATTATCCACCAGCGCCTTGGCCATTTTCTCAACCAGTTCCTTCAACATGGAAACCACCTCCGTATCTAAATTCTGCCGCGTTTCCCCGTAATGGAGGCTGGAGCTACATCCCTGCCAGTTTCAACACCGCTTTGGCCTGACCTGTAGGCTGGGCACCCTTTGCCATCCACTCCCTGGCCCTCTCCAGATCCACCTTGATCTGGGGAGGGTCCGTCAGGGGGTTGTAGTAACCCAAAATATCCAAAGCCCTACCATCGGCTGGTGCACGAGAGTCAGCCACCACCACCCGGTAGAAGGGCTTCTTCTTGGCACCCATGCGCATGAGTCGAATCTTTACCACCCTATCACCTCCTCTAGTGGAACATGTTCATAAAATCGGAGCCGAAAGGCATCTGCTTCATCTTCTTACCCATCTTTCCCTTACCACCTTTCCTGGCTCCCTTCATCAACTTCTGCATCTGGGCATACTGTTTCAAGACCCTGTTCACCTCCTGGACAGAAGTCCCGCTCCCCCGGGCAATGCGCCTTTTGCGACTGGAGTTGATGATGGCAGGCCTCATCCTCTCCTGGGGAGTCATGGAGTTGATAATGGCCTCCATCCTGGCCACCTCCCTATCGTCTATCCTGGCATGCTTCAGGGCGTCCTTCATCCCCCCCATGCCCGGCAACATCTTTAAAATCTGCTCCATAGAGCCCATCTTCCTCAGTCCCCTGAGGTGTTCCCTGAAATCCTCCAGGGTGAAGGTACCCTTTATCAGCCTCTCCTGGAGCTTCTGGGCCTCGGCTTGGGAGAAGGCCTTCTCAGCCTTTTCAATAAGGGTGAGGACATCACCCATACCCAGGATCCTGGAGGCCATACGGTCCGGATAGAAAGGCTCCAGCTGACCCAGCTTCTCCCCCACACCCACAAATTTGATGGGCCTACCTGTGACGGCCTTGATGGACAGGGCAGCGCCACCCCTGGCGTCACCGTCCATCTTGGTGAGAACCACTCCCGTGAGATCCAGCCGCTGGTGGAAAGTCCGGGCCACGTTGGCCGCCTCCTGACCCGTCATGGCATCGGCCACCAGAAGGATCTCCTGGGGCTGGGTGAGTTCCTTGATACGCTCCAGCTCCATCATCAGGGGCTCATCCACATGGAGACGACCCGCCGTGTCCATGATGACCACGTCCATGCCCTCTTTTCTGGCCTTCTCCACGGCCCGGCCGCAGATCTCCACGGGGTCTCCTTTCCCATGGAAGACCTCTACCCCCACTTCCTTCCCCAGGGTGATGAGCTGATCTACGGCAGCGGGGCGATACACGTCGGCGGCCACCAGGAGAGGCCATTTGCCCTGCTTCTTGAGGGCCAGGGCGAGCTTGGCTGCCGTGGTGGTCTTACCCGAACCCTGGAGGCCTACCATCATAATACCCGTAGGGGGTCTAGAGGCAAATTTCAGACCTTCTTGTTTCCCGCCGAGAAGCTCCTGGAGCTCATCGGAGACCACCTTTATCACTTCCTGGGTGGGAGTGAGCCCTCCTCTCACCTCCCGACCCACAAGCTTGGAGCGGAGACTATCGGTGAACTGGCGTACCACCTGGATATGGACATCGGACTCCAGGAGAGCCAGCCGGATCTCCCTGAGAGTGGCGTCCACCTCCTTCTCGGTGAGACGGGCCTTACCCTTGAATTTACCCAGTATTCCCTGGATCCTATCCGATAGGGAATCAAACATGCATACCTCTCCCCCTCGCGAGTAGGCACCTGTTAATCCATATAGCTCTCCCTGTCAAGTTGAAGTGCCCCGGGAGAGTTGCTTTCCCGCACCTCCTTTGCTACCCTCCCCGGCAAAAATAGGGGTGATGAGTTGCCCAAGCGCAGGGATATAGAGAAGATCCTCATCATCGGCTCCGGACCCATCATCATCGGCCAGGCCTGCGAGTTCGACTATTCGGGCACCCAGGCCTGCAAGGTGCTCAAGGAAGAGGGTTTCACCGTGGTCCTGGTAAATTCCAACCCCGCCACCATCATGACGGACCCGGAGATGGCCCACAGGACCTACGTCGAACCCATCACCCCCGAGATCGTGGCCAAAATCATAGAGAAGGAGCGTCCCCAGGCCCTGCTGCCCACTCTGGGAGGCCAGACGGCCCTCAACACCGCCGTGGCCTTGGCGGAATCAGGGACCCTGGACAGGTTCAACGTGGAGCTCATCGGAGCCAAGCTCCCTGCCATCAAGAAGGCGGAAGACCGGGATCTCTTCAAACAGGCCATGGAGAACATCGGCCTGGAGGTGCCCAGGAGCGGATACGTCCACTCCATGGAAGAGGCCAAGAGGATCGTGAAAGATCTGGGTTTTCCCGTCATCATCAGGCCCAGTTTCACCCTGGGGGGCACCGGGGGTTCCGTGGCCTACAACATGAAGGAGTTCGAGGATAAGGTGGAGTGGGGCCTCAACGCCTCCCCCACCCACGAGGTCCTCATCGAGGAGTCGGTCCTGGGCTGGAAGGAGTTCGAGCTGGAGGTGATGCGGGACCTGAAGGACAACGTGGTTATCGTGTGCTCCATCGAGAACTTCGATCCCATGGGCGTCCACACGGGGGACTCCATCACCGTGGCCCCCGCCCAGACCCTCACCGACAAGGAATACCAGATCATGCGGGACGCCGCCATAGCCATCATCCGGGAGATCGGGGTGGAGACGGGAGGCTCCAACATCCAGTTCGCCGTCAATCCCCAAGACGGGCGCATGGTGGTCATCGAGATGAATCCCCGGGTGAGCCGGTCCTCGGCCCTGGCCAGCAAGGCCACGGGCTTTCCCATCGCCAAGATCGCCGCCAAGCTGGCCGTGGGCTACACCCTGGACGAGATCCCCAACGACATCACAAAAAAGACCCCTGCCTGCTTCGAACCCACCATCGACTACTGCGTGGTGAAGGTCCCCCGATTCACCTTCGAAAAGTTCCCCGAGGCCGACGCCACCCTCACCACCCAGATGAAGTCCGTGGGGGAAGTGATGGCCATAGGTCGCACTTTCAAGGAGTCCCTCCAGAAGGCCATACGTTCCCTGGAGATAGACCGCTACGGCTTCCAGAGCGAAAAGGAGGCCAGGAAACCCGACGGTACCTGGGATTTGAAGGTCATCAAGAACAACCTGATGACCCCCTGCTGGAACCGCCTCTGGTACATAGCCGACGCCTTCCGGGCGGGCATGACGGTGGAGGAAGTCCACCGACTTACAGCCATAGACCCCTGGTTTTTGGATAACCTGAAGGAGGTGGTGGAGGCTGAAGATATCCTCAAGGACAGGGGACTGGAGGATCTGGACCCCGATACCCTGGCTGAGGCCAAGAGACTGGGCTTCTCCGACGTGCGCCTGGCCCAGATCTTCGGTGTCAAAGAGGAAAAGATCCGGCAAATGCGGGAAGGTCTGGGCATAAAACCCGTATTCAAGAGCGTGGACACCTGCGCCGCCGAGTTCGAGGCCTACACCCCCTACTTCTACTCCACCTACGAGAGGACATCGGAGCACAAAAGGGGAGATACCCCCAGGGTGATCATCCTGGGAGGAGGGCCCAACAGGATTGGTCAGGGCATAGAGTTCGACTACTGTTGTGTCCACGGGGTCTTCGCCATCAAGGAGGCGGGGTATCAGGCCATCATGGTCAACTGCAATCCCGAGACGGTCTCCACAGACTACGACACCTCCGACCGCCTCTACTTTGAGCCCCTCACCCTGGAGGACGTCCTGGCCATAATAGAGGCGGAAGATCCTATGGGAGTCATCATCCAGTTTGGGGGGCAGACACCCCTGAAGCTGGCCATACCCCTGGAGAGGGCAGGAGTTCCCATCATCGGCACCAGCCCCGACAGCATAGACATGGCCGAAGACCGGGAACGCTTCCGCCTCATACTGGAGAAGCTCCAGCTCCGCCAGCCTCCCAACGCCACGGCTACGTCGGTGGAGGAGGCCGTGGCCATTGCCAGGAGGATCGGCTATCCCGTCCTGGTTCGACCCTCCTACGTCCTGGGAGGCCGGGCCATGGAGATCGTCTATTCCGAAGAGGACCTGCGCCACTACATGACCTACGCCGTGGAGGCCTCTTACGAACACCCCGTCCTGGTGGACAAGTTCCTCCAGGATGCCATAGAGATAGACGTGGACGCCCTGTGCGACGGGGAAGAGGTCTTCGTGGCAGGGATCATGGAGCACATCGAGCAGGCAGGGGTCCATTCGGGAGACTCGGCCTGTTCCCTCCCACCCCACGAGCTGGACCAGGAGCTCATCCAGGAGATCAAACGCCAGACCACGGCCCTGGCCCTGGAGCTGAAGGTGGTGGGTCTCATCAACATCCAGTACGCCATCCAGGGGAGAGACATCTACGTCCTGGAGGTGAACCCCCGGGCCAGTCGGACGGTGCCCTTTGTGAGCAAGGCCATAGGCATCCCCCTGGCCAAGGTGGCCACCCAGCTCATGCTGGGCAAGAAGCTGAGGGATTTCGGCCTGCCCAGGGAACTGGACATTCACCACATAGCCGTGAAGGAGGCCGTCTTCCCCTTCATCAAG
>JALUVF010000121.1 GCA_027020915.1 bacterium
TCCTGGGCCCCGAGATGAAGTCCACGGGAGAAGTCATGGGCATAGACCGGGAGTTCGGCATCGCCTTCGCCAAGGCCCAGGAAGCAGCAGGCAACACCCTGCCCCTGGAGGGTACCGTCTTTATCAGTGTCAAGGACGAAGACAAGGCCAAGGTGGTGCCCATAGCCAGGAAACTGGAGGACCTGGGCTTCAATATTCTGGCCACGGCAGGCACCGCCCGGTACCTGGCCACCCACGGGGTCATGGCAAGGGGGGTCTACAAGGTCCAGGAGGGCCGCCCCCATGTAGTGGATCACATGATCTCCGGGGAGATTCAGATGGTCATCAACACCCCCCTGGGTGGACCCGCCCAGAAGGATTCCCTCCATATTCGACGCACGGCCCTGATTTACGGCATACCCTATTTCACCACCATGAGGGGAGCCATGGCCGCCGCCGAGGGAATAGAAGCCCTCAAAAAGGGTCGCCTGGATGTGGCTCCCCTCCAGGAGTACCACGCAGGGGTGATGGAAAAGGCCTAGCCCCCGCCCCATCCGGCAAGATCCCTATCGATTTACCCCGGGCAATGTGCTAATAACCTACTCGGTCGATAGACTTTCCCAGGAGGTAAAGGATGTCTAAACCCAGGGTGCTGGTAACTTGGCCCTATACCTTCCCTGAGGCTGACGAGCTCCTTAAAAGAGAGACAGAAGTTATCTATCACAAAGAGGAACGCCCCATGAGCCGTCAGGAACTCATGGAGGCCATGGCCGACAAAGAAGGACTCCTGTGCATGCTCTTCGACAGGATAGACGGAGAAGTCCTGGATGCCGCCCCCCAGCTGAAGGTGGTGAGCAACCTGGGGGTGGGTCTGGACAACATAGACATGGAGGCCGCCACAAAGAGGGGAGTGGTGGTGACCCACACCCCCGGCACCCTCACCGAAGCCACGGCGGATCTGGGCTGGGCCCTCCTCATGGCCACGGCCCGTCTCATCCCCCAGGCCCACGAGTTTACCAGGTCGGGCAAGTTCATTGGGCTGCGCTACCACCTCTTTCTGGGCAAGGACCTGGTGGGCAAGACCCTGGGCATATACGGCATGGGACGTATAGGCACCGCCGTGGCCAGGAGGGCCCGGGGCTTCAACATGAAAATCATCTACCACAACAGAAGGCCCAATCCTGAAGGGGAGAGGGAGACGGGAGCCAGGTACGTCTCCTTCCAGGAGCTTCTCAAAGAGAGCGACTTCCTGGTCATCGTGGCCCCCCTAACCCCCGAGACCCGGGGACGATTCGGCATGGAAGAGTTCCGCCAGATGAAGAGAGAGGCCATCCTCATAAACATCGGCCGGGGCCCCATCGTGAAAGAGAAGGAACTGGCCCAGGCCCTGAAAGAGGGCATCATCTGGGGCGCAGGCCTGGACGTCTACGAGAGGGAACCCCAGGTGGAAGAAGATCTCCTGGTCCTGGACCGGGTGGTTCTCACACCCCATATAGGTTCAGCCGCCGTGGAGACCAGATCGGCTATGGCCCTGGTGGCTGCCGAGAACCTGGTGAGGGTATTGAAAGGAGAGAAGCCCCTCCACTCTCCCAACTGGAAGAACCTCCGAAAGTGAGAACGACTACCAGCCCCGAACGGCCACGGTATTGACCAGGCGGCCTATGCCCTCCACCTCTATCTCCACCCTATCCCCGGGAGAGAGAGGCCCTATACCCGGCGGTGTGCCCGTAGCTATGACATCTCCCGGCTCCAGGGTCATGACATGGGAGATGAAGCTTATGAGGTGGACCACGTTAAAGATCATGTCCGAGGTGTTGCCCTCCTGGACTATGTGGCCATTGAGATAGGTCCTGATGCTCAGGCAGGAAGGGTCCAGGGATGTCTCTATCCAGGGGCCTATCACGGCGAAGGTGTCGAAGCCCTTGGCCCTGGCAAAGAGACCGTCCTTCTTCTGCAGGTCCCGGGCCGTCACATCGTTGAAACAGACGTATCCCATGACACACTCCAGGGCCTCCTGAGGAGAAACTCCCTTGGTCTCCCGACCTATAACCACACCCAGTTCCCCCTCGTAGTCCACCCTACCCGCCATGGAGGGCAGAAGGATGGCGTCCCCATGGCCGATGACCGAGGAAGGGGGCTTAATAAATATGAGGGGCTCCTGGGGCAAGGGTTTACCCATCTCGGAGGCGTGGGCCTTATAATTGAGGGCCACAGCCACGATCTTGCTGGGATGAACAGGAGGCAAGACCTTCACCTCCTCCAGAAGATAGCTCCTGGGACCCTCCAGAGAGTAGACCCTGTCCTTCTCTACCACACCCTGGAAAACCTTCTCCTTAATCTGAAAAGTCCCTAGTTTCATTTTTTTACCCCTTTTTTCTTCTTTATCAGAAGCTTGTACCTGAAGAAAGGGGCAAGCCGCGTTTGATTGGATTGAAGCCCTTTCCTTGACACCAAAAAAAGGCTTTGGTAGAGAGGCCAGGGGGTTAAGAATATGGCCAACATCAAAGGGAAAAAGCAGAAGGACGTATTAAGAGAGCTGGACCTGGGAGGCAAAATCAGGGAGCTCCGCCAAAAAAGGGGCATGACCCTGAAGGACATCTCCGAGCGAACAGGCTTTTCCACAGCCCTTCTCTCCCAAATCGAAAACAATATAGTATCCCCCCCCATCTCCACCCTCTGGAAGATCGCCCAGGCCCTGGATGTGAAGCTCACCTATTTCTTTCAGACCACTCCTCTGGAACAGCAGGACTACTTCGTAGTGAGAAAGGGCCAGGGGAAGCCTGTGTTCCGACAGGAGTCCCGATTCGCCATCAACTATTTCTCCCTGGGTTACGGAAAGGAGGGGCGCAAGATGGACCCCTTCCTCATAGAGTTTTCAGGAAAAGAAGAAGAGATGGAGCCCCTGGGTCATGAAGGGGAGGAGTTCATCTACGTGCTTAAAGGAAAGCTGGAGCTCACCTACGGGGACAAGGTGATCATCCTGGAAGAGGGAGACTCCATCTACTACGACTCCCGGGTGAGTCACAAAGCAGAGGCCCCTCCGGGAACCGTACTACTGGCCGTTCTGTATCGAGGAGATAAAAGAGAAGCAGAGTAGGAAAGGAGGAGAAAACATGGAGAAGGTGGTTATTCTGAGCGCCGTAAGAACCCCCATTGGCAACTTCATGGGGGGACTAAGCTCTATCCCTGCCACCCATCTGGGGGCCATAGCCATCAAAGAGGCGGTGAAGAGGGCAGGTGTAGACCCCAAGGAGATAGGAGAGGTCCTCATGGGGCAGGTGGTCCAGGCAGGTGTGGGCCAGGCCCCAGCCCGCCAGGCCATGCGGTATGCAGGCCTCCCCGACCACGTCAACGCCATGACGGTAAACAAGGTGTGCGGCTCGGGCCTCAAGGCCATCTGCCTGGGGGCCAATGCCATCAAGCTGGGAGAGACGGAGATAGTGGTGGCCGGGGGCATGGAGAACATGACCCAGTGCCCCTACGCCCTACCCAAGGCCCGCATGGGATACCGGCTGGGCGACGGCAAGATCGTGGATCTCATGGTCTACGACGGCCTATGGGACCCCTACGAGGACTTCCACATGCTCATGACGGGAGAGCTTATCGCCGATAAATACGACGTGTCCAGGGAAGAGATGGACGCCTTTGCTCTGGAAAGCAACAACCGGGCCCTCAAGGCTACGGCCGAGGGGTGGTTCAAGAACGAGATCATCCCCGTGGAGGTGAAACAGAAGAAGGGAACGGTGGTCATCGACAGGGACGAAGGCCCCAGGGAAACCACCATGGAGAAGCTGGCCAAGCTACCCCCTGCCATCAAGAAGGACGGCAAGGTCACCGCGGGCAATGCCTCCAAGATCAGCGATGGGGCTGCCGCCGTGGTCATCAGCTCCATGAGTAAGGCCGAAAAGCTGGGGGTGAAGCCTCTGGCAGAGATCGTGGCCTACAACTACTGGCACGTGGAGCCCAAGTGGGTCATGGAAGCCCCCATTCCCGGGGTGAAGGCCCTTATGGAAAAGACGGGTTTCACCGTGGACGACATGGACCTGGTGGAGCACAACGAGGCCTTCGCTGCAGCATCCTGCGCCGTGAAAAAGGCCCTGGGCATCCCCCACGAGAAGTTCAACGTCCACGGTGGAGCCGTGGCCCTGGGACACCCCATCGGGGCAAGCGGTTGCCGCATCCTGGTCACCCTCATCAACGCCCTGAAGATCAGGGGGCTGAAGAGGGGTCTGGCCACCATCTGCCTGGGAGGCGGGGGTGCCGTGAGCATGATCATTGAGCTCGTGGACTGAGCAACAGGAGGTGGATCATGAAGCTTGAGGATATCAAGAAGATCGGTGTGGTGGGTGCCGGCACCATGGGCAACGGCATTGCCCAGGTATGCGCCATGGCCGGATACCAGGTGGTCATGAGGGACGTGACCGTGGAGCTGGCCCAGAAGGGCCTAAACACCATCAGCAAGAACCTGGACCGCCTGGTGAAGAAGGAGAAGCTCACACCCCAGGGTAAAGAAGAGATCCTGGACCGCATCCAGCTCACAGAGAAGCTGGAGGATCTGGCCGACGTGGACTTCGCGGTGGAGGCTGTCACCGAGAACGTGGAGATAAAAGAGGAGGTCTTCAAGACCCTGGACGGTCTCTGCCGGCCCGAAGTGATTCTGGCCAGCAACACCTCCTCCATCTCCATCACCAAGATCGCCACCTTCACCAACCGGCCCAGCCAGGTTATAGGCATGCACTTCATGAACCCCGTGCCAGTCATGAAACTCATAGAAGTGATTGAAGGGCTTCAGACCAGCCAGGAGACCACAGATCTGGTGGTGGCCCTGTCGGAGAAACTGGGCAAGGTCCCCGTGGTCATCAAGGACTCCCCGGGCTTCGTGTCCAACAGGGTCCTTATGCCCATGATCAATGAGGCCATTTTCGCCCTCTATGAAGGTGTAGGCTCCCCCGAAGCCATTGACACCATCATGAAACTGGGGGCCAATCACCCCATGGGCCCCCTGGCCCTGGCCGACCTCATCGGCCTGGACACCTGCCTCTTCATACTCCAGGTCATGTATGACAGCTTCGGCGATCCCAAATACCGGCCCTGTCCCTTGCTGGTGAAGATGGTGGACGCCGGATACCTGGGCAGAAAAGTGGGCAAGGGCTTCTACGACTATACCAAATAAAGGCACAGAGGGGCCGGGGCACGCGCTCCCGGCCCTTAGAATGTCTACCAAGGGGGTTGGAGATGAGATTCGAATTCACCGAAGAGCAGAGAATGGTGAGGGACATGGTCCGCCGCCTCGCCGATGAAGAGCTGAAACCCAGGGCCGCCGAGATGGACAAGAAAGGGGAGATCTTCCCCGAAATCTACCAGCAGCTAGCGGAGCTGGGGCTCTTCGGCGTCTATGTTCCCGAAGAGTACGGCGGAGCAGGCATGGACGTGGTCTCCTATGCCACGGTGGTGGAGGAGCTGAGCCGGGGCTGTGCATCCACGGGGATACTAGTCTCGGCCCACACGTCCCTGGTGGTGGACCCCATCCTCCACTACGGTACAGAAGAACAAAAACAGAAGTTCCTGATGCCCCTGGCCAAAGGGGAGAAGATCGCCGCCCACGCCATGACGGAGCCCGGGGCGGGAACCGATGTGGTCTCCATCGCCACCACGGCCAAAAGGGACGGGGACCACTATATCCTCAACGGCACCAAACACTTCATCACCAATGGGAAAGAGGCCAGCATCTACCTGGTCTTTGCCATGACGGACAAGGAGAAGCGCCACAAGGGCATGAGCGCCTTCATCGTGGAAAAGGACGCCCCTGGCTTCTCCATTGGAAAGCTGGAGCACAAACTGGGTATCAGGGCCTCCTCCACGGCGGAGCTCATTTTCGAAAACTGCAGGATCCCCGCCGAAAACCTCCTGGGAGAGGAAGGCCAGGGCTTTTACATCGCCATGCACTGTTACGACGGAGGCAGAATCGGCGTGGCAGCCCAGGCCGTAGGCATAGCCCAGGCCGCCTACGAGGAGGCCGTGGAATTTGCCAAAACCAGGGTCCAGTTCGGTCAGCCCATAGCCAACTTCCAGGCCATCCAGTTCAAACTGGCGGATATGGCCACCATGATCGAAGCCGCACGCCTACTCTACCTCAAGGCTGCCTGGCTGAAACAGGAGGGCAAGCCTTATTACCAGCTCTCGGCCATGGCCAAGCTCTTTGCCTCCGACGTGGCCATGAGGGTGACCAGGGAGGCCATCCAGGTCCATGGCGGATACGGTTTCACCGAGGAATATCCCGTGGAGCGCCACTACAGGGACGCCAAGATCACGGAGATCTACGAGGGCACCTCGGAAGCCCAGCGCCTCACCATCGCCAGGAATCTGCTGAAAGGCTAGAGGGTGGACAAGGGAGGGGGGTTTGTTGCCTTCCCTCCCAAATTTTTTGGCAGGGCCATGTTGACAAATTCACAAGGCCCTATTAGAGAAAGGGATAGAAATGAGTGAATGCTCATTCATTTTTTACTAGGAGGTAAGGCCATGAAAGTAGTGGTATTCTGCAAATCCGTGCCCGATACGGAGACCCGAGTGAGGCTAAAGGACAACCGTCTGGACAAAAGCGAGATCAAGTACATCCTCAACCCCTACGACGAATTCGCCGTGGAAGAGGCCGTCCGCATGAAAGAAGCAGGCAAGGTGGACGAAGTGGTGGCCGTCTCCATGGGGCCCGAAAGGGCCAGGGAAGCCCTGAGGAGTGCACTGGCCATCGGCGCCGACAGGGCCATCCTCATCAAAGATGACGCTCTGGACGGCTCCGATACCTACGTCACGGCCAAGGTCCTGGTGAAGGCCCTGGAGAAGGACGGGGTGGAATACGGCATGCTCCTCTTCGGCCAGCAGGCTATCGACGGTGACACGTGGCACGTACCCGGTCAGGTGGCGGAAATGCTGGGACTGCCCCAGGCAGGCTCCATCATCAAGCTGGAAGTGGACCCCGACGCCGGCAAGGCCGTGGCCAACAGGCTGGTAGAAGGAGGAGAAGAGGTCCATGAGATGGCCCTACCCTGCGTGGTCACCTGTCGCAAGGGCCTCAACGAGCCCCGTTATCCCTCTTTGCCCAACATCATGAAGGCCAAAAGAAAGCCCGTCCAGGACTACTCCCTGGCCGATCTGGGTCTCTCTCCGGAGGAGGTGGGCAGGGCAGGCTCCTTCACCGAGGTGCTCTCCTACTCCCTGCCCCCCAAGAAAGAGGCTGGACGCAAAGTGGAAGGGGAACCCGAAGAGGTGGTCCAGGAGCTTGTCAAGTTCCTCAAAGACGAAATTAAGGTTCTCTAGGAGGGTGATGCCATGAGCGTATGGGTGATAGCAGACCAGAGGAAGGGTACTCTCAGGAAACCCGCCTTAGAAACCCTATCGGAAGGCAGGAGGCTGGCCGACCAGCTGGGCACCAGCATGGAGGCGGTGATAGCGGGCCACAACGTAGAGGGACTCTGCAACGAGATCGCCTCTTACGGCGCCGAGAAGGTCTATCTCATAGACCACGAGATCCTGGCCAACTACAATCCCCCCGCCTATGCTCGGGCCGTGGGTGACCTCATCAAGGATAAACAGCCCCAGATCGTCCTCATGGGGGGAACCATGACAGGCAGGGACCTCATGCCCCGGATCGCCGCCAGGGTGGGAGCTGGCTTGGCCCCGGACTGCATCAAGCTGGAAATCGTGGACGGTAAACTCAAGGCCATCCGTCCCGCCATCGCCGGCAAGGTGAGGGTGGAGATCGGCTACAAGTCCGACATCCAGATGGCTATTCTCAGACCCAACGTCTTCGAGAGACTGGAACCCGACACCTCCAAGACGGCCAACATAGAGAAAGTGCCCTTTGAGCCCTCGGACCTGGACACCAAGCAGAGGCTGGTGGAGTTCGTATCCAAAGAGACAGGCAGGCCCGAACTCACCGAGGCCGAGATTATCGTCTCCGGTGGCAGGGGGATGAAGGCACCCGAAAACTTCGCCCTTGTCGAAGAACTGGCCGACCTTCTGGGTGCAGCCGTGGGAGCCAGCAGGGCCGCCGTGGACGCCGGATGGAGGCCCCAGAGCGACCAGGTGGGCCAGACGGGCAAAACCGTCTCTCCCAACCTCTATATAGCCGTGGGCATCTCCGGTGCCATCCAACACCTGGCAGGCATGTCATCCAGCAAATTCATAGTGGCCATCAACAAGGACCCCGACGCTCCCATCTTCAACGTGGCCGACTTCGGTGTGGTGGGGGACCTCTTCAAGGTGGTACCCCTTCTCACTGAAGAGATCAAAAAAATCAAAGCCCAGGAGGGTTAGGGGGAGGATGGTATGATCAATCCCCAGGAAATCACTCGGCACGTCTACTGGAACATACCCCTGGTATTCAAGATCCTGGTGTACGTGGGCGGTCTAGGAACCATCGCCCTTGTAGCATGGATCCTCTATCAGAGGGTCCAGATATGGAAAAAAGGGAAAGGAGAAGACCGCCAGGACAAACTGAAAGAGCGGCTCATCTTCGCCGCCAGAAACGTGTTCCTCCATACCCGCATACTGAAGGACGAGTACCCCGGCATCATGCACCTGGCCATCTTCTGGGGCTTCCTGGTCCTCTTCATTGGCACCATCCTTGTGGCCATTGAAGCCGATGTGCCCTTCGTCCACTTCTACTACGGGATCTTCTACCTCCTGGTATCCCTGGCCCTGGACATAGCCGGGCTGGTTCTCATCATCGGCGTATGTATGGCCCTCTACAGGAGGCTAAAAGAAAAACCCGACAGGCTCCAG
The DNA here is from genome assembly GCA_027020915.1 of bacterium. Classification (GTDB taxonomy): domain Bacteria; phylum Thermosulfidibacterota; class Thermosulfidibacteria; order Thermosulfidibacterales; family B14-G1; genus B14-G1. The sequence goes on from JALUVF010000121.1 coordinate 8,761, forward strand.
CCCCAGAAGCCCGAGGACAATATCGTCCTCTATCTCCTTTTGGCCGTGGCGGTGACGGGCTTTCTTACCGAGGCCGTCCGCATTGCCGCCCAGGGCTTCCCCAGGTTTGAGCTCTACTCCATTGTGGGCTTCATTCTAGCCATCCCCCTGAACATCCTGGGCATCAACGGCACCCTGGCCCACCGGATCTTCTGGTTCATCCACATGCTCTGCTCCTTCGCCTTCATCGCCTACATCGGTTACTCCAAGCTCCTCCACATACTGGTCACCCCCGCCAACATCGTCTTCAGGGATCCCCGGCCCTACGGTGTGGTGGACACCATCCCCAACATGGAAGAAGCGGAGAGTTTTGGACTCACCAAGATAGAGGAGTTCAGCTGGAAACAGCTCATGGACCTGGACGCCTGCATGAGGTGTGGCAGGTGCCAGGAAGCCTGTCCCGCCTACAACACGGAGAAGCCCCTCTCTCCCAAGAATCTCATCCAGGATCTCAAAGATCACATGAACGAGCGCCTGGTTGGGGGGAAAAGTCCCGAAGAGTGCACCCCCTATCAGAGGATCTCCGACGACGTTTTATGGGCATGCACCACTTGCGGCGCCTGCATGGAAGAGTGCCCCGCCTACATAGAACATCTGGACAAGATCATCGAGATGCGCCGTTACTTGAGCCTCATGGAGGGGCGCATCCCCGAAGAGCTGAACCAGACCTTCCGGAACATGGAGAACAACTACAACCCCTGGGGCGTGGGATTTGCCAACAGGGCCGACTGGGCTGAAGGTCTGGAGATCCCTCTCCTGTCAGAGAAGGGTTCCACGGAATATCTCCTCTGGGTGGGGTGCGCCGGGGCTTACGATGACCGCTACAAGAAGGTTCTCAAGGCCCTGGTGGAGATCCTCAAGGCCGCCAACATAGACTTTGCCATTCTGGGCACCGAAGAGAAATGCTGCGGCGATTGGGCCAGGAGGCTGGGCAACGAATACCTCTTCTGGATGATGGCCATGGAAAACGTGGAAGTCCTCAACGGCTATGGAGTGAAGAAGATCATAACCGCCTGTCCCCACGGATACCACACCCTCAAGAACGAGTACCCCCAGTTTGGCGGCAACTACCAAGTGATCCACCACACCCAGCTCATTTCCCAGCTCCTGGAAGAGGGGAGACTCACCATCAATCGCTCCTTGGAAGGCGTCTTCACCTATCACGACTCCTGCTATCTGGGCAGGCATAACGGCATTTACGAAGAGCCCAGAAAGATCCTCCAGAGACTGGGCCTAAACCTGAAGGAGATGGAAAAGAGCAGGGAGAAGGGCTTCTGCTGTGGAGCCGGAGGAGGCCGCATGTGGCTGGAGGAGAAGATCGGCACCCGCATCAACTACGTACGCTGCGACCAGGCCCTGGCCCTGGACCCCCAGGGCGTAGCCACCGCCTGTCCCTTCTGCCTCACCATGTTCGACGACGGTCTTAAGGCCAAGGACAAGATCGAAGAAATCCAGCTGAAAGATATTGCGGAACTGGTGGCAGAAGCTATAAAGTAGCCCTCCGGGGAGGGGAGCCCTTCTCCCCTCCCAACCCTTTTAGAGGCGATAAGGAGGCTAAGCCATGAGCGCTGAGCTGAACCTGGACAATCTGGAGCCCGTCAAGAGGTTCATGGACGAGCTGAAGGAGCTCTACCCCGCCCCCTGGCACTACCACGAAGTGAGAATCCAGGCCCCAGACGGAAAAGAGTACGTGGTCTTTCCCCCCGAGGGCAGGGCCGACACCATCACAGTCCTCTGTGAGGAGACGGGCCACGCAGAGTGGTTCCACCACCTGGAAGAGGTCTGTGAATACCTCAAGGGGATAGGCATCACCCGACTCCCATCCATAGACCACTGAGACCTCCAGCGGTAAGGGGAAACATCCCGGCTCCCCATCCTCGGCCAGGAAGGGAGGGGTAACCTCCAACCATCCAAGAGGAGGAAGGCGATGAAGAACCAGCCCATGTACCGAGGCGCCATCCTCCTTGCGCTCATCCTCTCCCTCCTCATCCTGGGCTGCCAGAAGGAGCTCAAGGCACCCAACGGTCTCTCCTTTTCCGTGGTGAAGAACTACCACCACTGGCCCCTCATCTCCTTCAGTTATCGCCAGGACCTCCAGGAGCTCCATCTCATCCTGGGCAACGCCACGGCCTTTGAAGATTTTCTCCACGGCATTCCCGACAACGGTCACCCCTTCACCGACGGAGCCGTCCTGGTGAGGCTGGTCTACCCCGCCAGGGCCAACCCCTCCTTCGGCCAGGACCTGGAGCCAGGAAGGCTTAAGCGTCTGGACTACATGATCAAAGACGCCGAGCGTTTCAAAAACACCAAAGGATGGGGCTACGCCAGCTTCGCCTATCTCAGCCAGGAGAAGAGGTTCAAACCCCTGGGCTCCAGCGCCGATTTCTTCAGGAACTGTATCCAGTGTCACGAAAAGGCCAGAAAGAGGGACTACGTCTTCACCTCTTATTCCCCCAAGGGACCCAGGTAACGCCCCTCCCATAATTTAGTGAGGCCAAAAAGGTTTTGACCTGAAGAGATTCAAGGCCTATAATAACCCCCGCAAAAGACTGCCGTTCTGGGAGGTAATTCAACATGGACTTTGAACTTAAAGAAGAACACAAGCTTCTGGTGGAAATGGTCCGGCATTTCGCCGATAACGAGCTGATACCGGTTGCCCCCGAGGTGGACAAAAAAGAGCTCTTCCCCCTGGAAAACCTGAAAAAGATGGCCGAATTGGGTCTCATGGCCATGACCGTTCCCGAGGAATACGGGGGATCGGGCATGGACACCGTCTCCTTCGCCCTGGCCATGATGGAGGTGGGCAGGGGTTGTGCCTCCACTGCCGTAACCATGTCGGTGACCAACATGGTGGCCGAGGGCATCTACCGCTTCGGCAGCGAGGAGCAGCGGAAGAAGTACATCCCTCCCATTGCCAGGGGGGAATACGTCGCCGCCAGTTTCGCCCTCACAGAGCCCTGGGCAGGTTCCGACGCCGGATCCATCAAGACCACCGCCGTAAAGGACGGCGACTCTTATGTCATCAACGGCGAAAAGATCTTCATCACGTCGGGAGCCTACGCCGGGGTGATCATGGTGGCAGCCGTCACCGACAAGAGCAAGGGCAAACACGGCATCTCCGTCTTTCTGGTGGAGCAAGGCACCCCCGGTCTCACCATAGGTAAGGCCGAAGAGAAGATGGGCCAGAGGGGCTCCAACACCGTGTCCCTCATATTTGAAGACTGCCGGGTACCTGCCCAGAACCTCCTGGGACAGGAAGGAGACGGCTTTAAGATCATGCTGGCAGACCTGGACGGGGGACGCATTGGCATCGGGTCCATGGCCTGCGGCATCATGAGGGCGTGTCTGGAAGAATCCATCAAGTACTCCAAAGGGAGGGTCCAATTCGGAAAGCCCATTGCCAACTTCCAGGCCATCCAGTGGATGATCGCCGACATGGCCACCGAACTGGAAGCAGCCGAGAACATGGTCCTCAGGGCCGCGTGGCTAAAGGACCAGGGGGTGCGCTTCACCCAGGCCGCCAGTATGGCCAAGCTCTTCGCCACGGAAGCGGCCAACAGGGCCGCTTACAAGGCCGTCCAGATCCACGGGGGCTACGGCTACACCCGGGAGTTCCCAGTGGAGCGTATCTACAGGGATGTCAGGGTGACCACCCTTTACGAGGGTACCTCGGAGATCCAGAGGATCGTCATCGCCAGAAACCTGCTGGGGAAGCTGTAAGATGGGCAAAAGGCTGAAGGAAGGCTACATCCAGATCTACACGGGCGACGGGAAAGGCAAGACCACCGCCGCCCTGGGTCTGGCCTTCCGGGCCATAGGCCACCACTACAAGGTCTTCATGATCCAGTTCATGAAGGGCTGCATCGAATACGGAGAACTGGAAACGGCCCGGCAACTGGCTCCCTACATGACCATCGTCCAAATGGGCCGGGACACCTTCGTCAACAAAGAGAATCCCGACCCCGTAGACATAGAGCTGGCCCAGAAGGGCGTGGCCCTGGCCCTGGAAGTTATGGCAAAGAACCAGGTGGATATCCTCATTCTGGACGAGATCAACGTGGCCGTTGACTACGGTCTGGTGAGCCTGGAGCAGGCCATAGAGCTCATGGAGAAGAAACCACCAGACATGGAACTCATCATGACGGGCCGCTACGCCCACCCCGAGTTGGTGAAGAGGGCCCATCTGGTCACGGAAATGGTGGAGATAAAACACTACTACTCCCTTTTGGGGGTAGACGCCAGAGAAGGGATAGAACGCTAGGGCAGAGGAAAGGGGTTGCCCTGGAGCATTCAGGGCCCCCACCCAGAAGCCGAAAAAATCGGGCAAGGAGGGGGGACAGATGTCTACCAAAACCAAAGAGAAGGCGGGGCTCTTCAATGAGGAGAAACTGGAGGAAGTGGTAGAAGCCCAGAAAGCATGGGAAGAAGGGCCTCTAGCCCAAGAGGTGAGCAAACACCCTGAGAGGCTTCCCCGTTTCAGCACCATCTCCGATCTGGAGATCAACCGTATCTACACGCCCAGGGACGTTCCGGACTTCGACTACCTGAGAGACCTCAACTTTCCCGGCTGCTATCCCTTCACGAGAGGGGTCCACACCACCATGTACCGGGGACGCCTCTGGACCATGCGCCAGTTTGCTGGCTTCGGCACCCCCGAGCAGACCAACCAGCGCTACAGGTACCTCCTGTCCATAGGACAGACGGGGCTCTCCATGGCCTTCGACTTTCCCACCCTTTACGGCAGGGACTCCGACGACCCCATGTCCCGGGGAGAGGTGGGCAAGTGCGGCGTGGCCGTGGACACCCTGAAGGACTTCGAAGTCATCTTTGAAGGCATCCCCATGGACAGGATCACCACCTCCATGACCATCAACCCCCCCGCCATTGTGCTTCTGGCCATGTACATCGTGGCCGCCGAGAAACAGGGGGTCTCCCAGGACAAGATCGGCGGCACCGTCCAGAACGACATGCTCAAGGAGTTCATCGCCCAGAAGACCTGGATCTATCCACCCATCCCCAGCCTGAGGCTGGTGAGGGACATCGTGGTCTACTGCACCCACCACGTGCCCCGCTGGAACACCATCTCCATCTCGGGCTACCATATCAGGGAAGCGGGTGCCACTGCCGTCCAGGAGCTGGCCTTCACCCTGGCCGATGGCATTGAATACGTGAAGATGGGTATTGAAGCGGGACTGGACGTGGACGCCTTCGCCCCCCGTTACTCCTTCTTCTTCGACAGCCACATGGACTTCTTCGAGGAGATCGCCAAGATGAGGGCAGCCCGACGCATGTGGGCCAAGATCATGAGGGATCGTTTCGGCGCCAAGAGCCCCAGGTCCTGGTGGATGCGCTTCCACACCCAGACGGCAGGCTGCTCCCTCACGGCCCAGCAGCCCCTGAACAACATAGTGCGTACCGCCATCGAGGCCCTGGCCGCCGTCCTGGGAGGCACCCAGTCCCTCCACACCAACTCCATGGACGAGACCTGGGCCCTGCCCACGGAAGAGGCCGTCACCGTAGCCCTGAGGACCCAGCAGATCATCGCCCACGAGTCAGGGGTGGCAAACACCATCGATCCCCTGGGAGGTTCTTACTTCATCGAGGCCCTCACCAATGAGATGGAAGAGAAGGCCTGGGAGTACATCAACAAGATCGAGGAGATGGGGGGCATCATCCCCGCCATCGACGCTGGCTATCCCCAGAAGGAGATCACCGAGGCCGCCTTCCGCTACCAGCAGCAGTTGGAGACCAAGGAAAAGATCATTGTGGGGGTCAACGAGTTTATCATGGAAGGGGAAGAGCTACCCATAGAGATCCTCAAGGTGGACCCTGAAGTGGAAAGGGTCCAGTTCCAGCGTCTCAACGAGGTGAGAAGGAAAAGGAACAACGCAAAAGTCCAAAGCCTCCTCAAAGACCTCAAAGACGCCGCTGCCGACGAAAAGGAGAACCTCATGCCCATCATCATTGATCTGGTCAGGGAATACGCCTCCATCGGTGAGATCATGGGGGCCATGAAGGAGATTTTCGGGGAGTACAGGGACCCCGGTTACTTCTAAGGAGGCAGAAATGGAAGAGAAGGTCTTCACCCTAAAGGAGGCCGTCTCCCGTTTCATCAACGACGGAGACGTGGTGGCCGTGGGAGGGGTGGGCAGGAACCGTTCCCCCATGGCCCTGGTGAGAGAGATAGTTCGCCAGGGCAAGAAAAACCTCCACATCGTGGGACGGGAAAAGGGCATGGACTTTGACATGCTCATTGGAGCGGGCTGTGCCCGAAAGGTATCCTTCGCCCTGGTGAGCCTGGAGGAGTTCGGCCTGGCCATGAACTTCCGCCGAAAGGCCCAGGCGGGGGAGATCGAGCTGGACGAGCATGCCTGCGACTCAGTCATCACCTCCCTGAGAGCCGCCGCCATGGGACTCCCCTTCCTCCCCGTTAGGGGCATGTTCGGTTCCGACGTCTACAGAGTGAGCAAGAGCCTCACGGAGATCACCTGTCCCTTCACAGGAGAGAAACTGGCAGCGGTGAAGGCCATAAAACCCCATGTCACCATCATCCACGCCCACCAGGCCGACAAATACGGCAACGTGCGCATCCAGGGCTCCCCTTTCGAGGACATACTGAAGGCCTGGGCCGCCCAGCGAACCATCGTCACCGTGGAGGAGATCATCGACCACGAAGAGATCAGGAAGAATCCCCACCTCACCACCATCCCCTACATCTACATCACCGCCGTGATCCATCAGCCCAAAGGAGCCTGGCCCGCTTCCTGCGACCGCTATTACGACAGCGACAGAGAAGAGGTGAGGGCCTATGCCCAGGCCATAAAAACCCCCGAAGGCTTCCAGGAGTACCTGGAAGAGCGGGTGCTAAACAGGAGGGATTAAAAATGACAGAGTACACTGTGGCAGAACTCATGGCTGTTTCCCTGGCCAGGGAGATAAAGGACGGAGACAGGGTCCTCCAGGGACTCTACTCCCCCCTGCCCATGATGGCCTGTCTTCTGGCCAAGAACTTCCATGCTCCCAACATGGTCTACTTCAACACCGCCGACACCATCGATCCCCAACCCAAGGAGGTACCCTTCTCCACGGCAGGACCCGCCCTCCAGGAGAGGGCCGTGGCCTACATCCCCCTGTGGCAGACCTTCGATCTGGCCCAGAGGGGAGACCTGGACCTCATCTTCCTGGGAGCCGCCCAGGTGGACAAGTACGGCAACACCAACCTGAGCGTCATCGGACCCTACGAAAAACCCAAGGTGAGACTCCCCGGAGGGGCTGCCTCGGCCCATCTATGCGCCCTCATGGAGACGGTCATCTGGGTACCCAGGCACAACGCCCGGGTTTTGGTGGAGAAGGTGGACTTCGTCACGGGACAGGGACATCTACCAGGGGGCAGAGACAGAAAAGAGGCGGGCATCCCCAAAGGAGGCCCACGAAAGGTGGTGACCAACCTGTGCGTCATGGACTTCGAGCCCGAAACCAAGGCCATGAGGCTGGTCTCCCTCCATCCCGGTGTCACCCTGGATGAGGTGAAGGAGAATACGGGCTTCGAGCTCATCATTCCCGAAAGGGTGGAAACCACTGAGCCACCTGGCAAAGAGCACCTGGAGTTCATGAGAGAGATAGACCCCAAAGGGGTGAGAGAGCTGGAATTTCATTGATTGTCACAGTGCCAGGCTGTATGAAATAGTCCAAACAAAAAACCCTTGGGGAGGCAGGCTATGGGAGGCACCGAGAGGAAAGTGAAGATCCTGGTAGCCAAACCTGGACTGGACGGACACGACAGGGGGGCCAAAGTGGTGGCCCGTGCCTTGAGAGACGCTGGCTTCGAAGTGATCTATACGGGACTTCACCAGTCCCTGGACCAGATAGTCCACGCAGCCATGGAAGAAGACGTAGACGCCATAGGCATCAGCATTCTCTCCGGAGCCCACATGTACGTGTTCCCCACCCTCATCAACATGCTCAGGGAAGAAGGCCTGGACGACATTGTGGTCTTCGGAGGAGGCATCATACCCACCGACGACATCCCCGAACTGGAAAAGGCCGGGGTGAAAAAGATCTTCCTTCCAGGCACCCCCCTGGAAGAGATCATCGAGTGGGTTAAGGAGAACGTGAAACCCAGGACTGTCAGCCTGTAGCCTCCCCCTCTACCATGGCCATCCAGGGGCACTTTCAGAAGAATGCCCCAGGGAAGTGGGCTTTCATCCAAGGGCTGAGGCACGGCAATGGAAAAGGATAGAGAGGTGAAAAGAGCATGGGTCTTATAGACGAAGTGATAAAGGGCAATCCCCGGGCTGCCGCCAGGGTTATGAGACTGATAGAAGACGGCGTCCCAGAGGCCCGGGAAGCCCTGAAAAGGCTCTATCCCTACACGGGGAAGGCCTACATCATCGGTATCACCGGCCCCCCGGGGGCAGGAAAGAGTTCTCTGGTGGATCGTTTAGTGGAGGAGTTCCGCAAGCAGGGGAAGAAGGTGGGTGTGGTGGCCATAGACCCCACCAGTCCCTTCTCGGGGGGCGCCATCCTGGGAGACAGAATCAGGATGCAGCGCCACAGCACGGACCCCGAGGTCTTTATCAAGAGCCTGGCCACCAGGGGACACCTGGGAGGCCTCTCCAAGGCAGCCGACGATGTCATCCAGGTCATGGACGCCATGGGTAAGGACATCATCATGGTGGAAACCGTGGGTGTGGGCCAAGCCGAAGTGGATATCGTCAAGACGGCGGACACCACCATGGTGGTCACCGTACCGGGCCTTGGAGACGACATACAGGCCATCAAAGCGGGTATCCTGGAGATAGCCGACCTCTTTGTAGTGAACAAAGGGGACAAACCTGAGGCCGACAAGACCGTGAGGGAACTGGAAGTGATGCTGGACATGAGCCCTCCCAGGGAAGACGGATGGAAACCCCCCATCCTCAAGGTGAGTGCCATCAAAGGGGAAGGTATCGGTGAACTCATGGAGGCCTTACAAGGACACAGAAAGTTTCTGGAAACCTCCGGTAGGTTTGAGAGTTATAGGAAAGACCGGGTGGCCCATTCCTTCGAAAACCTTTTGAAGGACAAACTCTTCTATATGGTGATGAGCAAGCTCAAGGAGAACGGTACCTACGAGAAACTCCTGGAGGATATGTTCACCAAGCGCAAAGACCCGTACTCCGTCATCGATAAGCTCCGCTGCCAGTGTATCCTGGACTTAGAAAACAATTAAACCCTTTACAGAGAGGATCTAAAACCATATGTTAAAATTAAAAGGGTTCTCAAGGGAGGGGAGACCATGCACAAGGTGAAGAAGATCGTGCTCACCTGCAACATCTGTGGAGAAAAACACAGAGAAGACGTGACCGCAGAAAAACTCTCCCAGTGGTCTAAGGGGTCGGTAGACCCCATCTTTGTATGTCCCAACTGCGGGGAGGACGGCCTCATCCATATCAATAATGCCCACCTCAAGGTGATGGCCAAATACCTGGACCTCTACAACGCCCTGGTGGACTCCATAAATATCGAGCTGGAGAAACTGAACCGTCACGGGGTGTGGGTAGAATTCGAGCCGGAAGACTGAAGGCTCCCTCAACGGGCCTTTCCGGCCTGGAGCAAGGCCGCCACTTCATCTATAATGACCTCCGCCACGGCCTCTTTGGACATGAGAGGCAGGTGGCGAATGCTTCCGTCTCTCCTCACGATGACCACCCGATTGGTGTCTGAGGCGAAACCCGCTGTGATCTCGTTGGCCACGATCATGTCCAGATTCTTCCGGGCAAGCTTGGCCTGGGCATTCTCCAGGAGATCCCTGCTCTCAGCGGCAAATCCCACCAGGAGCTGGTGCCCCTTCTCCTCCCCCAGGGTGGCCAGGATATCCGGATTGGCCTCCAGCTCCACCACCAGCCTTCTCCTGCCCTCCTTCTTGAATTTGGCTCCATCCTCCACCAGGGGTACGGGGCGGAAGTCAGCCACAGCGGCAGCCTTTATCACCACGTCCGCCCCCGAGTAGAGGTCCAGGACCCTCTGGAACATCTCCTGGGCCGAGGTGACGGGCACATACTCCACCCCCCAAGGAGGGGTGAGATGGGTTGGCCCCGACACCAGGTAGACCTTGGCGCCTCGTCTCCTGGCCTCCTGGGCCAAAGCAAAACCCATCCTGCCAGAGGAGGGGTTACTTATGAAGCGTACAGCATCCAGATACTCCCTGGTGGGCCCCGCAGTCACCAGGAAGGTCTTGCCGTGGAGGTCCTTCTCGTACAGCAGGTCCACCACCCTCTCCAGGATATAGGGGGGATCGGGGAAACGGCCGGGACCGTAGTCCCCACAGGCAAGCTCCCCCTCCTGGGGATCCAGGACCACCACCCCCCGCTTCCGCAGGATCTCCAGGTTCTCCTGGGTGGCGGGGTGCAGGTACATCTGGGTGTTCATGGCAGGAGCCACCAGAGTGACACCGCCGTAAGCAAGATAGAAGGTGGAGAGCAGGTCATCAGCAATGCCCCTGGCCATTTTGGCCAGGATATTGGCCGTGGCGGGAGCAACAACCAGCAGGTCCGTCTCCTGGGCCAGGGCCACATGTTCCACCCTATCAGGGGATACAGGTTCGAAGGTATCCACTCTCACCTGGGAGAGGGAAAGGGTCTGGAAAGTGAGGGGAGCAACGAATCGAGTGGCGTTGGGGGTCATGATGATCCTCACCCTCAGGTCCGCCTTGACCATAAGCCTCACCAACTCCGCCGCCTTATAGGCCGCTATGCCTCCGGTCACTCCCAGAGTAACCCTGTCACCTTCCAGCTTCATCCTCCCACCTCTCAAAAGGTAGGCTGAGGTCAAAGCTAAGCCTTCATTACCCGGCTCAGCCCGTCTTTGTGAAGACTCAACCTCAACCTTATCTTGATCTTATGGTTCATCCCCCCACCTACCAAAGAGGGTATGAGTCACACCCAGACGATCCAGGATCTTACCCAAAATAAAGGCCTCCATATCCTCAATGCAACGGGGACCATGATAATAGGTGAGCACAGGAGGCATTATCACCGCCCCTGCCCGGGCCAGGCGAACCATATTTTCCAGATGAACGAGATTCAGAGGGGTCTCTCTGGGAACGAGGATCAGGGGCCATCCCTCCTTCAATGCCACATCGGCAGCCCTCTCTATCAGATTGGAAGAGACTCCCCCGGCCACTCTCCCCAAGGTTCCCATGGAACAGGGAACTATGACCGTGCCATCAAGGCGAAAGGAGCCCGAGCTTACAGGGGCATCCAGGGCCTCCGGAGACCAGACCTTCACCTGGTCCGGGAATGCAAGATCCACCCCCTCCCCCTCCGCTATGGACCGGGCCCGGGAGGTGAAGGAGAGATGGACGGTGCCCCAACAGGAGAGTTCCTCCACCAGGCGGACACCGAGCCTCACCCCGCTGGCCCCGGTAATACCCACGAAGAAGTCCATCGATCACTCGAATAAAGGATACATCACCAGGCCCGTGATGAGCTTGGGATAGAAGTAGGTGCTCTTCTGGGGCATGGTCTCCCCTGCCCGGGCCACCCGCCAGATCTCCTCCACCGAAGGAGCCCGGAGAAAGGCCGCCATGGTCCCCTCTCCCCCTTCCACGGCTGCAACAGCTTGCCCAGCATCTTTGTAATAGCCCAATCGCCCCCTGTCCCTCACCTCTTCCTGGGATATACCCAGGACCCTCCCCAGGAGAAGCTCGTGGAGGAGAATGACGTCCAGCTCCCTCAAAGGTGGGGGCAGGTGGGAAAGCTCCCTTTCCAGGTCTATATCCTTCCTCAAAGAGATGAGAAGGTAGAAGCCCCCGGGAACATAGAGGCCAAAGGAGTGGGAAGGGGCCTTCTCCAAAGCTGCCATGAGGGCTTCCAGATCCCGGCAACGCTCCACCAGATCAAAATACCCTCCCAGCCTCTCCTCCAGCTCATGGGAAGGACAGGGCAGATCCCCTCTCAACACCCTATGGGTGGGCAAGACGAGAAGGCCCGGATCTTCCATGCTCACCAGAGCCATCATAACAAAATTGTAAGGCTCATCCCCCCGGTGACGGGGATTGGCCCGGGCCCTCTCCTTCATGTACTGAAGGGCCGTCTCGTACCTGTGATGCCCATCGGCGATGAGGATGGGGACGTTCTCAAAGGCCCTCTCCAACTCCCCCACCAGGTGTCCATCCAGGGGCCAAAACTCATGGGTCACCCCCGCCTCATCCTCGAAGCTCCACAGAGGAGGCACCCTGGTCTCCTCTTCCAGAAGGGTGTAAATTCCACTCTCCTCATCGGGGAAGAGACCAAAGATGGGGCTGAAGTTGATCTCACACTCCCTGAGGAGCTTCAAGCGATCCTCTTTGGGCGCCGAAAGGGTTCTTTCGTGGGGCAGTATCACCCCTTCAGAGAAGTCCATGAGCCTCACCCTGGCGAAGAGAGCCATCCTCCTCCACCTACGACCCAGGGCAAAAAACCCCTGCCTGTAAAGGTAAAACCTCTCCCGGGTATCTCTCACCAGTATCCCCTCCTCTATCCACCGTCTCAGATAGTCTCGAGCCCGGGTGTATCTGTTGTCAGAGGGGGAATCCTGGGGAGTCTCCTTACCCAGGGTGAGCCTCACCACGTTATGAGGGTCTTTACAATAGAGCCTCTCCTGCTCCTCAGGGGAGATGACATCGTAAGGGGGAGCCACCACATCCCTTATCTCCACTTTCGAAGCGTTGTAAAGCAGTCCTCTAAAGGACAGAACCTCCGCCATTGCTCCTCCCAAAGGAAAAAAATGGATGGAGGGAGAAATAACACACCCCTTTCTCCCTTTTCAACGAAAAAGAGGAGAAGACCCCCTCTATCCAGGTCTCCTCCTCTCCAATATCAGGTGTGAAACTATTCAGCCTCGGGTTCGGCCTCTACCTCTTGTTTCTTTCTCCTGGGAGTAGTACCAGCAAGCTGCAGAAGATCACTTACCTGCTTGTCTCTCAAAGCCTCTGCTACAAGAGATCTGATAACCCTTCCTATCTTTCTTTGATCACCACCACAGACGGCATTTATCACCCTATAGTGCTTCTTCTCCAGCTTTATGCACACCTCCTCAAATCTAGCACCTCCTCTTCTATTTGCCATGTCTCAACCTCCTAAAACTATTTTTCAACTTTTTAATATAGCGGCAGTATTAATAAGTCAAGGGTTAAAAAAGAAAATTTTAAAGGGCATTACTCCTTTAGAGGAAATTCACCGTAAATCTGAACAAGCCATCCAGGAAGATCCTACTCTAGAATCCCTCTGAAAACAGAACCGAGATGGTCGCCTTGAACCGAAGAGCTCAAAAACCGTAATACGCCATATACAATAAACTAAAAAGAGTACAGCTCCTCTCCCCAAACGCTTACCCAGTTGCCTTGAAGCACCTTTTCCCCTTTCTCTGGATCATCCACTTCTACGATGAGAACGGTCCTTTCCCCAGTGCCCAAGCATGGATACATGTTGGACACATTGATCATGGCTTCCTTCAACGGCCTCAATATGGCATTGAGTCCGCCTGGATGGTGGGGAGCTTCTGCTGCTATCACCGGTTTCATTTCAATATCATAACCATGGCTTCTCAAGACATTGGCCGCTTTATCCGGATTGTCTACCACAATTCTGATGGCCGTCTCTTTTTCGTCTATTTCCGAGACGCTAAAAGCTATAATATTCACTTTCTCCTCACCCATTAGGGTGCTGATCTCAGAAAGCATTCCCGGAACGTTGGCAAGTTTGAAAAAAATCTGTTTCACCATTTTTACTCCCCTCCTACACTCTCATATCCGGCCTTCAGAGCCTCGCGATTCAACTCCACCAACCCCGTCTTGTCCGCAAACACCCTCCCCACCACCTCCTGAGCCGTCTTTAGCTCCACCAGGGGAGTGTGTCTGAGATAGGCCCCCAGCATCACCATATTGGCTGCCCTATCGTTTCCCATCTCCAGGGCCAGAGTATTGGCAGGCACTTCGTAGAGAATGATGTCTCCCCTCAAAGGCCTGAAATTGATGAGATCGCTGTTCACATAGATGATCCCCCCAGACTGGATCTGGTTCTGAAACTTCTCCAGGGAGGGATTGTTCATGATGACCGCCACGTCGGGAGAGGAGGCTACGGGGGAAGCGATCTCCTCATCAGACACCGAGACCACACAGTTGGCCGTCCCTCCCCTCACCTCTGCCCCGTAACTGGGCAAGTAGGTCACGTGCTTACCCTCCAGCATGGCCGAGTAGGCCAGGACGTATCCCATGAGCAGGACCCCCTGTCCCCCGAATCCCGCAAACACCGTCTTAATCAGCAAGGCTCTCCCCCTCTGCGTCTTTAAACACCCCCAGGGGGTAGTGTTTAACCATCTCCTCTTTCACCCACCTAAAAGCCTGAGGAGGTGACATCTTCCAGTTGGTGGGACAAGGCGAAAGGACCTCCACCACGGAAAAACCCAAGCCCTTCATCTGGGCCTCGAAGGCCTTGCGGATGATCTTCTTCGTCTTCAAGACATGGGCAGGGTCCTGGAGGGAAGCCCTGGCAGCAAAGGCCGTACCCTTAATCTGGGCCAGAAGTTCCGTGAAGTTGATGGGGAAACCTTCTCGGGAGGGATCCCTCCCTTTGGGAGATGTGGTGGTCACCTGTCCCACCACGGATGTGGGAGCCATTTGCCCCCCTGTCATTCCATAAACGGCATTGTTGACGAAGATGGCTGTGATCTTCTCCCCCCGGTTGGCTGCGTGAATGGTCTCCGCCGTACCTATGGCGGCAATGTCCCCGTCCCCCTGATATGTGAAGACAAGGCGATCAGGCAGCACCCTCTTGATGCCTGTGGCCACCGCCGCCCCCCGACCATGGGGAGCCTCCCCCATATCCACGTCGAAGTAGAAGTAAGCCAGCACGGCACAACCAGCGGGAGGCACCCCGATGGCCCGATCCACAAGATCCATCTCCTCTATCACCTCGGCCACCAACCGGTGGAGAATGCTGTGACCACACCCGGGACAGTAATGGAAGGCCACGGGCTTCAACGCCCTGGTGCGAGAAAAGACCTTCTTCATGGCAACCTCCGGGACAAGGCCAAACGGGAGAAGACTCTGGCCAATTCCTGGGGACTGGGCACAGCCCCGCCAGGCCGGGCGTAGGAAAGGATCCGGGCCCCATCACCCAAAGTGAGACGGACGTCCTCCACCATCTGACCTGCATTGAGCTCAAAGACCACAAAGGTGTCCTGCCCCCTCTGATAAAGGGCCTTAAGATCTTGAAAGGGGAAGGGCCAGAGGCTGATAGGCCTGAAGAGGCCCACCTTGACACCCTCCTTTCGAGCCCGCTTCACGGCCCCCTTGGCTATGCGGGCGGCGGTACCAAAGGCCACCACCACCATTTCGGCATCCTCCAGCAGGAACCCCTCCCATCGGGGGCATTCCTTCTCCACCTGCTGGTACTTCCTGACCAGTTTCCAGTTGTGCTCCTCCATATCGTTGACGTCCAGAATAAGGGAACGCAAAAACCGACTGGGACGGCCTCTGGCACCCGTTATGGTCCAGTCCTTGGAGGGAAGATCATCCAGGGGCCTCATGGGACGGAATCGCACAGGCTCCATCATCTGGGCCACCATGCCGTCACCCAGGATCATCACCACCATTCTGTACCTATCGGCCAAGTCGAAGGCCTCATAAGTAAGATCCGCCGCCTCCTGGACGGAACTGGGGGCCAATACGATCGTGCGATAGTCACCGTGCCCCCCGCCCCTGGTGGCCTGGAAGTAGTCGGACTGGGAGGGAGCGATGTTGCCCAGCCCCGGTCCGCCCCTCATCATGTTCACCACCACGGCGGGCAGCTCCATCCCGGCCATGAAAGAGAGGCCCTCCTGCATGAGGCTGATGCCAGGGCTCGAACTGGAGATCATCACCCTGGCCCCGGCCATACTGGCACCCATCACCATGTTGATCCCCGCCAGCTCGCTTTCAGACTGCACAAAGATCCCATCCACTTCGGGGAGTCTCCTGGACATGTACTCAGGGAGCTCGTTCTGGGGAGTGATGGGATAACCGAAGTAGTACCTACACCCCGCCCTTATGGCAGCCTCGCCAATGGCGTAAGTACCCCGCATCAACTCCAGTTCTTCATTCACGATACACCTCTATAGACACCTCGGGACAGATGACGGCGCAGAGAGTACAGGCCGTGCACTCACCGCCGTCGGGATCAAAGATCACCACATAGTACCCTTTGGCGTTCAGTCTCCTGGTGGGCTTAATGAGATCCCTGGGACAGAACTCCACACAAAGGGCACAACCCTTACAAAGCTCTTCATTTATAACGATCTTCCCTGCCATGGCACCCACCTAAAGATTATGAAGGCTGGCATACAAACAAGTTTCCCAAATGTCAAGGGAACTTCAACCAGGACTCTCCCCCAATACGGCTTCAATTGTTGTTAGCGTATTCAAAACAGAGAGATTCTATTTATGGGAATGGGAAAAAACAGGGCATTTCCCTATCTC
Source organism: bacterium (assembly GCA_027020915.1). Classification (GTDB taxonomy): domain Bacteria; phylum Thermosulfidibacterota; class Thermosulfidibacteria; order Thermosulfidibacterales; family B14-G1; genus B14-G1. Next base: position 25,277 of record JALUVF010000121.1, read on the forward strand.
CCATCGGCCGCCCCCCGCCAAGGGCCACCAGCTGAACCATAGAGAAAATCCTGGACCTTGACGATGAAGGAGGGGCACGTTATATTTGACCCCGCACTGGGAAGTCGTCTAATCGGCAGGACGGCGGACTCTGGATCCGCTAGTGGAGGTTCGAGTCCTCCCTTCCCAGCCAGGCGGTCCCATCGTCTAGCCCGGTTAGGACACCGGCCTCTCACGTCGGCGGCAGGGGTTCAAATCCCCTTGGGACCGCCAATTTTTTTAGGTGGGCAAGGGAGAGGGCATCCTGTTCCCCTCCTTTTTGCTCCAACATGTCTTGTCGCTGGACCACCTTATCAAGGGGAGCAGGATACCTCCCTCTTGCTCTATTTCATCCTCCACAGTATTTTCCACTCATAAGAAGGAGGTGGAAGTCATGAGCAAGGTGAGTGATCTCACCATTGAAGAGCTTAGGGCTATGATGGAGGAGATGATAGAAACCCTCCTAGAGGAAAGGGTCCAGGAGTTGGTGGATCTTGAGGTAGCCCTCCAGAGACTAGCCGACAAAGAAGACCCCATTCTCTCCTCTGAGGACTTCAGAAGAGATGTCCTCCTTGATGATTAGATACAAGGCCTCTGTCAAAAAAGACCTCAAAAAGTTAGATCCTCCCGACAGAATCAAGGTGTTGGACATCATTGAAGATACCTTAGGTCGCGATCCCATGGCTGGCAAGCCCTTAAAGGGTGAGTTGCATGGATGTAGAAGGCTGGCCAAAGGAAAAATCAGTGTGGTCTATACCCTCGATGAGGAGGGTGTTCTTATTCTCCGTGTCTCCTTCAGACGGGACGTGTACAGGTAAAGCCTTCCACCTTAGGCTACCCTTTACCCTTTCTTTGCCGACACCGTATCGGCCTCGATAAAGATCTGTTTGGCCTCGGGAATGGCCTCCCTGATGCTCTGCTCCAGCCTGTCGATGAGCTCCTCCATCTCTCCCGCAGATAGTTGGTCCTTGAAATCCAGGTTGATGGCCACCAGGAGGTTCTCGGGGCCCAGTTGCATGGTGAGTATATCCCCCACCCCCTCCACCTGGGGGCAACAGGAGAGGATCTCTCTCACCCTGGCCACCTTCTCCCTCTGGGCCGCTGCGCCAATGAGGAGATCCCGGGTCTTGGCCGCCAGGAAGAAGGCCACCCCTGCCAACAGGAGTCCTATGGCTACAGAGGCCACACCGTCGAAGATATAATTACCCGTAATGTTGGCCAGGGAGACCCCCAGGAAGGCGATAACCAGACCTACCAGGGCGGCGCTGTCCTCAAAGAGAATCACCACCAGGGTCACGTTGCCTGTGGTCTTAAGGCCCTTCCAGAAGCCCTCCTCCCCTGGTCCCCTCCGGAACTCCCCGTAGGCCACCCTCAAGGACCAGGCCTCCATGACAAAGGCCACCACCAGGACCAGGTATATCCAGATCAAGCCCTCCAGGGGATGGGGATGGAGGAGCTTCTTGATGCCTTCGTAAACCGAGAGGGCGGCTCCCACGGTGAAGATCATGAGGGCCACCATGAAGGACCAGAAGTACTCCTCCTTTCCGTATCCGAAAGGGTGCCTACGGTCGGGAGGGCGACGGCTCCTGTGCAGGCCCGTCATGAGGAGAACCTCGTTTCCCGTATCCGCCAAAGAATGGAAGGTCTCGGCCAGCATGGCGGAACTACCGCTTATCAGGGCCACCACCAGCTTGCTCAGGGCAATGACCAGATTGGCCAGCATGGCTGCCCATACGGCCTTGTGGGCATCGGCCCCACGATTCCCTTCCCTCTCCATCTCCATGAAGGGGTTATACTTCTCCATTAATGAAATGGGTAGAGGAGGTACAGGTAGAGGTTGAGGTCAAGGCCGAGGACAGGCGTAGATCTTCTCAACCTCAACCTTAGCCTCAACCTGATTTGTCCTGTTCACCACCTTCCCCGTCCTCGCCCTCTGCCCCGGCCGGAGCCCATGCCCCTACCTCTGCCCTTTCCACGCCCCATGCCCCTTCCTCGTCCTGCCCCCGGTCCGGGACAGGTCCCCTTCTGCTGCCAGGGAAAGGTGAAGTTACCCCACGCCCCCATGCCTTCCCAGGCCCGGGCCATGGCCATAGCCTCCTTGAAAGGGACCCGGGCAATGGCACCCCTGGGGCAGACCTGGGCGCAGGCGCCGCAGTCCTGGCAC
>JALUVF010000122.1 GCA_027020915.1 bacterium
TATCACCCCCTGGATCATTAGCCTCCCTCCAAACGATCTCCGTACCACTTCTCGTAATACTCTCTATACTCTCCACTCCTCACCCTATCACACCAGTCTCTGTTCTCCAGATACCAGGAGACCGTCTCCCTTAACCTCTCTTCCAGGGAGCAACCAGGAGACCAGCCCAGTTTCAATAATTTGTCAGAGTTTAAAGCATACCTGAGATCATGGCCTGGTCTGTCTTTGACAAAGGCGATCAGAGACTCCAGCTCCTCCAGAGGCTTCCCAGACAAAGAAGCCACGTGGGCTATCAGATCCCGAACCATATCTATATTTGCCTTCTCTTCGCCCGTGCCGATGTTATAAATCTCCCCAGGCTCTCCATGGTCTATGAGGAAGTCCAGGGCCCTGCAGTGATCCAGTACGTGGATCCATTCTCTCACGTTCTTCCCATCACCATAAACGGGCAGAGGTTTTCCCTCTAGAGCATTGAGAATCATGAGAGGGATGAGCTTCTCTGGAAACTGATAGGGTCCGTAGTTGTTGCAGCATCGGGTTACAATGACGGGGAAACCATGGGTCCTGTAATAGGCCCGACATAGCAGGTCCGAGGCTGCCTTGGCAGCAGAGTAAGGACTGTTGGGGAGCAACGGGTCTTCTTCTTTGAACCTGCCGTCTCCCAGGGGGAGGCTTCCGTAAACCTCATCGGTGGATACATGGATGAAAAGCTCTGTCCCGAATTCCCTGGCCGCATCAAGAAGTACCTGGGTCCCCTTTATGTTGGTCTCAACAAAAGGAGTGGAGTCTATGATGCTCCTGTCCACATGGGACTCAGCGGCGAAGTTCACCACTACATCGGGTTTCGGGGCCTTTTCTCCACTGAAAATCTCCCTCACCAAAGGGCGGTGGGCTATGTCTCCCTTGATGAAAAAGTACCTATCCCCTTCCCAGCGATGGGAGACATCTCTGAGATTGTCCAGATTTCCAGCATAGGTGAGCTTATCCAGGTTTACAACCCGGCAATCAGGCCGGGCCTCCAGGATGAACCTGACAAAATTACTTCCTATGAATCCGGCCCCACCAGTCACAAGGACTATCATGGCTGCTCCTGGTTGGCTTGGTTAAAAACAGGAGGGCTGTAGCCGAGGAAGCGTCTCCACCTCCGGAGCATCTGTGGCTTCCCCCTGTCCTCCCACTTACCCATGAAAGTGATGAGAAAGGAGAAAAGGATAAGCTGAATGTCCAGGGCAAAGCTGGCATGACGGATATAGAATAGGTCATACTTCAGCTTGTGCCTGGGGAGAGTGTCGTACTTCCCATAAACCTGGGCCACCCCTGTAAGACCAGGCTGAACCCGGAACCGCTCCATGAACCTGGGGATCTCCCTGGTAAACTCCTCCACCAACTCGGGCCTTTCGGGCCGAGGCCCCACAAAGCTCATATCCCCTTTGAAAATGCTCCAGAGTTGGGGCAGCTCATCCATGGCCGTGGCCCTCAGAATCCTGCCCACCCTGGTCACCCGGGGATCATGCTCAGAAGCCCAGACCGCTCCGGTGTGTTTTTCCGCATCGGGAATCATGGAGCGAAACTTGTAAACCTTGAAAACCTTCCCCCCTTTTCCCACCCTCTCCTGGGAGTAAAAGACAGGCCCTCCATCCTCCAGCTTAATGGAAGCAGCAATGATGAGCCAAAGAGGAAGGGAAACTACCAGGCCAAAACCGGAAAGGCAAACATCAAAAACACGTTTGAACAGAGAAATGCAACTCATATCATCCATTTACATCTCCAGTAAAGTGGACCAAAGTCTAGATCAGTTCCTTATAGACATTTTCGTGTGCGGTAACCCAAACCTCTTCAGAGATCACCTCTCCTGAAGAACTTCCTGGGGAGATATAACCCTAAGACCCCTGAAGTACTCGCGATA
>JALUVF010000123.1 GCA_027020915.1 bacterium
ACCATCTGGTCTGCGTGGCGTGGATCCACCCCCAGCCTTGCAGCCAGCTCAATGGTCTCATCGAACTTGGCTGTGGCCAGCTTCTTCACCAGTTCCACGGCTTCCCGCAGCCCGCACTTCTTGCCGCTATCCACCAGCTTCTTCAGATCCTGGTACCGCTTACCTCTCTTCGGCATCCTAGCCTCCCACTCAGTCGTGGTATTGTACCCAAATCCCTGTTGCCACGATCCTTCTTCCTTTGCCTCCCATGGAGAAACATGAGGGCGCACCTACCCCCTTGGCCTTTTCCCCATGCCTCCTTATCAGCCCTCTACAACCTCGATGCCCATGCTCCTGGCCGTTCCTTCGATGATCTTCATGGCACTCTCAATGTCGTAGGCGTTGAGATCGGGCATCTTCTGTTGGGCAATCTCCCGGACCTGGCTCTTGGTCACCTTGCCCACCTTCTCCCTCAGGGGATCCCCGGCCCCCTTGGCCACTCCAGCGGCCATCTTGAGAAGAATAGAAGCGGGAGGGGTCTTGGTGATGAAAGTGAAGGAACGATCCTTGTAAACCGTGATGACCACAGGGATAATCACACCCTGCTTGTCCCGGGTCATTTCGTTGAAGGCCTTACAGAACTCCATGATGTTGACACCGTGTTGCCCCAGGGCAGGTCCCACGGGTGGGGAAGGGTTGGCCTGCCCCGCCGGTATATGAAGCTTTATCTTGGCCACCACCTCTTTAGCCATGGATTATCCCCCTTCGCGCCTTCTCCATAGGAAGGCCATTTGTGTTTTCCTTAAAGCTTCTCCACCTGTAGATAGTCCAGTTCCACAGGAGTGGATCGGCCGAATATGCTCACCATAACTTTGATCTTCTGCTTCTCAGGATTCACCTCGTCCACCACCCCGGTGAAGTTCTCGAAGGGCCCGTCCACCACCTTAACGTAGTCGCCCTTGACAAACTCCTTGTCGCTCTTGGCCCCCGCCTTGGCCAAACGCTTGACCACCGCCTCCACCTCCTCATCGGGCACGGGGGTGGGGCTCTTCTCGGAACCCAGGAATCCTGTGACACGGGGAGTGTTCTTGATAAGGTACCAGGTCTCGTCGTCCAGGACCATCTTCACCAGAATGTAGCCTGGGAAGACCTTCTTGCTCACCTTTCTCCTTTTGCCCTTCTTGAGTTCCACCACATCCCGGGTGGGGACCACCACTTCCTCTATCTTCTCCTCCAGACCCTGGGCCCTGGCCCGCTCCAGGATGGACTGGCGCACCTTATTCTCGAAACCCGAGTAGGTGTGGACGACGTACCATCTCTTGTCGCTGACTTGCTGCTCCTGCTCCATACCCAATCTTCCCTCAGAAAGTAAGGAGCTTACTTATAAGCCTGGCAAAAAGAAAGTCAAGAAGCCCCAGGTAAAAGGCCACAAAGGCACTGAACAGGATGACTCCTATGGACGCCTGTATGGTCTGTTTGCGGGAGGGAAACACCACCCTCTTGGTCTCGGATTTCACTTCCCTCAGGAACGAGCGAATCTTCTCCAGCATGGGTCTCTCCAACACAAATAATGGCAGGCCAGGAGGGACTCGAACCCCCAACCACCGGATTTGGAGTCCGGCGCTCTACCAATTAGAGCTACTGGCCTGCAACAAAGGTCTACTTCACCTCACGGTGTACGGTGTGCTTACCACACCACTTGCAGTACTTCTTCAACTCCAGCCTCTCTGGAGTGTTCCTCTTGTTCTTGTTGGTGCTGTAGTTCCTCCTCTTACACTCTGTACAAGCCAGAAGGACCGTTTCCCTCATGGTCAATCCTCAATCACGTCGGTCACCACCCCGGCTCCCACCGTCCGGCCTCCTTCCCTCACCGCAAACCTCAACCCAGGCTCCAACGCCACAGGGTAGATCAGCTCCACCTCCATG